>DUMM01000080.1 GCA_012839845.1 Bacillota bacterium | reverse complement strand
TGAGCCATTTCTGATGTCTCCTCTCTAGGATGTTATGGTTGCAATTTCATTCTAACCGAGGGACACAAGAAATGGCTTCTTTTATTTCATGGGGAAACCAATTTTACACAATTATACGGACTCAACTAATACTCCGAAGGTTGAAGTCCGACGTTGAGGTTCTTTACATAGTCTATCAATAGATAATCTACGTATGCGGCCAGCTGGTCCACCATTTCCTCCACTTCCTACATCGTCCATAGTCTCGCATGCGATCCATCGTCTTGTAGCTTAGATAGTCAATATATGTATACCCTGCCGAAGACTAATCAAAACTATTATCAATGATTTGGAATTAGTTGTAGAGCGGTTATCCGGTATTCTTACCTTCGAATGCCCTGAAACTCAAGTCCAAGGCAAAAAAAGAGAAGACCAAGACCCAAGTCCCGGTCTCCTCAATCAGCTGGTCGGAAGTTCATTCTCGGTCAGCTGCTTCACTCTTTCACGTAGGGAATTGTCATTGGGCCTTCCGGCAGCACGCAGATGCGGGCACTGCCTCCCCGCTCATCCACCAGTTCCCTGACCAAGGCGGAAATATCGTGGCAGGGCTTTAGGTGGGCAGCCTTAACTTCTTCATCGGTCAGTCCATGGGTATACAGGTAAACATCTGCCTTCACTTGGACCATAGCCTGTATCTGCACCTGCCACCGATCGGTGATGTTGTACTTCTCCTCCTTCACGTGCTCTAGGAAGTGACACATGGATGGAGAGTCCAGCAAAATGTCCCGGTAGTTCCCGTGGTTGGGGTAACCGTCGCTGCACTCTGCCGCAGCGATGATCACCCCGCCCTCTTTCACGATCCGGGCTGCAGCAGACATGCCTTTCACCGTCTGGTACAGGTTCTGATCCAGCGGATATCCGCTGTTGGTGGTAATGACTATGTCATATGGTTCCGGGACTTCCTGCATCGCGGTCTTCCGGACAAAATCTATGCCCACCTGATGGGCCTCCTCCAAATCGCCGGCGAATACTCCTGTGATCTCATGCTTGCGGTTCAGGGTAACATTCAGGCTGAAGGCGGGAGGACACATCTTGGCAACCTCCAGCAGCGCCTGAGAAAGCGGATTGCCTTCTCTATAGGACAGCCCCCACACAGAACGGGGATGTCCAATGAGCTCTGCACTGTGGAGATTCATGATGGTATCTCCACTGGCCACTCCCGGAGCGACCAGCTTCGGCCCTCCGCTGAAGCCGGCGAAAAAGTGGGGCTCGATGAATCCAGTTACAATCCGGACATCAGCCTCCACGTATTCCTTCCGCAGCTTGACGTCATAGCCGGCCTTGGCAACTCCCACCTTTACGTACGCATCTTCCTCACCGATATACGACTGAACAACCTCGTATTTCCTCGCTATTTCGGGACCCAAGATGCGGTCCAGCTCTTCCTCCGTATTGCGGCGGTGGGTGCCTAGTGCATTGATCAGCACGATATCTACATTCGGCACGGTCTCCAGTTCGGCAAGCAAAGGAGGCAACACTCGGCTGCTGGGCATGGGCCTTGTACCGTCGCAGAATACGATAGCAACTCTATCCCCTGGTTTGACCAGCTCTTTCACCGGCCGAGACCCAATGGGATTGCGCAGTGCCTCCTTCAGAGCCTGCTCCTCATCGGGCAGACCCTCAACAAACCTGGGTGTCACTACATCGGTAATGCCATCAGGCAGCTCCACCGGCAGCCACTGGCGGCCGTATGCTAATTCAACCCGCATTCAGATACCTCCATCTAGTAGAGTAGAATTGCAGCCATGATCTCCAAAGGCTCATCCCCGGTGTTGGCTATACTGTGTCCAGCACCGCCGCCGGTTAGAATAGCATCCCCTGCCTTGACAACTTCCTCCTTGCCGGCATCATTGACTGTGCCGGTACCGCGGAGAATGTAGAAAAGCTCTTCCTCATCAATGTGCTCGTGAAATCCTATGGAACACCCGGGCTGCAAAGTGATCTTGGCAAATAGGCGGGCACGGCCCTTAAGCTCATCCTTCTTGAAAACATGCAGAAGCTCAACGGAACCCTCTCCGCCCCGCATCCTCTCCCGGACTTCTTTCACCATTTCACCCGCCCTGCGGATCATGGTTATCACATCTCCCTCTATCCGGATATACAGACGATGGCTTTCTACTGCAAAACCGTAGTTCTACTTACTTCCCGCTTCCTGCTCCACCCCGGGAAGACCCGGGGCAGTCCCTTGCTGTGCAGCGAAAACCCTGTCTGGGTGTTCTTGACTACTTCTTCTGTCCGTAGTAGGCACCAGGCCCGTGCTTTCGGAGGAAATGCTTATCCAAGAGCCCCTGGTGAATGGGTCCGATGTCTGGTGCTAAGGAAACCGTCGCCAGGGCCATCAGCGCCACCTGCTCCAGAACCACGCTGTTGTGGACTGCCTCCGCCGGATCTTTACCCCAGGTAAAGGGTCCGTGCCCTGCAACTAAAACTCCCGGCATGGACATAGGATCCCGCCCGGCAAAGGTCTTGACGATGGCGTTGCCGGTTTCCTCTTCGTAATCGCCGGCAATCTCCTCTGTCGTCAAAGGTCGAGTGCAGGGGATCTCGCCGTAGAAATAATCGGCATGGGTTGTCCCTAAACAAGGTATTCCCATGCGGGCCTGGGCCCAAACCGTTGCATAGGTAGAGTGGGTGTGGACAATGCCTCCCACCTCGGGCCAAGCCCGGTAAAGGGCCAAGTGGGTTGGGGTATCCGATGAGGGGCGAAGGTTCCCCTCTACCACATTGCCCTCCAAGTCCACTACCACCATATCTTCGGCTTTCATTTCTTCATAGGAGACTCCGCTTGGCTTGATGACCACCAGACCCCGCTCCCTGCAGATCCCGCTGACGTTGCCCCAGGTATAGATAACAAGGCCCCGCTTAGGCAACTCTAGATTTGCGACTAGTACTTCTTCCTTCAGCTGTTCCAGCATGAGTACTCCCTCCCGCTTCAATTAGTGGTTAGTGGTCCTGACGCTCTATTTGACCACCAGCGCATTGAATTTTGGATAAACTTGATCCCATGGCCCCTTGTCCTGGGGTTCGTACACCTTAACAGGGAAAGAGCGGCGGATAAGCTGCCTTGCCTCCTCCAGGGACTTAATCTCTCCCAAAGCCATGGCCTGCATCAAGATATTCCCGGCTGCCGTTGCCTCGATGGGTCCGGCCACCACCGGCAGTCCCGTGGCATCTGCAGCCAACTGACAGAGAAGTTCGTTTTGCGTTCCTCCACCCACCATGTGGATTATCCGAGCCGGTCTGCCGGTGATCTCCGCCAGCCTGTCTACAGTCCAGCGGTATTTCAAAGCCAAGCTTTCTATACAGCAGCGGACAAGCTCTGCTTCTGTTTCGGGTATCGGCTGATCGGTACGGCGGCAGAAATCTTGAATGGCCTCAGGCATATCCGGCGGGTTCATGAACTCATCGGCATCGGGATCGATAAAGGCCTGCAGGGGCTTTGCAGATTTGGCCATCTCAGTGAGTTCCTGATACGAGTATTCGTTGCCTGTCCGGCGGAAGCTGCGGCGGCACTGCTGAACCAGCCAAAGCCCCATGATATTCTTCAAAAACCGATAAGTTCCGCACACCCCGCCCTCGTTAGTGAAGTTGTTGGCCAGGCTCTGTTCATTGACGATGGGGTTTTTGACTTCCACCCCCATGAGCGACCAGGTACCAGAGCTTATGTATACATAGTCGCTTTCCTCAGCAGGCACGGCAGCCACCGCAGATCCCGTATCGTGGCTGGCCGGAGCAATTACCGTAATCTCGGCTCCTTCAATGCCCAGCTCCTCCGTAATGGACTCCCTGACTGTGCCGACTACTGTCCCCGGCTCTACAACGTCAGTCAAAAGCTCCCGGCTGATAGAGAACTTATCCAAGAGGTCGAAGGCCCAATTGCGCTGGTAAGGATTGAGCATCTGGGTGGTAGAGGCGATGGTAAACTCGGTGATCTTCCTCCCGGTAAACCAAAAATCGAAGAGGTTGGGCATCAGCAGCATTGTCTTAGCTTGGGCCAAAAGGGGAGACTCTCTTTTCACTAGGGCCAGGAGCTGAAACAGAGTGTTAAACCTCATAAACTGATTGCCCGTCGCGCCAAACAGCTCTTCCCGGGGGACTATCCTAAAGGCTTCTTCCATGATGCCTTCAGTATGAGGATCCCGGTAGTGGATTGGATTGCCCAACAGCTCATCGCCAGGACCCAACAGGCCGAAATCTACACCCCAGGTATCTACGGCCATACTGGCTACGTCCCCGCCGTACTTCCTTACACACTGGGCAAGCCCCTGCTTCATCTCATGAAACAGCCTCAGCACATCCCAGTAGGTGGTAGACTGCACAGTGACCGGCTGATTGGGAAACCGGTGCAGAATCTCAAGTTCGATGCGCTCGCCATCGAAATGACCGACGATAGCCCGTCCGCTTTCCGCGCCCAAATCAAAGGCCAGAAACTTCTTTCCTTTGTGAGCCAATCCCAGTCCCTCCTCAGATCTGCGGCAAATGTTAATATCCATTGTGACAGCTCATGTGTAAGTGTTCTTTCTTAACGGGAAAAATCCCTTGCTCATCTCATGCTCCTAACTGGGATCCAGCCGAATAATAGTGTATTAGGCTGACAGAAAGCCTTGTTGCTGCCGGGGTTGAGGCGGTCTCTTGGAGAGGTTCAGCCAGTCTGCCAAAACACCGGCATCCGCTTTACTGCACCTCAGAACCTTTCCGTAGCCATTCCTTCAGTTTGCCCTTATCCGGCACAATACCGCTGCACAGTACTTTCTCATTGACCACCAGTGCAGGCGTAAAGGTTACTCCGTAGCTCATTATCTCCATGGGGTCTGTGACTTTCTCAACCTGGGCAGCAAGTCCTTCTTCCTCCACCACTTCCCGCACCAACCGCTCTAATTTGTCGCACTTGGCACAGCCTGAACCTAATACCTTGATGTTCATTTCCCACACCTCCTTCATTGGGAATGACTAGCTCCTTCTTAGTGATACTAACTAAGTCCTGATTCAGCTCACGCCTCCATAGACTCCACAGTGAACCTTGCCGGCAGCGGCCTTGCCTGTGCCAAGGCCGGCAGCACCGCAGCTAGAGCAAACACAAGTTCATAACCTGCCGCCGTCACTATGAAACCCCCAATGAAGGGTGCCAAAAACAGGGGTATCTGCATTGTGCTGGAGAGAGCTGCGTAAACCGTGAGGTCTTGCGGCGGCACCGTCTCCATGATACAGTTGGTACCAACAGACCAGCCGCTGGCCCCAATGCCAATAAAAACGTAAGCCGCCAGCATTGCCGTCAGCCTGCCGCCTGGTGATGGAACCAAGGCCGCAGACAGTGCCGCGGCGGGAGCTAGGGCTTGGGATATACCAACATAGCCCAATACCCTCCGGTAACCTACAGCGTGGCCGAGATAGCCCCAAAGGAGACCCCCGGCCACCGAACCTAAAGTCTGAGCGGAGATAAAATACCCTGCGGCACCGGCCGGTAGTCCCAGGATTTCCTTAGCATAAACAACGTAAAAAGGAAGGGCCAAGCCGTTTAGGCCGATGAGAAAGAGCTTGGCTACGATCCGCACAAACACCGGCTCTCGCCTCAGGTAGTCAGGCACCCGCTTCAGAAACTGGACAAAAGGCTCGGCGTCTTTGTAAGCCTTACCTGGCGGTTCTTTGACAAAAGCTATAGAGGCAAGAGAAGCCATAAAAAGGACAAAGGCCAGGATAAACAGCAGTCCATAATCGGCAGGAAAGACATATGCTTCGCTTTCCAGGATCCATGTAACGAAAAAGCCCAGGCAAAAGGCACCCAGACTGCCAAAGGCCTGCATCAGGCCGAAGAAGCGGCCTCTTTGCGCCTTGGGAATGCACTTGCCGACAATATCGGTCCAGGCGACTCCCGCACACCCCTCCCCCAGCCAAAAGAGGGCATGGGTTACGAAAACCATCGTAAGGAGCAGCGCTAATGGTACTTGATGGGCAGACAGCAGCGCTGCTCCCAAGAAACCGATGGGGATCCTGGTAAGACAAGCATAAAGCAGCCACCGCAGCTTCCGCTCCCGGTGCTTGACGAAGTTGGCCACCGGCAGAGCGGGAAGCCACTGACTTGCAAACCTCAAAGTGCCCACCAGGCCCACCAGCACAGATGAACCGGTGAGCCTGTCAACTAAGAGGGGCATTGTCGTAGCCGGATCAAAAAGGGCCAAGGCCGGAGTGAACAGCACTCCGTCTCCCAAAAGCGCCCAAAAGTTGCGGCGCTGAACAGAATCCTCCCTGGAATAATCTCGCACTGCAACACCCATACCTAGTCCCCAATCGTGATCAATTCATATCGGCGGGTCCCCATTCCCAGTCTTTCAGCGTGATCAAGCTGAGCATTGTAGTCATTCTCGGGCCACATGTCCTTGAATATGTCCTTCTTGGCCGTTTCGGCTATAAGGTCCACTGTTGCTTGATCAATTGCCACTGGATCGTATGAGGCCAGAATCCCAACATCTCGGATTACAGCCGGCTGAGCTTTTCCGGCACAGTCGCATTCCTTGGTCACGTGAATTATGAAGTTGAAGCAAGCAACCTTGTCCCGCTTATCCTTGATAGCTCCCCAGGCGTATTCTGCCATTTTTTCCTGCAGGGACCTGCTAGTTCCCTCCCAATTGACCTTCACTGCACCGAATCGGCACGTGGCAACGCACTCTGCACACCCATAGCAAATACTCTCGTCGATGTAGGCCTTACCTTCCACCATACTGATGGCATTCACCGGACACCACTTGATGCAGAGTCCGCACGCCCGGCACATGTGCCTTAGAATCCGCGGCTTTACATCGGAGTGCTGATTCTGCTTGCCGCTGCGGCTGGCACTTCCCATTCCGATGTTCTTGATGGCCGCGCCGAGGCCGGTACCCCCATGACCGGTGGGATGGGACAGTACGAATAAGACATCACTGTGGAGGATGTCATTGGCGATTTTTACACTCTTGAAATGGACGCCATCAATCGGTACTTCTTCATAGCTCTTGGAGCGAATCCCATCAGCGATGATCACCGGTATCCCTATGTTCTCAGGCCCGAACCCGTGGGCATAGGCCTGCATCAGATGGTCTACTGAGTTGGACCGCTCGCCTCGGTAAAGGGTATTAGCATCGGTCAGGTACGGTTTTGCGCCGGCATCCTTGAGAGCTTTGATCAATAGCTTGAGATAATCAGGCTTTATATAGCCGGTGTTGTTCTTTTCGCCAAAATGCATCTTCATTGCCACCAGATCGCCTTCTTCGAGGATGCTCTGGAAGTTAGCTGCCCGGTAGAGATCCAGAGTCTTCTGCGCTACTTCTTCCTTTGCGGGATTATCTTTTACAGGTGCAAACCAGACTTTGCTCACCTTATTGGTCATGTCCAGCCCTCCAATCTAGTGTGTAACAGGCATTGTATCTAGCCATTGAAGCATCCTTTTGGCGCCCATAAAGGAAGAAAGCCCCCAGGCTTTCCATACTCTACTTCTCATTATACGCAAAGGCCGAATAACCTCTTTGCGCCGGAAAGGACTAAGTCAATCATACTTGAATGTTTAGGCGTGAATTGATTTTACTGACCATAGGAATTTAGAGGTACGCTGGCGAAATCCGTAACACTTCTGTGTCATCTATTGTCCAAAAAGGGAGGAGATCGTATGGAGACTATTAGGGTGGGGATTATCGGTGCCGGCGGTATTGCTCAGTACGGGCATCTGCCGGCTTATCAAAAGATCCCCGGTGTTGAAGTTGCCGCCGTTGCTGACATCAATGAAAAAAAGAGTGCATATGTAGCCGAGAGATTTGGTATCCCTCAACGCTTTGTGGATTACCGGGAGATGCTGGAAAAGGCCAATATCGATGCGGTCAGTATCTGCACTCCCAACTACCTGCATCGGGAGATGAGCGTCAATGCTCTTAATGCCGGCAAGCACGTGCTTTGCGAAAAACCGGTAGCTGTCACAGGGGAAGATGCAGAGGCTATCGTTGCGGCTGCGGAGGCCAGCGGCAAAGTCTTTATGGCTGCCTTCTGCCAAAGGTTCACCGGAGCCTCAAGGGTGCTTAAGAAGTTTATCGAGGAAGGTAAGCTGGGAGACATTTACTATGCAAAAGGCAGCTACATAAGGCGGCGGGGTATTCCCGGTCTGGGCGGCTGGTTTACTACCAAATCCCTTTCCGGCGGAGGCTGCATGCTGGATATCGGCGTCCACGTCTTGGACAGGGTATATTGGCTGATGGGAGCTCCAGAACCTGTGGCTGTATCTGGAGCTGTATACCAAGCTTTTAGAGACAATGCCGTGGACGGCGGCTGGCCTCCCCTGGAGACCAGGATCGGCGATGTGTTTGTCGGCATAAATGACGTCGAAGATATGGCATCGGGCTATGTGCAGTTTGCTAACGGCGCAACACTGGTGCTGGAGGCCAGCTGGGCTGGGAACTGTGAACCCAACTCCTATCTGCAGCTTTTCGGCACCAAGGCCGGCGCCCTGGAAGATGCCCGAGGCCTCAGGATCTTCGGCGAAGAAGCGGGCAGCCTTCTAGACATCGAACCCCTGGTGGATAAGGAGATCAACGTCTATGAAGCCGAGATAGCCCATTTCATTGACTGCATCCGAGAAGGGAAGCAGCCTCTAACGACGGCCAGGGAAATCATCAATGTTGCCAAGATCATCGAGGCTGTGTACCTTTCTGCCAACCAAAACGGCCGGCAGGTAGAGATCTCCGAGCTGTGAAAGCTTTCCCGTTAAGGGCCCACCGTCGGCACCTTCGCGGGTGGGCCCTAATAGCTCGCACCGTTTCTCACACCTGCTTCCTAGAGATCTTCCATACAGAAAGCAGGAAGAATACGGCGCCCACCACCACGAGATACAGTACGCTTTCCCACGGGGTGATGATCCTCCCTCCCCAATCAAAGGCAACTCCCAGAGTCAGGCGATACCGCATTATTTCCGATACAGGGGCTCCGGCAAAGATCGCTGCCTCAGCCGGTTCCATCATGATTCTCCGGATGAGCATAGCCGCGTGAGAGGGTGGAAATAACTTGATGATCATCTGTATAGGTTCTGGCAGGGCGCCTATTGGTATGTAAATCCCAGTTAGAAATCCAATCAAGGTACCGATTAAGGTGGATGCGGTAGAATAAGCATTGGCGCTTTTAAACAGGGAGACTATGAAAAACAGCATGAAAGTAGCCGAGAGGCAGTTTAGGATCACGACCGCTACGACTTTCCCCAAGGCGGCTGTAGTCAACAGGTCTCCTCCGTTGACGGCTATATACACTTCTGCCAGGACTATGGTCACCGAGGTTATAACTACCCCAATGATAAAACTGCTCACAATATACCCGCCGGCCAACGTGCTTCTCTTGATGGGGGAAGACAGAAAGTCTTTGTTGATCTTAAAGCGCAGGTCATCGATCATGTTTCCCAGTGCCCCCATCACCGTGGTGATAGGCGTGACGGCTATGATCCCGGCCATGATCCAGTTGTCCACTAGGGGCCCGGCATTGCCGAGCTTCCTGAAATCGTTCTTCATCACATCTCCCAAGAAGAGAAGGTACAAACCGATGATGACAAACACAGCCAGAAGCGAAAAGAAAACTGCCGCCCGATCCCGGAAAAACAGCAGCAAATTCCTCTTTACTAGAGCCCTCATTCCCTCAACTCCCTGCCGGTGATCTTAATAAAAGCGTCATCCATAGAGCCTTGTATGACCTCAAAGCCTCGGATGCTGTCCCTGCACTGGTCCAAGATCGGCAGGGCATCCAGGGTAGACTCCAGCTCAATGGTAATGGTGTCCGCATAGGCTTCATAGATACAGCCCATCTTCCGGACAATGTCTTCGACTTTCCTCCTATCCCCTCCATGAAGGATGAGATAATCCGAAGTATACTGTTCCTTCAGCTGGGCGGGCGTTCCTTTGGCAGCTATAAGGCCGTGATCAATCACCACCACGTAATCTGCCTTGGCGGCTTCCTCCATGTAGTGAGTGGTGAGAAAAACCGTCATCCCCGTATCCTTCTGGATCTGCTCTATGGTCTCCCAAACCCTCTGCCGGGTTTGGGGATTAAGCCCGGTGGTGGGCTCATCCATGAACAAGATCCTAGGCGTGTTCAGCAGGGCTCTGGCAATGTCTGCCCGCCTTCTCTGTCCTCCAGACAGCTTACCATAGAGCTGGTCCAGAAAGTCCGTAACCCCCGCGCGTTCAGCTGCATAGTCAATCCTAGCTGCAAGCTCCCTGCCCTTAAGGCCGTAAAAGCTCCCCCGCACCTCCAAGTTCTCCCTTACGGTGAGGAGCTTGTCCAATAAACTGTCCTGGAACACAATACCGATTTCCGACCGAATCTTGCCGTCATCCCTGCCCAATTGATGGCCCCCAACGGTCACCTTCCCGGTATCCGGCTTGAGCAGGGTGCTGAGAATATCAATGGTGGTCGACTTGCCGGCTCCGTTTGGCCCCAAAAAGGCAAAAAGGGCACCCTCTTCCACAAAAAAGTCTATGCCCTTCACCGCTTCGATAGGCCCGTAGGATTTCTTTAGGCCTTCGACTTCTATAATCCTGTTCATATATCTCCTCACCGTTCCTTACCCCCGGCATGCGAGCAGGGGCCTTACCTTTTTCAGCATCTAATTCGAGGAAGGGAAAAGAACACCTTGCCCCTCACTGGGCCGCTGTGCCAGTTTGCGGGCTGCTTGAATTTGGAAGTCTCAGCTAACCTCAAACTCAGCCAGCAATCCCGCGTGGTCTGAAGCATAGACCCCCTCTTTGTTGGGCAAAAGTCCCACCCTTTCACATGACAGCAAAGACAGACCCGGACCGTAGAATATGTAATCAATACGCCGTTGCGGGGTAGGAACCTCCCATGTTCCTCCAGGAGCATCTCCGCAGGCTGACTCCCAAGCATCTTTCAAGCCCAAGCAGCTTTCCCTGAGAACAGTGACAGCCTCTTCCTCCGGCAGAGCATTGAAATCTCCTAGGAGAACGATCCTCTTGTTATCCTTCGCGAAGGCAGCTATGAACTCCAGCGCTTCTTGGGCAGTGCGCAGACGGGCATTTCGACTGAGTGACCAGTGGCTGTTAAACAGACACAGGGACTCACCTCCGCAGTCCAACTGGACACCCAGTACAATTCGCTGGTGGGGAGCATCGTCTGGATCCCCTAGATCCCGGGACAGGCCCCAGTAATTAACCTTTACTACTGGAAGCTTGCTGAAGACTGCCAGTCCTTCCCAATGGCGTGTTTCTACGGCTGCCGGCTGTACCACCAGATGGTACCCGCAAAGACCCTCAGCCAGCTCTTCAGCTTGGTTGGGGCCCTCCAGGTATTTGTACCGAATCTCCTGCAGGGCCACTATATCCGGTTTAAGCGATGCCAGTAGGTGCATCAACCAGCCTTTTCTCGCCTCCCAGTTGTTGTAGTTCCAGATGTTCCAAGTCAGTACTTTTACCCTGCTCCCCATCGCTTACTCCCCCATAGTGTTGTAGTTCAGAGACAGTTCTTCTTACCGCAGCAGCTCCAGCCATCAGAGGACTGGTGCGGAACTGCTCCGCCGCAAGAACTGCCGCCACCGTAAAGCCGCTGTCTTCTCCGCGCTTTTCCATGAAGAACCCCTTACTGGGCCGCAGCCCTAGGAATTGCAGCGCGGCCGAATATACGTGATATAAGCAATTCGGCGCTTGCTGTTCCACTCCTGTTATCTGAATACCACAATAGGACTACGACCCGCTTCTCCTGATTCTTTCTTGGAATTGTACCCGAATTTATCCCATTAGCTGTCTTTAGAGGTCTCTATCCATATCTTGGGGCTTATCTACAATAGCCATTATAATTAAGATTTTGTGAGGGTTTTCATTCAATCATGCGCCGTTAAGGAGGAGATTGTGATCATTCTGACGAATATACCTATTGGCGGTTGCGTGCATACAAAGGGCTGCGGAGGTGATGGGAGGCCGATAGTGAGTTGATCGACACCCAAGTTCAGCTAGGTGAAGGTAACGCTTGTCGTATGTGAACAATGACGAAGGAGGTATCAGCATGAGAAGACTGCCTTGGTTTCTCACTGCATCGCTCCTTATCCTTCTGCTTGTAGGAGGAACGGCGCTGGCCAAGTACAACGAAGCTCCAATGTTAGCAGAAAAAGTGAAAGCCGGTTTGCTCCCACCAGTGGAAGAGCGTCTACCCGAAAACCCGCTGGTAATTGAGCCCCTTGAGGCCATCGGCAAGTACGGCGGCACCTGGGTCAAGTGGACAACTAACCGGGAGTGGGCGTACGTCAAGATGATGATGTACGGCTACTCACCTATCCGTTGGGTAGATGACGGACTCGGCATTGAGCCCAACTGGATTGAGAGCTGGGAATCCAATGAAGATGCCACTGTCTGGACCTTCAGAATCCGCAAGGGAGTCAAGTGGTCAGACGGTCATCCTCTGACCACCGAGGACATTATGTTCTGGTGGGAAGATATGGCCAAGAACCCAGAGATGTCTGACCCCGTACCGGACCTCTTCATTGCCGGCGGCGAGATGGCTGTATTTGAAGCCCTCGATGATTATACTCTGCGGATCACCTACACTGCTCCTGCGCCGCTGCTGCCAGAACGGCTTTGCATGTGGCCCAGCGGCTGCAACCACGGCGAACGGTTGATAGTTCCCGCCCACTATTTGAAGCAGTTCCATCCCGACTATTCCGACTATGAGGACTTCGAAGTCTTCGAAGAAAAAATGGAGTGGTGGTTCAATCCTGAGTGCCCCGTGCTGACTGAGTGGATGCCTGTGGAGCACGAGCCGGCACGGCGGCTGGTCTTGGAGCGCAATCCTTACTACTACGCAGTGGATACGGCAGGCAATCAGCTGCCTTATATTGACCGCATCGAAGTCAACTACGTAGAGGATTTGGAAGTAATCAAGCTCAAGCTCCTCAACGGCGAAGCCGATATGCAGGTCCGTCCTTATGTTGCCCTGTCCGACTTGGCAATGCTGAAGAGAAACGCAGCCATGGGCGGGTATAAAGTCTACCTCTGGGATTCGGGTTCCGGAACCGGCCCCATCTACTATTGGAACTGGAACCACCCCGATCCTAAGAAGCAGGAGCTCTACCGCAAACCCGAGTTCCGGCGGGCCTTGTCCCATGCCATCAACCGCGAGCGAATCCAGAGGATGCTGTTCTTCAACCTCGGCGAAATAACCACCGGTACCTTCAGCCCGAAGGCCATCGAGTTCCACCGTACCGAGGAAGGGCGCGAGCTCTATAGGCGGTGGCGTGATGCCTATGTCGAGTACAATCCGGAGAAGGCCAAACAGCTGCTGGATTCAATCGGCGTGAAGGACTATGACGGCGACGGCTGGCGGGACTTCCCCGACGGTTCACCGCTGTCTGTCCGCATCGACCACGATGCCGTCATCAATAAGACCGATCAGCAGACCAACGAAATGGTCAAAGCTGATTGGGAGGCCATCGGCATTCGGACCATCTTGAACCCTGTGGACAGCTCCGCACTGCAGATGATGGACCAGACCGCCACCTTCGATATCCGCGACAGCTGGGAGCTGGGCGATGGTCCCAACTTCATCGTCTTCCCGCAGTGGATAGTACCTATCGACTTGAGCCGCTGGGCGCCGCTGTACGGTGCATGGTACTCAGTCCAGGGTACTCCCGAAGCTGAGCTCGAGCTCGACCTGCCGCCTCGCGATCGGACTCCACCCCGTGAGCAGCCAGAGCCAGGCAGCCCGGTGGATCGGCTCCAGAAGCTCTACGATCAGGCAAAGGTCGAGCCCGACATCGAGAAACGGGAGAAGCTGGTCTTTGAAATGATCAAGATCCACATCGAGGATGGGCCTTTCTTCCTCGGTACCGTTGCCGACTATCCGCGGATAGTCATCGTCAACGAGAAGATGAGGAATGTTCCCGACGGAGATCAGCTCGCCCTCGGCGGCTTTGTGAATCCGTGGATCATGGTCTACCCGGCCATTACCCACCCAGCCACCTACTTCTTCGACAACTAAAGGGCGAGCATCAGAAACCCCTTAGGCGAGGGGGACCGTTTTCCCCCTCGCTCGCCCGCTCTGTCAACCCGCCCATCGTCAGAAAAAGTGTGCTGGGAAATGAATAGACTGTTGGATACTGACGATGCAGCAAACCATCATCCAGCGGTAAGGAAGTGATCAGTCATGGCAGCCTTTATTGGTCGCAGGTTTATCTCCATGCTAATTACATTGGTGCTGGTATCCGTGGTAGGATTTATTGTCATTAACCTGCCGCCCGGTTCCTACCTGGATGTCTACAGGGCACAGCTGATGGTCCTTGGAACCAGTACCGCTGAGCAGCAGATTAAGGCTCTTGAAAAGCGGTACGCTTTGGATAAGCCCCTGTACTACCAGTATCTCAAGTGGATTACCGGTTTTGTCCGGGGGGACTTTGGACGCTCCTTTCAGTATAACCGGGAAGTCTCAGAACTAGTATGGAACCGCCTAGGCTTTACAGTGGTCGTATCGGTGTGCAGCCTCGTGTTCAGCTGGATAGTGGCGCTTCCCATCGGCATCTATTCTGCCACCCACAAGTACTCGGCAGCGGACAACATCTTCACTTTCCTTTCTTTTATCGGACTGAGTATCCCGAGCTTTCTCATAGCCCTTGTTCTGATGGTTATCTCATCCCGCTACTTTGGCATGTCAGTAGGCGGTCTTTTCTCTCGGGCATACGAAAATGCCCCCTGGAGCTGGGCTAAGCTTGTTGACTTCCTGCAGCACCTTTGGATCCCAGTGGTAGTTGTGGGCCTTGCAGACACCGCCGGTCTGATGAGGGTCATGAGGGGCAATCTCTCGGATATCCTCAGCATGCAGTATGTGCAGACTGCCCGGGCCAAAGGCCTGCCGGAGCGGGTAGTTATTTACAAACACGCAGTGCGCAACGCCCTGCATCCTCTGATCATGAACCTGGGCATGAGCCTGCCCGGCATCATTTCCGGCTCCACTGTAGTCTCCATTGTTTTGAGCCTGCCTACCTGCGGCCCGCTGTATTTTAACGCGCTGAGGTCTCAGGACATGTTCTTGGCCGGTACATTCCTGGTGTTTATGGCCATCATGCTGGTAATCGGAAACTTCTTAGCCGACATTGCCCTAGCCATGGTCGACCCAAGAATTCGCTACGAGTAAGGAGGTTTACATCATGGCAGATACGGCGGTCAACCTCGAAGCCTCTCCGGCTGTCCCCATTGATCAGGAGCGCAGTACCCTCACTCAAACGGAGCTGATATGGCGCCGCTTTCTGAGAAACCGCCTGGCGGTAATCGGGGGGATTATCCTCATAGTCTTCTATATCACAATGGTGTGCTTCCCGGGATTCTTCAGCCCCCACAACCATCTAATCCAGAGGGAAGACTACATCAGCGTTCCTCCCCAGCTGCCACGGTGGTTCGATGAAGAGGGCAAGTTCCACTGGCGTCCGTTTGTCTACGGATTTACCACCGAATTAGATATGGAAAGATTTGAATGGGTACACTTCGTTGATACCTCACAGAAGTACCCCATCTACTTCATAGCCCGAGGGGAGGAATACAAACTATTCGGGTTTATCCCCTGCAACATTCACCTCTTGGGTGTTGAGCCACCTGGGACCCTTTTCTTGTTCGGCACTGATGAGTTAGGCCGATGTCTTTTCAGCCGCATCCTCCACGGCGGGCAGATCTCACTGACTGTGGGACTAGTGGGGGTCATTTTGACGATTATCCTAGGTTCTATTATGGGCACAATTTCCGGCTACTACGGCGGATTAATAGATAACCTCATTCAAAGGCTTGTAGAACTTCTCATGTCCTTCCCAGATATTCCCCTGTGGGCTGCTTTATCCGCTGCTTTGCCGCCGGAATGGTCTCCGGCCAAGCGCTTTTTTGCCATATCTGCCATTCTCTCCCTGCGCAACTGGACAGGGCTGGCCCGCCAGGTAAGAGCTAAGATCCTTGCTTTCCGGGAAGAGGACTATACTTTGGCAGCCCAAGCTATGGGCGCTTCTGACCGCCGGATTATCCTGGTACACTTGCTGCCTAATGCGGCAAGTCACATTATCGTGGTTGCTACTCTGTCTATTCCGGGGATGATCCTGGCAGAAACGGCCCTCAGCTTCCTGGGCCTCGGCATCCAGCCGCCAGTTGTCAGCTGGGGCGTACTCTTGCAGCACGCTCAAGAGGTTGCGGTGGTTATGGACCGACCCTGGCTGCTTCTGCCGGGCTTGTTCGTAGTGCTGGCGGTACTGTCGTTCAACTTCCTGGGTGACGGCATCCGCGACGCCGTAGACCCGTACTCCAACTAGGGCGGAGCAGCAAGGTGAAGGAGGGATAGCAGTGGCAGTTCAGGAAAGGGAACTACCAGCCAACGAGGTCCTGCTTGAGGTGAAAGATCTCCGCACTCAGTTCTTTACAGAACAGGGCGTAGTGAAAGCAGTTGACGGCGTCAGCTTCACCATCAAGAAGGGGAAGGTCCTTGGAATTGTGGGAGAGAGCGGCTGCGGCAAGAGCATCACGGCTCTGTCCATCATGCGGCTGCTTCCAGAACCCAGGGGGAAAATAGTGTCAGGCACCATCACTTTCTACCCGCCAGAAGGCGGCAGCGTTGATATAACCAGGTTGGACCGCCACAGTGCAGAGATGAGACGGATTCGGGGACGGCACATTGCCATGATCTTTCAGGAACCGATGACATCCCTGAATCCTGTACATACAATAGGAGACCAGATCATCGAAGCCATCCAGCTGCACCAAGACGTGGACAAGGAAACTGCCCGCAAGCGGGCCATAGAAGTACTCAACCAAGTGGATATCCCCCATCCTGAACGGCGTATCAACGAATACCCGCATCAGATGAGCGGCGGACAAAGGCAGAGGGCCATGATCGCCATGGCATTATCGTGTTACCCCAGCATCTTGATTGCCGACGAACCTACTACCGCCTTGGATGTTACTATCCAGGCCAAGATCCTGAGAAACATGCGGGATCTGCAGCGGCAGTACGGAATGGCCATTATGCTCATTACCCATGACCTGGGGGTTATTGGTCAGATGGCCGATGAGGTGCTGGTGATGTATGTGGGCAGGAAAGTGGAGCAGGCCGATGTGCGGGAACTGTTCCTAAACCCCCTCCATCCCTACACTCAGGGACTGTTCCGGTCCATTCCCCTCATCGGTCTGAAAGGCAAGAAGCTGGTGCCCATTGCCGGCTCGGTTCCCAGCCCATATAATCTTCCACCGGGCTGCTATTTCGCCCCTCGGTGTCCAAGAGCAATGGATATCTGCCGTCAGGAAGCGCCGGCAGAATACGAAGTTGAACCAGGGCATTTCGTCAGCTGCTGGCTGTATAAGTGAGGTGTTTGCCGTGACGCAGCAAAACCAGACTGTTGCAAGCAAGAGAGAGGTTATCTTGGATGTCAAGGGTTTGAAGATGTACTTTCCGATTAGGAAAGGCTTTCTCCGGAAAGTTGTCGGCTATACGAAGGCAGTGGACGGCGTAGATTTGTACATTAGAGAAGGGGAAACCTTGGGGCTTGTAGGAGAAAGCGGTTGCGGCAAAACCACCACCGGCCGCGCTATCCTGCGGCTTTACGAGCCGACGGCGGGCAGCGTTAAATTCCGGAGACAGACAGGAGATATGGTAGAGGTTACAGAGCTCAGCAAGCCGGAACTGAAAGAGCTCCGCAAGGAGATGCAGATCATTTTCCAGGATCCCTTCTCTTCCCTAAATCCCCGCATGTCCATCGGCCGCTTGATAGCCGAACCTTTGGTGGTCCACAATATCGGGGATCAGGAATATCGGCGGGAGCGGGTTAAGGAACTCTTGGAGGCTGTGGGCATGTCCAGCCAGATCGCCTCTCGCTACCCCCATGAATTCAGCGGGGGCCAGAGGCAGCGGATCGGCATCGCCCGGGCATTGGCTTTGAATCCCCGGCTGATCATCTGCGACGAACCGGTTTCGGCCCTCGATGTTTCCGTCCAAGCCCAAGTGCTCAACTTGATGGAGGAACTCCAAGAAAAGCTGGGCCTAACATACCTGTTCATTTCCCACGACCTGAGCGTAGTTGAGCACATCAGTGACCGAATTGGAGTGATGTACCTGGGAAGGATCGTTGAAATGACCCACTCTGAAGACCTGTATTCCAGTCCCCGGCATCCGTATACCGAGGCGCTCCTTTCGGCTATTCCGTATGCGGACCCCGATGTCCAGACTGAAGAGATCTTGCTGGAGGGCAATGTACCGGATCCAGCCAACGCACCGCCGGGATGCCATTTCCATCCCCGGTGCCGGTATGCTGTACCAAAATGCAGCAGAGAGGTTCCGCCCTTGGTTCCGACCAGGGATAATCCCGAACACTTCGTAGCCTGTCACCGGCACGAAGAGCTGAGCCTTACTCCTGTTAAGATCCCTGAGCGGCTGCTGCGGCAAGCTGCTAATTGAGGTGAAAGGAGTAACAGCGGAGAACAGAGTAAGAGCGCTTCTTAGACACGCAAGGTGCGAGTAATATATAAAGGGTGCTGACGCTGACGCAGCACCCTTCTCTATTACCACCAGCTCTACGTTCTGCGGAACTTGCCCCTTATTCCTACTGCCTACACCCAACCCCTAGCCTTCATAGCAGCGGCCAGGCGCTCCAGTGCTACGATGTAGGCGGCAACCCGCAGATCAACGCCGTCCCTTTCGGTGTAAGCATCTTTCACCGCCCGGAAGGCCTCCACCATGACCCTCTCCAGCCGACGGTCGACTTCTTCAGCTGACCAGTAGTAATTGTAGTTGTTCTGCACCCATTCGAAGTAAGATACAGTGACGCCGCCGGCGTTGGCTAAGATATCCGGAATGACCAGAACGCCCTTTTCCTTAAGAATCTCATCCGCCTCAGGCGTTGTCGGCCCATTGGCACCCTCAACGATCCATTTAGCCTTCACCTTGTCTGCGTTTTCTCGAGTGAGCTGGTTGCCCAAGGCAGCTGGGATAAGAATGTCGCACTCCATAGTCAGAAGTTCCTCGTTAGAAATCGGCGCTGTGCCTGGGAAGTCCTTAACCGAGCCGGTCCCCATCTCGTGCTCTTTCAACCTGTACGGGTCGATGCCGTCTCTGCAGTAAACACCGCCGAAGATATCGGCGACGGCAATGATCTTGCAGCCCAAGTCATACAGGAACTTGGCGGCATAGCTTCCTACGTTGCCGAATCCCTGTACGGCCACGGTTGCACCCTTCAGGTTCACGCCGAAAGCTGCAGCCGCCTCGCGAATTACATACATGATTCCGCGGCCCGTAGCCCCATCTCTTCCCTGAGAACCGCCGATGATGATAGGCTTGCCGGTGACAACTCCCCGCTGGTATCTGCCCTGTAGAACCGCATATTCATCCACAAACCAGCCCATAATCTTGGGGTTAGTGTTCACATCGGGAGCGGGGATATCTTGATCCGGCCCAATGATAGGCGCTATTGCCCTGATGAAGCCCCGGCTCAGCCGCTCAAGCTCACCCTCCGAGAGTTCCCTAGGGTCACAGAGGACTCCTCCCTTGGCCCCGCCGTAGGGAAGGCCAACCACGGCGCACTTGTATGTCATCAAAGCGGCCAAGGTCTTGACTTCATCCTCGTCGGCCTCCGGATGAAAACGAATACCGCCCTTAAACGGGCCCAAGACGTTGTTGTGCTGGCATCGGAAACCTCGGAAAACCCTGATGCTGCCGTCATCCATTGTCACCGGTATAGAGACTGTTAAGGTCCGCATCGGCTCCTTGAGGAGCTCCATCACCTTGGGATCAAGACTAATTGCGTGAGCCGCTTTTTCCACCAACTGAGAAACAACTTCATAATGGCGATAGGGTTGGGACATTCGTACCTCTCTCCCTGCAAGATTGACTAAAACGCACAGAACCCTTCACTATTTGATGGTTTCCAGCACTTTATATGCCATTATTGCACTCCCGGTGAAGGTTTGTCAACAAAACAAGGACCTGGCGCGGGTTATAATGCAGTATACTTCACAGGGGTGCATTTACACCAAGTTAACCGGGACTCTCCCCTCTCAGCAGGATTTCCCTGTTTCTCTAGGGAATTAACGCTGTATTACTTCAGGGGGGATGTACTGTGGGTTTAGGAGCCATCTTGGTCAGTTCATTTCTGGTGGGCCTCTCTGGAGCGATGATGCCCGGTGGACTTTTAATAGTCAACATCAACGAGACCATTAAACGGGGCCTTTTGGGCGGAGTAATGGCCATTACCGGTCATGCCCTGACGGAGCTGGTGGTAGTATTGGGGCTTGCCCTGGGGCTCGGAAGCGTCCTGGGCCGCTCCTCCATCGTGGGTACCATTGCCGTTGTCGGCGGAGCTCTCTTGGCATGGATGGCGGTAGGTACTGCCAAAGCCAGCCGTGTGGCGGACCTTGCCGTCACAGAAAACCCAGGTGTGTCTGCTGGCAATCTACCCTCCAGCGGCCGGTTCGGCTCGCTGACAGCAGGCATTCTGGCGACTGTTTCCAACCCTTATTGGATCCTCTGGTGGACCAGTGTGGGCGCCGCATATGTTGCCATGACCATGGAACAAGGAAGCGCCGCATTGGGCGCCTTCTACGTTGGACATATTGCCTCTGACTACGGCTGGTATTTTCTCATCTCCCTTGCTTTGGTGTCCGGCAAGCGGCTGATCAGCCAGCGGGTGTATAGAGGATTGCTGCTGGTGGGCAGCATCTTCCTCGGAATCTTGGCTGTGTACTTCATCTGGTCAGGTGCCAGCCTGCTGCTCAATCTGTAATCAAGGGTATTACTCCTTTTCATAGCACGCTACTATCTCACCGATATAGAAAGTGTGGTAATCCTTCTTGGGATACCACTCGTCACAGCTTTCATGGAGGTTTTGCGGCTCCAGCCGCAGCTTGGCCAGGATCCTGCATTCATAATACAGATCGCACCCGCCGATAACCGGCACCTTCACTGCCCGGCCGTCAATGACTGCCAAACTGCAGGCCTGAAACTTATCCACATCCCTCCCAGAGTTGGTCCCGCAGAATTCCAGCTCTTTCGCTAGAGCATCGCTAAACGGGATACTGACGGTGAATTCTTCAGCCTTCTCCATCAGCTGGAAGGTATAACGGGAATTCCTCACCACTACGGTAAAGACCGGTTTGCCCCAGCAGTAACCGATGCTGCCCCAGCCGATGGCCATGGTATTCAGTTGGTTCTCTGCCTTGGTGGTGAGAAAAGCTCCCCGCTCAATCAAAGCTTGAACAGCTTCTTTCATCTTTGCATCCCACGCAAGCTGTTTCATTTCAATCCCCCTTCCGAGTATGCTCAACCGCTTTCTAGTTTCCGTCTGTACCTTCTAATTCCTTTTTTGACCTGTGCCTTCTTTTTCCTTTTGGCAGGAATTTTGCCCACGTCTACGAATTATTGAGTTGTAAAGAAATTGTGTACCTCGCCGCTATTAACTGTATTTAGCAGTGAACGGTGACTTGATTTCGCCAAAGCTAGGAGGTACCTTGATGGGCGGCACACTGGTTTTGATGGAAGGAATTGAGAAGTCCTTCCCCGGCGTCCACGCCTTGAAAAACTGCCGGTTCGAACTGCGGGCCGGCGAAGTCCATGCTCTGGTGGGCGAAAACGGCGCCGGCAAGTCTACTTTGATGAAGATCCTCACCGGCGTTTACCCTAAGGACGCCGGCCGTATCGTCTACAAGGGTCAGGAGGTGGAAATACCCAATCCCAAAGCAGCTCAAGATCTGGGGATTGCTATCATCCACCAAGAGCTCAACCTGATGCCCCACCTGACAGTAGCGCAGAACATCTTCATCGGCCGTGAACCCCTTAAGGCCGGCTTTATCCTCGACGAAAAACGGCTCAACCAGCAGGCCCAGGACCTCTTGAACAAGATGAATCTGGACCTAGACCCCAGAGCCCGAGTTGGCGACCTTACCGTGGCCAAACAGCAGATGGTGGAGATCGTCCGGGCCCTGTCCCTGAATTCAGAAGTGCTGATCATGGACGAGCCCACCTCTGTCCTCACCGAAGGTGAAATCCAAGAGCTTTTCCGGATCATCCGGGAACTTAAGAAACAAGGGGTTGGAATTGTCCACATCTCCCACCGCATGGAGGAGCTGAAGCAGATTGCAGACCGGGTGACGGTCCTGCGGGACGGCCAATACATCGGCACAGTCAATGCTGCTGATGTGACTATTGATGAAATCATCAGCATGATGGTAGGTAAGGAGATCTACGAAACCGCCCGCACTTCACAGCTGGATTCAAAGGCCGAAGTAGTGCTGGAGGTTAGAAATCTAAACAGAGGCCGGGAGATCATAGACGTCAGCTTCCAGCTGCGGCGGGGAGAGATACTGGGTTTTGCTGGTCTGGTAGGAGCTGGACGCACCGAGGTGGCCCGGGCTATTTTCGGAGCCGACCCCGTAGATTCGGGCGAGATCTACGTCCACGGCCAGAGGGTCAATATCAAGAGCCCCTATGATGCCGTCCGTCATGGAATCGGGTATCTGTCCGAAGACCGCAGGCGCTACGGCCTGATGCCCACACTGGATGTGAGCACGAATATCGTGGCAGCTACCATGGAGAAGTTCACCGGGGTGATGGGCTGGCTGCTAAAGCCGCAAATCGAGGGGATTGCACAAGCCCAGGTCAGTGAACTGAATATAAGAACTCCCTCCCTAGACCAGAGGGTCCGGTACCTTTCGGGCGGCAACCAGCAAAAGGTAGTCATGGCCAAGTGGCTTGTGCGCAACTGCGACATTCTGATCTTTGATGAACCAACCCGGGGAATTGATGTCGGCGCTAAGAGCGAGATTTACAAACTCCTCAACGACCTTGCCGAAAGCGGCAAAGCCATTATCATGATCTCGTCTGAGATGCCGGAGATCCTGAGGATGAGCCACAGGATTATCGTGATGTGCGAGGGCCAGATCACTGGCGAACTATCAGCAGCCGAAGCCACCCAAGAGCGGATCTTGCAGCTCGCCACCAAACGGCAGAGCATTGCTCGACAGTAAGACGGGAATGGAGGTAATACCATGGAGTCCAAGCCTGCAGCCGCCGAAGTAGAAGTTGTGGGAAAACCTTCAATCTTTCGGTCCGATGCGACCCAGAAACTGCTGGCCTTTGCCAGTTTGATCGTGCTCTTCATAGGCTTTTCCTTGGCTTCACCTAATTTTGCCCGCTTCAACAACATCGTGGGAATTCTTCTTTCCACGGCAGTTAACGGCATCCTTGCCGTCGGTGTGTCCTTTGTAATTGTCACCGGCGGAATTGACCTTTCCGTTGGAACGGTAATGACCCTGTGCTCAGTGATGACCGGCGTGGTGATTACCTTTTGGGGAATGCCGATACCACTGGGCATCTTAGCTGGCTTAGCCACCGGCGCCCTCTGCGGATGCATCAACGGCACATGTGTGGCCAAGCTGAAGCTCCCGCCGTTCATCGCTACTTTGGGCATGATGATGGTGAGCAAAGGCCTTTCTCTGGTAATATCCGGTACCAAGCCTATATATTTCTTAGCTACTCCGTCTTTCCGCCAGATTGCCATGGGAACCGTTTTCGGTATCCCCTATGCGGTGTTTATCTTCTTCGGTGCGGCTGTTGTTGCCAGCTTAATCCTTACCAGAACTCTTCTGGGAAGGTATGCCTTTGCGCTGGGCAGCAACGAAGAGGCGGCCAGGCTGTCAGGCATCAATGTCGACGGATGGAAAATTGCAATTTACACTCTGAACGGACTCTTTGTAGGCCTTGCCGGTATCGTTATGGCCTCCCGCTTGAACTCGGCTCAGCCCTCGCTGGGCCAAGGATATGAGCTGGAAGCCATCGCCGCTGTAGTAATTGGAGGCACGTCCTTAAGCGGCGGCGAGGGTTCCATCCTGGGTACCATCATCGGTGCTTTCATCATGAGTGTACTGACCAACGGACTCCGGATCCTGTCTATTCCCCAGGAATGGCAGACTGTGGTTATCGGTATAATTGTCATCCTGGCAGTGTACACAGATATCCTTAGAAGGCAGAGCCGTTAAGGACAACAAGGGTATTTGTCCCTGAGGGGACTGTAATAAAACAAAAAAACTAGCTGTAAAGGAGGAGTCTCAGCGATGAGTCGGAAATTCCTAGTAGCGGCGTTGAGTGTGGTGATGCTTGCAGCCCTGTTGAGCTGCTGGGCCTATGCCCAAGAAAAGCCCTACATCGCCATGATCTCCAAGGGCTTCCAGCATCAGTTCTGGCAGGCAGTAAAACTAGGGGCGGAGATGGCGGCAGAGGAGTTCGGCGTTGAGATCACCTTTGAGGGACCGGAAAGCGAATCTCAGGTTGACAAACAGATTGATATGCTCCAAGCTGCTTTGGCGAAAAATCCCGCTGCTCTCTGTATTGCAGCACTGGACAGCAAAGCAGTTATCCCCCTTCTGGAGCAAGCTCATGCTGCCGGCATTCCTATCATAGGATTTGACTCCGGTGTCGACAGCGACATTCCCCTTGCCACGGCTGCTACTGACAACTATGCCGCCGGCGCCTTGGCGGCGGATCACATGGCCGAGCTCATCGGCTATGAGGGAGAAGTTGCGCTCATCGTCCACGACCAGGTCAGCCACACCGGTGTCATGCGCCGAGATGGGTTTGTGGACCGGATCAAAGAAGCTTATCCCAACATTAAGATCGTGGACATTCAGTACGGCGGCGGCGACCATCTCCGTTCCACCGACTTGGCCAAGGCCATCATCCAGGCACATCCCAATCTCAAGGGATTCTTCGGGGCCAACGAGGGTTCTGCCATCGGTGTAGTCAACGCTGTTATCGAGATGAACATGCAGGGCAAGATCGTAGTCATCGGCTTCGACTCCGGAAGACTGCAGCTAGATGCCATCCGCTCCGGTGTAATGGCCGGTGCCATCACCCAGAATCCTATCGGCATCGGGTATGAGGCAGTGAAGGCAGCCTACATGGCAATCAATGGTGAACCTGTGGAAAAGGTCATCGATACCGGTTTCTACTGGTTCGACAAGACCAACATGGATGCCGACCACATTAAGCCGCTGCTCTATGAGTAAACTCACAACGGAAACTGACTGACCCAGCCGGGCTGGCATCGGTGCAGGGTGCCAGCCCGCTTGTTTGCTGCCTGCCGAGTATCTCACCAGTAACCTGCAACCTTGAGACAGCCGCCTATGCACTCGTTTCTATATACACATAGAGAGGAATGGTTTAGCGTGGAAGAAGCAACGGGATCAGATGGGCATCGCCGTCCGTCGCCCGCTGACGGCATCAGTGGGGGGGTCCAGTTGTTCAGCGGTTTAGTGACCGGTCTGCTGTTTGCCTGGATGGGCTCATGGTTTGGTCTTGACCGCCTGATCATCCAAGGTATTGCGGAGTTTACAGCGCTAGATATCTCCAGCGCGGGCTACTACACTCTGTTTGCTTTTGTCGGTCTCATCGGCGGCCTCTTGGGCAGGAACTAAAGAAGGAGCTCTTGCTGCGGCCGCTCAGCTTCGTTTAACTTGACGGTCATTCCCAGTTGTTCT
Source organism: Bacillota bacterium (assembly GCA_012839845.1). Classification (GTDB taxonomy): domain Bacteria; phylum Bacillota; class Limnochordia; order DTU087; family DTU087; genus DTU087. The sequence continues at coordinate 2,436 of DUMM01000080.1, read as the reverse complement.
ATAATATAGATAACGAATGAACGGCTGAGACACCATCTAGGAATGTATGCTTTCTCCTTCCTATTACCTAACCCGCCGCAGCCCCGGCGGGCTTTTTCGCGCGTTCTCCGCGATAACAGGCACATAAAGAAAAGCGGTGAACCGCTTCACAGCTCACCGCCGAGATCTTTCCCTATCACCTTACATTACTCCAGCCTAAACTGTGCCACCAGGCGGTTGAGCTCTCCAGCCAGCCTGCTCAAATTTTGTGAAGCAGAAGCAACCTGCTGAATGGCAGCCGACTGCTCTTCCGTTGCCGCTGCGATTTCCTGACTGCCGCTGCTCACTTCATCGGTCCCAACTGCTATATCCCGCAAGTGGGCAACCAAACGCTCAGTATGGTGGAGAATAGCCTCCAGACGCTCGCCGCTGGCGTTGACAACATTCAGTGTCTGCTCTGACTGGGAAGCACTCCTCTGCATACTCGCTGCTGTCTCTCGAGTTTCCTTCTGAATCCTATCAACAATAGCTGCAATTTCCGCAGCCGCCTGCCCAGACTGCTCTGCCAGGCTGCGCACTTCATCGGCCACAACGGCAAAGCCTCGACCGGCATCTCCTGCCCTGGCTGCTTCAATAGCGGCATTCAAAGCCAAGAGGTTGGTCTGATCGGCAATGTCCTTGATCATGCCGACGATTTGGCCGATGGACTGGGATGCTTTGCCCAGATCTTCGATTTCATGAGCCAGTTTTCTCAGTTCTTCCCTCAGCTTATTGGTTTCCGCCACAGCCCGCGCTACCGCCTCACGACCGGTTGCCGCGGTCTCAGACACTTGGTCAGCGGTCTCGGTCATGGTATGGATATTGGTACTCATCTTGCCGGCTGTTCCTGCAAACTGATTGGCGCTGGCAGCTACTTGTTCAACCGACGCTCCCACTTCCTGGGACGAAGAAGAGAGCTCAGCGGCCAAAGCGGCTACCTGGCCCGAGTGTTCCTTCAAGACAGTGACGATTGATCTCAGGCGCTCAGTCATCTGGTCAAAGCTTTGGGCCAGCCTGCCTACCTCATCGTCGCTTGTCTTTTTCACTGCAACAGTCAGATCGCCAGCTGCCACCATTCCGGCCAGCTTTTCCATCTCGCCGAGGGGTGCAAGATAACGGCGAATCAGCCGGTTTACTACCACGGCGGTACACAGCACAGCGGCAACAGTAATAACAATAAAGGTAATCAGCTGTCTGACTATCTCCTTCGCCAAGATGCTCTTAGGTATTACTACACCCAAAGACCAGCCGGTCATCTCCAGCGGACCGTAAAAGACTATCACCTGCTGTCCGTTATAATCTGCCTCCCCATACCCTGTCTTGCCGGCCACCATCTCCCGGCAGATTCTGCCGAAGTCGCCTTCTAGGTCTGTCCCTTTGGTTGTAAAGGTCAAGCTGCTGTCCGGGTGGTACAGGAAAGTGCCCTCCCGGCTGAGGAGGATGGCAAAGCTGCCCTCGGTGATCTGCACCTGGGATACGATAGCCGCTATGTTCTCCAATTCCACATCGATACCCATCAGCCCCTTAAAGGAACCGTCCACATAAACGGGGTATGTAATGGAAACCACAAGGGCGCCAAAGGTTTCTTCTATGAAGGGCTCAGTAACCGACAAACCGTTTGCTGCCTTGCCCTGCCGGTACCATTCCTCCTCATCGAGGCGGTAGAAGAAGGACATCTCCGATTCGTGGATATCAAAGAAGGTCTGAGCAGCCTCCGAAGCAAAGTAGATGTTAGTAATGCTCTTGTCTCTGTCAGCAATCCTTCTAATGGTCGAAAGGTACTGGGCATAAGCCTCACTGCCGTGATAATCCCAAGGCGATCGGCGGACCGCTTCCCGGGCGAAATTGGCCACATCCTCAGATTGAGCCAATGTCTCTATGATGGTCGCATAGGTTCGAAAATAGCTCTCCAGTTCAGCTGTGGCCCTCGCTGCCCCTTCGGTGCCTGCATCGTTGATCGACTGCCACCCTACCTTATACAGACCAATGCCGGAGACCACACTGATTAGGGCAAATCCGGCCACCACCAGTACCAGGATCGGCAGCATCAATCTGCGCGCCAGCGACGCCTTCGATTGTCTGCTTTTTGCCCTCCGCCTAAACCTCAGCACTAGAGATCCTTTCTCTGTTCCTTCCCTCTTTCTCACTGTGACTCATCCCTTCTACGACTTGGTCCGTAGATTAGCCCATTTACTGGCAAAACGCGGCACAAACCTCAATGCACAATAATACCATTCTTTGCGCCATGATTCAATCAAATGTGTAATCATAGATTTCAGTATAATGCCAGGAGATCGAGTAGGGCAGCGCTAGCTGATCATTTCTAGCGCTGTCCCTCTCACAGAACCGTGCGTACGGGCCTCGTACACGGCTCCTGGTAAACCTCAGTCAAGTCGTTTCGTAGTATTGATGCAAGAT
>DUMM01000079.1 GCA_012839845.1 Bacillota bacterium | reverse complement strand
TTCTCACCGGCGCCGTCAAATACCGGGCTGGCAACCTTTAGGCCCAAAGCGGCCGCCGCCCAGCCCAAATGGGTTTCCAGCACCTGCCCAATATTCATCCGGGAAGGTACTCCCAAAGGATTGAGGACAATTTCCACCGGCCGACCATCGGGAAGGAAAGGCATATCTTCCTCCGGCAAGATCCTGGCAATAACACCCTTATTGCCGTGACGCCCGGCCATCTTGTCGCCCTCGGAGATCTTCCGCTTTTGAGCAACATATACCCGCACCAGGCGGTTAACTCCCGGAGGCAGCTCATCACCGTTATCCCGGGAGAACACCTTCACATCGACAACTATGCCGCCCTCGCCGTGGGGAACCCGAAGGGACGTGTCCCGCACTTCCCGGGCCTTCTCGCCGAAGATCGCCCTCAGCAGCCTCTCTTCCGCCGTCAGCTCAGTCTCTCCCTTGGGGGTTACCTTGCCCACCAAAATATCGCCAGGCCTTACCTCCGCTCCGATCCGCACTATGCCTCTAGAATCCAGGTCCTTCAGGACATCCTCGCCCACATTGGGAATATCCCGGGTGATTTCCTCTGCACCCAGCTTTGTATCCCGAGCCTGGGCCTCGTATTCCTGAATGTGAATGGATGTGAAAGTATCGTTCTTGACCAGGCTTTCGCTGATCAAGATGGCATCCTCAAAGTTGTAGCCCTCCCAGGGCATAAAGGCCACCAGCACATTCCGCCCCAGGGCCAGCTCGCCGTGATCCGTCGATGGCCCGTCGGCAATAACCTCTCCAGCTTCAACCCTCTGGCCTTTGCGGATTAGAGGCCGCTGGTTGATGCAGGTACCCTGATTGGATCGTTCAAACTTTCTCAGACGATACACATCCCGGCCGCCGTCATCGGTCCTGATGACGATTTCCTTGGCCGTAACCCTCTCTGCCACTCCTGAGCGCTTGGCAACCACCACAACACCCGAATCGACAGCGGTCTTGGCTTCCATACCGGTACCAACGTAAGGCGACTCGGTACGCAAGAGAGGCACTGCCTGGCGCTGCATGTTGGCTCCCATCAGCGCCCGGGAGGCATCATCGTTTTCCAGGAACGGAATCAAAGCGGTAGCCACGCTCACTACCTGCTTCGGCGATACGTCCATGAAATCTACTTGTTCCGAAGGAACAAGGAGAATTCGGTCCATGTATCGAACAGTTACTCGGGAGGGGATAAACCGCCCCTCCTCATCCAGCGGCTCGTTGGCTTGGGCAATTACATAGTTGTCCTCTTCATCGGCTGTCAAATAGACAACCTCGTCGGTAACCCGGCCGTTCTCCACCCGGCGGTACGGCGTTTCGATGAATCCGTACTCGTTGATCCGGGCATAAGTGCATAAAGACCCGATGAGCCCGATGTTGGGTCCCTCAGGGGTTTCAATGGGACACATGCGCCCGTAGTGGGAATGATGCACGTCTCGAACTTCGAAACCAGCCCTCTCACGGCTGAGGCCGCCGGGACCAAGGGCCGAAAGCCGCCGCTTGTGGGTCAGCTCCGACAGCGGATTGGTTTGGTCCATGAATTGGGACAGCTGACTGCTGCCGAAGAACTCCTTGATGGCTGCAACCAGCGGCCGGATGTTGATGAGTGCCTGGGGCGTAATAATATCTACATCTTGAATTGTCATGCGCTCCCGCACAGCCCGCTCCATCCGAGAAAGCCCGATGCGGAACTGGTTCTGCAAGAGCTCGCCCACAGCCTTGAGCCTGCGGTTGCCCAGATGATCAATGTCGTCAACGGTGCCGACACCGGCCATGAGATTGAAGAAATACCCCACCGTGGCGACAATATCTTCCCTGGTAAGGGCCCGCACGTCATGGGCTGGCTGGCCGTTGCCGATGATCTTAATTTCTTCATCATCTTTACCCCTGACATAGGCAACATTAACCCCTGCCTCGTGGAGCCGCTCCGCAAGCCGGCGGTCAACCCTAGTACTTGCCTCTGCCAAGATCTCGCCGGTCTCCGGATGGACAACAGGTCTAGACAGGGTCCGCCCCACCAGCCGCTCAGTGATTCTCAGCTTCTTATTCATCTTGTAGCGGCCGACAGCAGCCAGGTCGTACCGCTTAGGATCATAGAAGAGGGTCTCAAACAGGCTCCTAGCCGATTCTTCAGTCGGAGGTTCACCAGGCCGCAGACGTTTGTAGATCTCAATGAGCCCTTCCCCTTCTGACTGGGTGCTGTCTTTATCCAATGTAGGTCCAAGGGCAGGCGCATCATTGAAAAGCTCGATCAGCTGGGCATTAGTGCCGTAACCGATGGCCCGGAGCAGCACAGTCACCGGCAGCTTTCGGGTTCTGTCTATGCGGACATAGACCACATCATTGGTGTCCATCTCAAACTCCAGCCAGGCGCCCCGATTGGGGATAATGCTGGCATTGTACAGAACCTTCCCGCTGGCATGAACCTCTTTCCCATAATACACTCCCGGGGAACGAACCAGCTGGCTGACAACGACCCGCTCCGCTCCATTGATAATAAAAGTCCCGTTTTCCGTCATCAACGGGAAGTCTCCCATAAAGACTTCTTGTTCCTTCACTTCACCGGTTTCTTTATTGATCAGCCTTGCCCGCACCTTTAGAGGAACAGCATAGGTAACATCCCTATCCTTGCACTCCTCCACGGAGTATTTGGGCTCACCCAGCGAATAATCGATGAACTCCAGCACCAGGTTGCCGGTAAAATCCTCGATGGGGGAAATGTCCCTAAAGGCTTCCATCAGCCCTTCTTTCAGAAACCATTCATAGGACTGCCGCTGGATATCAATGAGATTAGGCATGTCGAGGACTTCTTGGATCTTGCCAAAACTCAATCGCTGCTGCCTTTTGCCCACTTGTGCAACTGCGGCCAAAGTGTTCACCTCTCCTTCAGGATTGTGCCACTGAGCTCAGGGCGCCACCACTTGCAGACGGTAAACCCCTACAGCAAGAAATGGGAGACTGCTATCTATGCTGACGCATAGACCTCTCCCTGTTATTTCCCATCGAGCCTTGCCATAACTATAACGCAAAGCACACTTTATAGCATTCACTTCTTTATCTGCAAATATGCGCTGGGAAGACAAATAATGGTAAGCCGCCACTGCTTGGTCTTGTATTATGGCACAATACACCTACTATAACACTAATTGATTGTATCATGCCAGTTCTCACCTGTCAAGGTGATAAGCGGAGATCATCTCGCAGGAAGTTTATATGTGCAGGCCCCTCGGGGTAAACGGACGTAGATTTCGGACTTACCTTTACCTTTGGCAGGAACCGGGACGAGAAGCCTCCCTCGTCCCGGTGTCTGGTTCCAGTGACGTGCTTTACTTCAGCTCTACAGTACCGCCAGCCTCTTCGATCTTGGCCTTGATATCCTCGGCCTCTTCCTTGGAGACGCCCTCCTTGATGGGCTTGGGAGCTCCGTCTACCAGGTCCTTGGCTTCCTTCAAGCCGAGACCGGTAATCTCCCGGACAACCTTGATAACCTGGATCTTCTTGTCTCCGGCGCTGGTGAGGATGACATCGAACTCAGTCTTCTCAGCTTCCGCCGGAGCAGCAGCCGCAGCACCGGGCACAGCAGCCACTGCTACAGGTGCCGCTGCGGAAACGCCGAACCTATCCTCGATAGCCTTAACCAGCTCAGAAAGCTCCAACACTGTCATATTCTCAATGGCTTCCAAAATCTGTTCCTTGGTCAATTTAGTCTCCTCCTCGTAAATCCCTTATTAGATCGTATTTTAAACTGCAGCGGCCAAATCCCCGCCGCCCTTACTGCTGCCGGGCCTGCCTGTCAACCCAATCTAAGGCTGCAGTTAAGCACCGGCACCCTCCTTCTGTTCACGCACAGCGTTCAAAGCGTACGCTAAGCTGCGCAGTATACCCTGCAAAGCAATGGCCAATCCAGCAATGGGCCCCTGCATCGCCCTGGCCACCATAGCCAGCAGCTCCTCCCGGGAGGGCAGCTCCGCCAAGGCCTGCACCTCATCCACGCCAATGACTCTGCCTTCCAAAATTCCACCCTTGATCTCCAATTCCTTATGATCGCGGGCGAATTCACTCAATATCTTGGCCACAGACACCGGCTCCTCATATCCGAAGGCGATGGCGGTTGGTCCGGTCAGATACTGGCTGAGCTCAGGCAAATTAACCTCATTGGCTGCACGGGTGGTCAAGGTGTTCTTGACTACCTTGTACTCTACTCCTGCTTGCCTCAGCCGCTTCCGAAGCTCTGTAATATCTTGAACGTTCAAGCCGCGGTAATCTGTTAGCACAACTGCCTGTGCCCGGGTGAGTTTGTCCTTCAGTTCCTCAACTACAGCTACCTTTTCTGGTCTTGCCACTCTACTCACCTCCATTCCTCGTGCTGCCGACAACGAAAAAAGCCCCTAGAGACAGATCTAGAGGGCCTTAGCACGCAGAAAAACAAGCGGCGCTTTACCTCCAGCCTCGGTTGGCGGGTTAACCCTTTAAGTCTGAACAGACACCGACTGTCTCCGGCCGATAGTAAGCTGCGATTCGATTGTCGGATGGTTTGGACTCCTTAATCCTCCCTCTCCGCTACTGCTTCAATCACCAGCTGTGGATCAAGTCTTACTCCAGGACCCATAGTGGATGATACAGCGACTCTGCGGAGGTATTGGCCTCTGGCTGCTGCCGGCCTGGCTCTAAGAACGGCATCCATCAAGGTCTTAAAGTTGGCCAGCAGAGCTTCACTGGTGAAGGAAACTTTGCCGATGGCAACGTGAACACCAGCTGCCCGGTCGACCCGGAACTCAATCTTACCGGCCTTCAGTTCCTGGACTGCTTTACCTACTTCGAAGGTGACGGTTCCGGCCTTGGGATTGGGCATGAGTCCCCGGGGTCCTAGAATCCGCCCCAAACGGCCAACCATACTCATCATGTCCGGAGTTGCCACCGCTACATCGAAGTCCAGAAAACCGTTGCTGACTTTCTCCACCAGGTCTTCAGCGCCGACTATATCGGCTCCTGCTGCTTCGGCTTCCTTAGCGTGTTCGCCCTTGGCAAACACCGCCACCCGCACGCTTTTCCCTGTTCCATAGGGGAGAACCACAGTGCCTCTCACCTGCTGGTCAGCGTGCCGGGGATCGACTCCCAACTTAAGTGCAACTTCAACAGTTTCATCGAATTTGGCGGTAGCCATTTTCTTCACAAGCTCGATTGCTTCCGCCGGTGAGTACAGCTTCTCTCTGTCAAGTGCCTTAGCTGCCTCTAAATACCGCTTGCCTCTTTTTGGCATCTTTTATGTCCTCCTTTGTGGTACTAGCGGATTATTCCTCCCACAGCCGTCAGGGCAGTCCCCTACATTTCTACCTCAATACCCATGCTGCGAGCCGTACCAGCGATCATCCGCATGGCCGCTTCCACACTAGCAGCGTTGAGGTCAGGCATCTTCAGCTCAGCGATCTCCCGCAGCTGCTCTTTAGTTACCTTGCCCACCTTCTGCATATTGGGAGTTCCAGAACCCTTCTCTAACCCGGCCGCCTTCTTCAACAGGACGGCTGCCGGAGGGGTTTTGGTCACAAAAGTGAATGACCGATCTTCATAGACGGTAATCACCACAGGTATGATCATTCCGGCTTGGTTAGCGGTCCGTTCATTAAAAGCCTTGCAGAACTCCATAATATTGACTGCGTGCTGACCAAGGGCCGGTCCTACCGGAGGAGCAGGGTTTGCTTTCCCAGCTGGCACCTGCAGTTTGACGACAGCAGTCACTTTCTTGGCCAATCCTTCCACCTCCCTCTGACAACGGAAAACTAAATCTTCTGCACCTGTTCAAAGTTCAGCTCTACTGGTGTATCCCGCCCGAATACCGAGACAATAACCCTCAGCTTGCCCCTTTCCAGGTTGACCTCCTCGATGGTGCCGGTGAAATTGACGAAGGGCCCGTCGATCACCTGCACATTGTCGCCAACCTCATAAGCAACCTTGGGTTTTTGATCTTCCAAGCCCATCTGCCGACGGATAGCTTGAAGCTCTTCTTCCTGCAAGGGTATGGGTTTGTTTCCAGAGCCGACAAAGCCGGTAACACCAGGGGTGTTGCGCACAACATACCAGGAGTCGTCAGTCATAATCATGTGCACCAAGACATAGCCAGGGAAGATCTTTTTCTTCACCAGCTTCTTTTTTCCGTCCTTAAAATCCATCTCTTCCTCGACTGGGACGACCACTTCGAAGATCTTATCTTCCATGGCCATGGATTCTACCCGGCGCTCTAGATTAGTCTTGACTTTGTTCTCATACCCAGAATAAGTATGGATCACATACCACTGGGCTCCTGGAACCTGGACCTCATCCATAATGCAAGGGGGTACTGGTGATCACCACCGCTATCCCCCTCACCCCCCTAGTCTCTGCAATAGAAAAAGTAATCGACCGAAAGCAAAATCTACCAGGCCGACGCATACAGCTATGACAGCTACAGAAGCGATCACAAGCAGGGTATATCTCTTCAGTTCCTCCCGATCTGGCCACACGACCTTCTTCAATTCAGCCCGGACTTCCCTCAAAAACCGACCGATCCGCTGTGTAATAGGCTTACTTTCGCTTTTGGTAGCTACACCCATTTGCTTCACATCCTTACACACGGGGCATGACAGGGTGACTCTGCTGCTGTACCCGCCGATCTTGACCCATAAAGCTAACGTGTCTCTCGATGAAGAGTATGTTCTCTGCAGAACCTGCAGTATTTCTTCAACTCTAAGCGGTCCGGGTCATTGCGTCGGTTCTTGACAGTGCGATAATTCCGGTTCTTACATTTGGTACACTCCAATGTAATGCCTACCCGCATCCGGTCACACCTCCAGCCCTAGTCAGTTACCTTTAGAATTTAGCACATAAGCTTAAGCCTGTCAACATCCACAAGTCGCAAACACACCCTGGGAGCAGTAGGCGAAACTAAAGGAGATGCAGCCCGGTACCCAGCACCGTTTTATGCATCCCCGTTTTCTCAGCAGCGTATGCAGGTATTACCTTTAAGCAGCACCGGCAAGACCGAACGCGGCTTCTATCCAGTGGCCTTCTCATCCCGCTTCTGAAGATATCTTTCTAACTTGCGCTTTACCCTCTGCAGGGCGTTATCCACAGACTTGACATGCCGGCCCAGGCTGTCGGCAATCTCCTGATAGGACTTGCCTTCCAAATAGTACATGAGGACTTTCCATTCCAGCTCGCTGAGGAATTCACCCATTTTCTGCTCGATATGGATAAACTCCTCTCTGCTGATTACCAGTTCTTCAGGATCTGTGACCCTGTTCCCAGAGAGAACATCCAGCAGGGTTCTATCGGATTCCTCATCGTAGATGGGCTTATTTAACGACACATAGGAGTTAAGGGGAATGTGCTTTTGGCGAGTTGCTGTCTTAATGGCAGTGATGATCTGCCTGGTTATGCACAATTCAGCAAAGGCGCGAAAGGAAGCCAACTTGTCGGATCTAAAGTCTCTGATGGCTTTGTATAACCCGATCATTCCTTCTTGAATGATATCTTCCCGATCGGCCCCGATAAGAAAATACGAGCGTGCCTTCGCCCGGACGAAATTCTTGTATTTGTTGATCATATACTCCAGCGCAAGTTCGTCGCCTTCCCTTACAAGTCCGACCAGTTCCTCGTCTTCTAGGCCTAGGTAGCCCTCGTACAACTTACGCTGCGCCTGACTGCTCAAACATATCGCCTCCACCCGGTCGTTTTCGCCTGACAGAGATTGACCTTGCGCCTCAGCACAAGGGCATCATCCCTTCCCCGAGCAGAGCACCAAAGTGTCTGTAGGGGAGTGGGTCCATTTCCCTGACCTCCCTGTTCACGGAATGGATCCATTGAAGCTTCCCCAAGGCATGCCGCAACCATCCTTCTGCTGGGCTCAGCTTGTCCACTGCCAACACAAAGACATTATACAACAGCACCAGGGGAGCGTCAAGAAAACAGCTTCAGGACTAGGTTCCCCGATGGCTTGTCCTCTGCCTTATTGCTTCATACAGCAGAACCGCGGCAGCCACTGCCGCATTTAGAGAATTGATCCTGCCGTACATTGGCAGCCTCACAGTAAGGTCGCACTTTTCTTTGGTCAAACGGGCAAGACCTTTGCCTTCGCCGCCGATGACCAGTGCCAGCGGGCCCGTCAAATCTGCTTCAAAGTGGACCACTTCTCCGTCCATATCGGCTCCCACCACCCACAGTCCCGCTTCCTTTATATCGGAAATGGCCCGGGCCAGATTGGTCACTTGGGCCACCGGCACATATTCCACCGCCCCGACGGAGACTTTGGCCACTGTTGCAGTCAGCCCCACCGCCCGCCGCTTTGGAATCACTATGCCGTGGGCACCAACGGCTTCCGCTGTCCGCAGTACAGAACCTAGGTTGTGGGGATCTTGGATGCCGTCTAGAATTACCAAGAGCGGAGGACGAGAGGATGCCCGGGCCTTTTCCAGAAGGTCCGGCAGCTCCACATATCCTACAGGCTCCCGCCATCCGATAACACCTTGATGAGCCCTGGTGCGGCTTTTCTTATCCAGCCATTCCCGCTCTTTCCATTCTAGGGGAATTCCCGCTGCTTCAGCCAAAGCTACAATGTCCTGGAGGCTGCGTTCCGAACCCTTGGCCAACACCAGCCGGTCCAGTTTTGTTCCGGCCCGAAGGGCCTCTCTCACTGGATTTCTGCCTTCGATCTGTGTTCTTTCCCCTGCCATCTCAGACTCCTCTATCCTTACTGTCTCCTGCCGCGGAAGGATCGACTTCTACCGCCAGGGTGAGAAGCTCCAGCAGTCTTTCAGTTTCCCCAGCCAAAAACAGATAACCAACCAATGCTTCCAGGCCGGTGCTCAGGCGGTAATCCGTCACCGCCGCGCTCTTAGGGACACTGCTCTTGGTATTGCGGCCCCTTCTGACAATCTCCTTCTCGGCCTCTGTCAATACCGGCTGCCATACTTCCAGGATGCGGGCTTGGCTACCGGCATTGACCCAATGGACCGCCTCTTTGTGTAAGGCAGCCATGCGGCGGCTTCCGGCCCGCACCAGCTGCAGGCGAACCCACAGCTCAAATACGGCATCGCCGATATACGCCAGCACCAAAGGAGGCAGAAGGGCGGGATCTGCTCCGAGAAAGGACGTCCTGTCTGTACCCATCAATTCCTTGAACTTGCGCAGATGCTCCTGTACATCCACCGTTGAATCTTGATGATCTGCCAAACTACACCCACCCTGTAAAGGTTTCTACCAGCGCTAAGCGCTGCTCGTCCGCCGGCAGAAAGAACTACAATTTCCAGCGGGTCCCCAAGGGCGAATCTTCCAGTTTCACACCCAATTTGCCCAGCTCGGACCGAATATAATCAGCAGTGGCCCAATCTTTTTTGTCCCTCGCCCGCTGCCGCACCTCTACCAACAGCTCCAGCAGCGCCTCAGTGAGCTGCTCGGCCCCGGAGGGACTGGATTTGTCCTCTATCAGGCCCAGGATACCGCCGCCCAACTGCTGGAAAACAGCGGCGGCCTCCCTCAGTACCGGCAGGCACTGCTGCCTCTCCCTATCTGTTAAGTTTGCCGTCTGCCCTTGAAAAGCATTGATGCTCCGGGCCAGCTCAAACAGCGCGGCAGTGGCTCCGGCGGTGTTGAAGTCATCCTCCATGGCGGCGATGAACTTGCTGCGGGAGGACTCGACTTCCTCAGCCAGCTGCCGGACGGCAGGAGATTCTATCTCCTCCAATGACGGCCTATCCGCCCCAGGACTACCCGCTTTTTCCCATGAGGACAGCAAATACTTGAGATTCGCCACCGTATCCATGAGCCGCTCCCAGCCCCGCCTTGCTTCCTCCAGCTTTTCTTCGCTGTACTGCAAAGGACTGCGGTAATGGGAAGACAGTACGTAAAGCCGAATCACCCCGGCCGGATACTTATCCAGAAGACCTGCCAAAGGGGTGAAGTTCCCCAAGGACTTGGACATTTTCTCGTCCTTGACCTGCAGAAGCCCGTTGTGCAGCCAGCAGCGGGCAAAGGGAGGTTCCCCGGTATAAGACTCCGACTGGGCGATTTCATTTTCATGATGGGGAAAAACCAGGTCAACGCCGCCGCCGTGGAAGTCAAAGCCGTTACCTAAGTATTTCAGAGACATAGCGGAGCATTCTATATGCCATCCGGGACGCCCTTTACCCCAGGGGCTGTCCCAAGCAGGCTCCCCGGGTTTGGCGGCTTTCCACAGAGCAAAATCCATGGGGTGGCGCTTGCGTTCATCGACACTCAGCCGGACACCTGCTTCTAATTCCTCCAGCTGCTGTCCCGACAGCTTACCGTATTCAGGAAAAGAAGTAACATCGAAGTACACATCCCCATCCACCACATAGGCGTGGCCTTTCTTAATCAGTTCCTGCACCATAGCTGTGATGGCGGGGATCTCCTGGCTGACCCGGGGATAAAGATCTGCCCGCTTAACTCCCAAGGCATCCATAGCATCTAGATACTCCTGGGCATAGCGCTGGGAGATCTCGAAGACATCCTCCCCGGTGGCTTGGGCCCTGGCGATGATCTTATCATCTATGTCAGTAAAGTTTTGCACCAGCCGCACCTTATATCCCTTAAACTCCAAGAAGCGGCGTATTGCATCCCAAATGATAGAAGGGACAGCATGACCCAAGTGGCTCTGATCATAAGGGGTGATGCCGCAAACGTATATGGAAACGTGCCCCGGATCCCGGGGGACAAAGGGTTCTTTCTTCCTGGTCAGCGTGTTATACACCTGAATGGCCACGGCTATCTCCCTCTCTACTGCGGCACAGCCGCAAACTTCTTCCTATATCCTAACATAGTCTTTCTCAAAAGCATAGCAGTTCTGCCGCTGCTGCAGTGACCACTAGGATCTAAAGCGCATATGGTAAAGGAGATTGCGACTTCTTTCACCTTTCAACCATTGGAGGGATGCCCTATGACGTATCAGCTGCACAGCCCGTGGAACGAGCTTCTTCGGCCTCCGTGGAAGGGCCGTCAGCCCAAACCCCGGTTTAGCGGCCTGACCATGGTGATCGATAAGGGCATGGATCTTGTAACCACCGAGCATTGGCTGTCACTCACCGCTGATTACGTGGACTTCATTAAACTGGGATTTGGAACTGCACCCCTATATCCCGCAGAACAGCTGGCCAAAAAGATCTCTTTAGTCAAGTCCTACGGCGTCGATGTTTACCCGGGCGGCACCCTGCTGGAGGTGGCTGTTCTTCAAGGCAAGGCTGAGGAGTTTCTCTCCTTGGTCAAAGAACTGGGGTTTACCTATGTGGAGGTCTCTTCTGGAACGATAGACCTTTCGCCCTCTCAACGGCGGCAGATCATTATCCGGGCCCATACCCTTGGTCTGGGCGTACTGACCGAGGTGGGCAAGAAAGACACGGATGCCCCCTTTGATCCTAAAGCAGCTGCCCGCCAAATCGAACAGGACCTGGATACAGGCGCCTACAGGGTCATAGTAGAAGCCAGGGAATCGGGCCGGGGCATCGGCATCTACGACAATTCGGGACATATCAAGAATGACGTCTTGGAAGCTGTTCTCGAGAACGTACTCCATCCGGAGAACATTATCTGGGAGGCGCCTCAGGTGTCCCAGCAGAAAGAGCTCCTGACCAAACTGGGCCACAGCGTCAACTTGGGCAACATCCAGCCCGGCGACGTGTTGGCTTTAGAGGCCACCCGCTTGGGAATGCGGTCCGATACACTGAAGCTCACCATCGAGGAGGTGACTCTCGGTGTCGAAACAGAAGGGGCGGTTGTCCCTTGATTGGATTGCAGTCCTGACTGCACTGGTGATTGCTGCTTTAGCCAAAATCCAGCTGCTGCCGCAAATCCCCTGGTAGGGCGGCATCCATGAGGCAGGAGGTTTACAGTCATGGGTCAACTGGAAGAGAACATATCTACCAGCAGATCGGTTGCGGACGCGTCTCCGAATCTCCTCACACAGGGGCTGAGGTTTATTCCCGGCATCGCGCTGCTCTTTGTCGTCGGTATTCTGGGAAAAGTCGCTGCCCAGTATGTTCCCCATATGGAATATGTCATATTTGCCATCGCCTTTGGTGCCCTGATCTCTAACGCCGTTTCTTTGCCTAAGGTGTTTATCCCAGGTGTGCGTACCTACGAATTCTGGCTCAAGGTCGGAATCGTGCTGATGGGAGCCAAATTTGCCATGTCCAGTGTCATCCATATTGGAGGCACCGGCATCGTCCTGGTACTAATGGAAATCTGTTTGGCAATATTCACCGCCCGGCTCCTTTCCAAATGGGCAGGCCTTTCCGAAGGACTGGGCAGCCTCATCGGCGTGGGCAGCGGCATCTGCGGAGTATCGGCCATTATCGGAGCAACTGGAGCCATCAACGCGACTGAAGAAGAGGCCAGCTACGCTATCGCCACGGTCCTCATCTTTGGGGCCATGGGCCTGGCTGTATATCCCATCATCGGACGTTTGACCGGCATGACAGATATAATGTTCGGTTACTGGGCGGGTCTAACCGTCGATAACACCGCAGAGGCAGTTGCCACCGGCATGGCCTTTTCCGAGCGGGCCGGCGAAGTAGCAACACTGGTGAAGCTGTCGCGGAATGCTCTGATGGGATTTGTGATCCTCTTTTTCGCCTTGCTCCATGCCCGGCAAGGGCTTACGCGAGATATCGAGAACAAAGGGGCCTTCCTCTGGTCGAGGTTCCCCAAGTTCGTCCTGGGGTTTCTGCTCCTGTCATCCCTGAAGACCGTCGGCTTTTTTACGGCAAGTCAGGCCCAGCTTCTGACCAATCTCTCCAACTGGGCTTTTCTCCTGACCTTTGCTGGCGTTGGGCTTTCCCTGCAGCGAAGCCGCATGCGGGCAGGGTTAAGGCCCTTTGCAGTGGGACTTGGCGTGGAGGTGCTGGTGGCCGCAGCCACTTTCATAATGATCCACGCAGTGCTGGGTTAAAAGCCCCTCCCCCGATATGAGGCAGCAGTGCCGCCTCCCTGGGCAGCTGCTGCCTTTGCCGCGCCCAGAAGACAAATCCCCCTTCGCCCAGCATTTTCCTGAGCCCGGGGGAATACGCTGGAGAGAGGAGGGGTCAGGGTGTTCCACGATTTATGCCTCTTGTTCTTGCTCTTTCTGGGAGTGATTGGAGACAACCGCCTTGTTTCTGTCTCTGCCGCCGGCCTTTTGTTAATCCGCCTCTTGGGCATTCACTGGGTCTTGCCGTACCTCGAAGGGCCAGGCTTTCGGGCAGGGCTCACTCTTCTTATCTTTGCCATCTTGACGCCCTTTGCCGCTGGGGAGTTAACCAGCAGGGATTTGGTAGGCGCGTTCATCACTCCCCAGGGTACTGCAGCCATCCTCGGAGGCATCGCCGGTGCTTATCTAGGTGCCAAGGGGCTTAGCCTCTTGAAAACACACCCGGAAAGCATCACCGGGCTGGTGATAGGTACCATTATCGGCGCCACATTCTTTGACGGCATTCCGGTAGGTCCATTGGTGGCAGCAGGTATGGCCGCACTCTTGACTGAACTGTTCAGCCGCTGACAGCCGATATCCGCGTTTAGGCCGGCAGCAGCCGCTTAAGAACACCGCCAGCAAAGGACATCAGCTGCTCCAAGAGCCGGGCCAAGAAATCCAGAAGCTGCTGCAGCCAGGCAGCTAAAGAACTCCGCAGGCCTCTTTGCCCTTCTGCAAGGATGCTGACATTGTCGGATATTTGACGAAGCTGCCTGTCCAGATCATCCAGCTTGAGGTCCAATTCCTGGAGCTTGGACATCAGGGAGGCGATTCTCTCAATTTCCCTTTCCGTAAGGCTCAAGTCCAGGTCAGCGGCTATCCTGCGGACAACCTCAATAACCTGTTCTTCGTCGGTCAGCCCCTGCTCCACAACCTGTCTTTTCACCATTTCCATCAGCCGGCCGGCTTGCTCCTGGCCGATGGACTCCCCTACCTCTCGGGTGATGTATAGCTCCTCGCCGGCCAGCTCCTTGGCTCTGCGGGGAAGCTCATCACCGGATGCCGTCTCGAAGGCCTTGAAGATGCCGGTCAAAGCTGCTGTGCCCGAAACCGGTACCGGAGCCGCTGCAATTACCTCCGCGTCTCGCATCCCGGCTGTTACCAGCGCCTGAGCAAACATCCGCTTGGAAACCCAGGTGATGTTGTGAGTTGTAATCTTCAGGCCCTTTCCTGCCTCCAGGGGACGCACATAGGCTGATGACACAGCCCGGGTGCCCAGATAGGAGGCGGGTACTGTACTTCCCAACAGGGCATGCTCTTCGGCATTGGTCACAGTCAGCTCCAGAGCTATGTCACTGGGCTCAATGCCCATCAGCTGGACTATCTTGGTCTTTTCCGAAGGGGACAAGTCTGCTCCCCATACTGCAACCCCATTTGCCGCAGCTGCTGCCGTAGCAACCCAGAATGCCAAGCAGAGCGCGATAAAGGCACCAGCCGCCGCAAAGGGCAGCTTGACTGCCGCCAAGCCCTTAGCCGCATTGCTGGATTGGGCCATTAGATAACCCTCCCTGACCCCATGACCTCCAATTTGACTGGACCGATGCCCTGTTCTTTCATGCCCAGAGCAATTGCGGCTCCTTTTGAGAGGTCTATGGCTCTGCCTTTCACATAGGGCCCTCGATCGTTAATGACCACCACTACGCTCTTGCCGTTATACAGGTTGGTAACCCGCACCCGTGTGCCAAAGGGGAGATAGCGGTGGGCAGCGGTAAGAGCCGAGCTGTCAAACAGCTCACCGCTGGCGGTAACCTGACCGTCCAATCCGTCGCCGTACCAAGAGGCTGTGCAGAAAGCAGTGATCACTTCACCATTGGCATCGTCCAAGACATATTCGGTAGGAACGGAGGCACAACCAAATGCCCGCCGCATGTTGTTGGCCCAGACTTTGGCCAGCAGGTAGGGAGTGGTATTGTTTAGTTTGGCGTGGGCAGCATCCACTGTTGCGATCAATTCTCCTCTCCAGCTGACAGCATTGCTGCCGTTGACTACATCCGGCAGAATGGCATCAGGACGATACCCTTCCCCTGCGCAGGCAGCTATCCGGCCGGCTATAACCGCTGCCCGCTGGAAGGGAGTAAGGCCTCCTGCACTGGTCCTCACCCGCAGGACGACTTGGCCGTTGACCAGAACCTCACCTACCTCCCTTCCGCCAATGCGGGTTTGGCGGACACCGATGCTCTCACCGGCCATTATTACATCCCCTACAGAGTAGAGTTCCCGGACCAACCCGCTTCCGACAGTAAAGATTAAGATCAGGCTGAGTATCAGGCTGATAAGTCGCTGCAATTGCAAAACCCTCCTTTTCACCCAACTGCTGCCATGCATACCTAGTATGGGTAAAAAATGAGGGTTCCATGCACTGGTTATGCCAAAACCAGAGCTGCCGCCTGGGCGATGATTCCCTCGCCCCGCCCCGCCGGCCCCAAACCCTCGGATGTTGTGGCCTTGATGCTCACCTGATCGATGTCCAGCTGCAAAGCCTCTGCAATGTTTCTGCGCATTTGGGGAATATGAGCGGCTAGTCTGGGCCGCTCGGCGATAATCACGCAGTCGATGTGGGAAATAACAGGTTTGCGGGTTTGGACCGAGGCTATGATGCTGCCCACCTGCCGCAGGAGCTCCAGACTGCTGGCCCCCCGCCACTTGGGGTCGGTGTCGGGGAAATACTGACCTATATCACCTAAGGCCAGCGCCCCAAGCAGCGCGTCCATCACCGCATGGAGCAGTACATCGGCATCGGAGTGGCCCAAGAGGCCCTTTTCATGGGGGACAGCAACACCTCCCAGAATCAGGGGGCGGCCTTCCACCAGCTGATGAACATCATATCCCCACCCAACCCGAGGTCTCGGCATGGGCCCCCTGTCCTCCCGAGACTGCCCCTTGGCAGCGGCCTCCAGCAGAGCTGCGGCGATAATCATATCTTCCGGTGTTGTCAGCTTGATGTTCCGGTAGCTGCCCAAAACCAGCTTAACCGGCCGACCCAGCTTTTCCACCAGCATGCAGTCATCGGTACCCTCATAGCCCTGGGCTTGAGCCTGCCGATGTGCCTCCTTGAGGAGTTCACAGCGAAAGGCCTGAGGAGTTTGAATGGCCCACAATCTATCCCTCGACGGAGTAGAGATGACGAATCCCGCTTCGTCGCTTACTTTGATGGTGTCTTTCACCGGCACTGCCGCACCCGCCGCCCCGTACTCCCGCGCGGCCTCGATGACCTGATTAACCAGGACCGGCTCTACCAAGGGCCTGGCGCCGTCGTGTACTACAACTATCTCCGTGTCGCAAGGAACTCGGCTGAGCCCCAGCCGTACCGATTCCTGCCGGGTGTCGCCCCCCGGTACTATATCGTGCACTTTGCCCACAGGATAGTCTTGCACCAAACGCCTGGCTAAAGGGATCTGCTCCTTCCCCGTCACCACAATTATCCCATCAACCGCCTCTGCAGCAGCTAAAGCCGTCAATGTATGGGCAAGGACCGGCTTGCCTCCCAGGTCTGCAAACTGCTTCCCCGGACTTTCAAGCCCCATCCGCAGTCCTTTTCCCGCTGCCGGCACAACAGCTGTTACTCTTCCCATTACGGCTCTACTCCCCCTCGCCTGCAAGTTTAGCTTACAGTCACTGAAGCCTCCCACACCTTGGCAATCAAAAGGGCCCCGCTGATCCGATCCAGCGAGACCCTGATTCCTAACTATGACCAGCTTATAATTTGGTTACAATGCCTTTTCCATAGCCTTGGGCTTGGCGAAAATCATCCTTCCCGCAGCTGTCTGCAGGACGCTGGTTACCATAACGCCCACATCTTCTCCGATGTACTTGCGGCCCCCATCTACCACGATCATAGTCCCGTCATCTAAGTAAGCAACACCTTGTCCCTGTTCTTTTCCGTCTTTGATCACATGCACGACCATTTCTTCTCCCGGCAGGACTATGGGCTTGACGGCATTGGCCAGTTCATTGATGTTCAGCACCGGTATTCCCTGCAGTTCTGCCACCTTGTTCAAGTTGTAGTCATTGGTTACTACCTTGGCACCCAGCACCTTGGCCAGGCGAAGCAGTTTGGTATCTACTTCAGCAATGTCATCAAAGTCCCGGTAGTCGATCTTGATGGTGACTCCCGGTTCCTTTTGCATCTTGTTGAGAATGTCCAGCCCCCGCCTTCCTCGGTTGCGCTTCAGCACATCGGAAGAGTCGGCGATACGCTGCAGTTCTTCCAGGACAAAACCCGGGACAATCAGCGTACCTTCAAGAAACCCGGTGCGGCAGATATCCGCAATCCTGCCGTCGATGATTACACTGGTGTCTAGAATCTTGCATGCTACTTTCTGCCCAAAGAAACGCCGCTCCCGCCCGTGCTGCTTATCCACTGAACGGGGGAACAGATTGAATAAACTCAATAATTCCTCTTTTTTCTTCAAAGCCACCGCCATTGCTATATATCCGATGGTCAGTGTTGCAACTAAAGGGACGTATTCTCCAATGATTGGTACGTGGTCAGGAATAGGAAGAGTAGCCAGGATTCCGATGAGCAATCCTACAACTAAGCCTGCGGCTCCGACAACCAGATCGTAAGGTGAGGTCCGGTTGAGACTGGAAATGAGCCGGCCCATCGCCTGCTCCAGTTTATTTATGATCCGGGGGCCGATGATTAAGCCGAGAACTGCACCTATTGCCGATGCCCACAACAAAACCCGACTACTATTAACCGCCGGGTTAAGCCACAGCCCTGCATTCAATAAATGAGCAGCTGCTTGACGCAGAATGCCAGCACCCACAAGGACGAATACCAGCTTCAGGATGAACCTAAACATAATTTTTCACCTCCTTTACACAGTCTGTCCCAAAACCAACCAAAACATTACCCCTAGGATTGCAAGGTCAGCGCATATTGCTTCATCTTGCCGGGGACAAAAACGCGCCAGGTCGCACCTGACGCCTTATCCGAGACATTCCTCTATGAGCGCCTCGATCTCCTCCTCTGTTGCGTCTTGAGCCAACACCAATTCACTGATAAGAATCTGCTTGGCACTATCCAGCATCTTTTTCTCGCCAGTTGACAGCCCTTTTTCGGCATCCCTGATAGCTAGGTTGCGGACCACCTCCGCCACTTCAAAGATGTCGCCAGACCGAATTTTCTCCATATTGGCTCTATATCGTCTATTCCAATTGGAAGACATCTTGGTCTTCTTGCCCTTGAGGATCTCAATAACCTTTTTTACTCCCTCATGGTCGATGATCTCCCTTAAGCCGACATCCTCAGCGCTCTCCATGGGGACCATGACCTGCATGTCGCCGATGGGAAGTTTCATGATGTAGTATTTCTGCCTGTTGCCCAGAACCTCCCGCTCCTCGATGGCCTCGATAATACCAGCGCCATGCATAGGATAGACTACCTTATCACCGACATTGAACACCAAAGGGACCTCCAATCTATAGCCAATATGGCTATACGAACCCTACTTTATTGTAACATCAAACGTCAGAAACTGTCAATCCCTGGCCTCTTCTGCAGTTTTTGACGCAAATCGCCATATTAGGCTGTCTTTCGTACATTTTCATTGGTCCCTAAATATGCCGATCCAAGAGAGCCTGCTCCCGCAGCCGCCGCAAGCCTTCCTGGATAGCCTTAGCCCTCACTTCACCGATGCCTTCTACATCATCAAGCTCATCGGTACTGGCGGCCATTATGTTGGGAAGGTTCTGGAAAGCAGTAATGAGATTTTCCACGACAGGCATGGGCAGTCTCGGGATCTTGGTAAGAATCCGATAGCCTCTAGGAGTTACAGGCGTATCGAGGCTGCCGATGCCGCCGCTATAGCCCAGCGCCCGGGCAATCTGAGACAGATCCAAGAGTTCCTCTGCGCTCCAGTATCCCAGGGATTCCCATACTTGGTCGGCTGTTTCTTCCTTGCCGGGGGCTAGATAGTCCTTTACAACCAGAAGCCCCTGATCTTTGACATCTACCATCAGCTCTTCCAGCTGCATATTGACCAGCCGTCCCTCGGTGCCCAGCTCCGCCACGTACTTCTCGATCTCGCCGGCTATGCGTTCCACCATCTGAGCTCTCTGCAGCACTTGAGCAACATCGGCCAAAGTCACCAGATCCTCAAATTCAAGGGCACTGATATTGGTCAATCCCTGCTCCAACACGCTCTTATATTTCTCTAAAGTCTGCAGCGCCTGATTGGCCTTGGTCAAAATCACGCTGATATCCCGCATTACGTATTTAAAATTGCCTTTATAGAGTGTGATGACATTCCGGCGCTGAGAAATAGAAATTACCAGCTCCCCTGTTTGCTTTGCCACCCGCTCGGCAGTGCGGTGCCGCGTACCGGTTTCGAAGGTTGGAATCAGGGGATCGGGGTTGAGCTGAGCATTGGCATAGAGAATCCGCTTGGCATCGCTGCTGAGGACAATTGCCCCATCCATCTTAGCCAGTTCATACAAAGCAGTTGGGCGCATTTCTGTATCGATCCGGAAACCTCCATCAACCAGGTCCAACACCTGTTCGCTGTCACCAACGACAATCAGAGCACCGGTACGGGCCCGCAGGATGTTTTCTAAACCCTCGTACAGCATGGTCCCCGGAGCCAGCATCCAAACTGTCTTCAGCATCTGTTCATCTGGAGTTGACCTGGGATCCTTCATGGTCGTCCCCCCTTATCTTACGCATTTGGACCTATGAACGGGGCAGGGCCAGCTCCAGGCCTTGGGCCAGGGAACGGACAGCTACAAGTTCCAGTTCAAGGCCGCTGCCGGCCGCCGAATGGTACACACTTGCTGGAACAATGGCTCTGTTAAACCCCAATCTCGCTGCCTCCGCCAAGCGGATATCGCCGTAGGGCACACTGCGGACTTCACCGGCCAGCCCTATCTCTCCAACAATTATGGTGTCGGCATCCACAGGCCTGTTATAGTAGCTGCTGCCTACAGCGACTGCCACCGCCAAATCCGCCCCCGGCTCCTCAATTCGCACTCCACCGGCGGCATTTACGTACACGTCTTGGGTCTGCAGCTGCAGACCGCAGCGCTTCTCCAAGACCGCCAGGATCATAGCCAGCCTTCTAGGTTCGACACCGGTAGATTGACGCCTGGGAGTGCCGCCAAAGGGGCTTGGTCCCACCAGAGCCTGAACTTCCACCAACAGCGGCCTGGTGCCCTCCATACAGGCTGTAACTACAGAACCCGGCACCCGCTGGGGCCGTTCCGCCAGAAAGAAAGACGAGGGATTGTCGACGGGTTCCAGGCCTTTGCTTCCCATCTGGAAAACCCCGATCTCGTTCGTGGATCCGTAGCGGTTCTTGACTGCCCGGAGAATCCGGAAGCTTGCCCGACGGTCGCCCTCGAAATAGAGGACTGTATCCACAGCGTGCTCCAATACCTTAGGGCCGGCAATGGAGCCGCCTTTATTCACGTGTCCAACTAAGAAGATGGGGATGGTCTCTTCTTTGGCGGCAGCAATCAGCCGGGAGGCTGTTTCCCTCACCTGTACCATGCTGCCCGGCGGGGAGTCGATTCCCGGATGCATCATGGTCTGTATAGAGTCAATAACGACCAACGCCGGCTGCAGCTGAACTGCATGCCCGATGACTGCTTCTACATCCACTTCAGTGAGGATAAACAGTGAATCCTGACAAATACCCAGCCGATCGGCCCGTAGTCTGATTTGGGGACCGGATTCTTCACCGGAAACATAAAGAACCTGCCGGCCGCCGGCTGCTAGATAGCCGGCAACCTGCAGCAGCAGGGTAGACTTGCCTGCTCCGGGCTCACCGCCCACCAATACCACACCACCGGGCACTATGCCTCCGCCTAAGACTCTATCCAATTCAGCAAGTCCAGTGGGCTGCCGATGTTGGGAAATAACATCAAGCTGTGAAAGGGGCAGTGGACGGGAATGAGTCCGCTTTGCCCCAGGAGTGCGGACGGCAGGAGCGCTGCTTTGGGGTTGGATTTCCTCCACCAAGGTGTTCCACTCTTGGCAGCCAGGGCATCTTCCAAACCACTGCATCGTCTCGTGACCGCAGTTGTAGCAGACGTACTTCTTCCTCGGCCTGGCCATACGCTTCCCCCACGAATTGAACCAGCAAAAATCATTTTAAGTATAGCATTCCTGCCACTATATATCAATTTTCGGGGTAAATCTCGACAAATCAATTGCTTAGGCGACAAGACTCCAAAGCGCAGAAAAGGCGAGCGGGCACAGATGCAAAGCAGCGCAGCATCTGCAATGCCTCATACCCCGCCCGCCGCTGGTCTTTATACCTTGGTCAGCTGTTCTTCTTTCTTGCCGAAGACCAGTTCTCCGTTTTCCGCACCTACATAAATGTTGTCGCCTTCAGTAAAGGTTCCCTTAAGGATCTCCTCGGACAGCGGTGTCTCGATGAGCCGCTGAATAGCTCTCCTCAGGGGCCGGGCACCGAAGTCAGGGTCAAAGCCCTCGTCGATGAGAATCTCTTTGGCCGCATCGCTGACGGTTAGGGACATACCCCTATCCTGCAGCTGTTTCCGGAGGTCCTTCAGCATTATCTCAACTATATCCTTAATGTGCTCCTTGTTCAGTGCGTGGAACACGATAATTTCATCGATGCGGTTGAGAAACTCAGGCCGGAAAGTCTTCCGCAGCTCATCGGTGACCAGCTTTTTCATATCCTGATAGCTGCTTTCTTCATCCTCTTCAATCCGGAAACCTATACTGCCGCCGCTCCGCTGGATCTGGTGGGCGCCCACATTGGAAGTCATAATCAAGACGGTGTTCCGGAAATCCACCGTCCTGCCCTTGGAATCGGTGAGACGGCCGTCCTCCAGCACCTGCAGCAGTATATTGAAGACTTCAGGGTGGGCTTTCTCAATTTCGTCAAACAGCACCACCGAGTAAGGACGCCGCCGCACCTTTTCGGTGAGCTGGCCGGCTTCCTCATAGCCCACATATCCCGGAGGTGCGCCAATCAGACGGGAGACTGTATGGCGCTCCATATACTCCGACATATCCAGTCGGATCATGGCATCTTCATCCCCGAACAGCGCCTCCGCCAAAGCCCTGGCCAATTCCGTCTTGCCGACGCCGGTCGGCCCCAAGAAGATGAAGGAACCGACGGGCCGCTTGGGATCCTTCAGCCCGGCATGGGCCCTGCGGATGGCTTGGGAGATGGCGCTGATGGCTTCATCCTGCCCGACTACCCGCTGATGCAGAATCTCTTCCAGATGGAGCAGCCGGTCCATCTGCTCCTGGGCCAGTTTTGACACCGGAATTCCGGTCCAACTGGAAACCACCTCGGCTATATCTTCGGCCGTGACTATGCCTTCCTGCCGTACCCTGTTGTTTTTCCATTCCTCCCGGCCGTTGTTAAGCTGCTCCCTGAGTTTCTGCTCTTCGTCCCTTAGGGCAGCAGCCTTCTCAAACTCTTCGTTCCTAATAGCTGACTCCTTCTCAATCCGGATTTCCTCGATCTTAGCCTCCAACTCCTTGAGCTGCGGAGGTGTTACCAGTTTTGCCAATCTCACCTTGGAGGCTGCTTCATCGATTAGGTCAATGGCCTTATCCGGCAGGAAGCGATCGATGACGTATCGATCAGACAGCTTCACCGCTGCCTCTATAGCCTCATCGGTGATCTTTACCCGGTGATGGGCCTCATACCGATCCCGGAGTCCTTCTAGAATAGCGATGCTCTCCTCAACGGTGGGCTCATCAACCATCACCGGTTGAAATCTCCGTTCCAAAGCTGCGTCTCTTTCCACGTACTTGCGGTATTCGTCGATGGTAGTAGCTCCGATGGCCTGCAGTTCTCCCCTGGCTAGAGCGGGCTTCAAGATGTTGCTGGCATCGATGGCACCCTCCGCCGCCCCCGCACCGATGATGGTATGCATCTCATCGATGAAGAGGATGACATCACCGGAAGCCCGGATCTCTTCCATCACCTTCTTGAGCCGCTCCTCAAATTCTCCTCTAAACTTGGAACCGGCAACTAAAGCCCCCAGATCCAAGGTCACAACTCGCTTGTTGGCAAGGGTTTCAGGCACATCGCCGGCCACTATTTTTTGGGCCAGTCCTTCAGCGATGGCCGTCTTGCCCACTCCTGGTTCGCCAATGAGGCAGGGGTTGTTCTTGGTTCGGCGGCTCAGCACCTGAATCACCCGCTGGATCTCTTTCTCCCGGCCGATAACCGGATCCAGCTTGCCTTCCCGGGCCATCTCAGTAAGGTCCCGGCCGAATTGATCCAGTGTAGGCGTCTTGCGGGAACGCGCTTTGCCGACGGCTGCCGGTGCCGAACCCTCGCCCAGCTGGGTAAGCACCTGTCTTCTCACCTGTTCCAAATCCGCTCCCAAGTTCCGCAGCACCTGAGCTGCTACGCCCTCCCCTTCTCGGATCAGGCCGAGGAGAATGTGCTCGGTACCGATATAGGGATGGCCCAACTGGCGGGCTTCGTCGAAGGCCAGCTCCAAGACCCGCTTTGCCCGGGGAGTAAAACCGATCTGGCCCAGCGTTATCCCCTCACCCCGGCCGATAACCCGTTCGACCTCAGAACGGATTTTGTCCAATGCACCCAACTCCTGCAGAACTCTGGCAGCCACACCGTGACCTTCAGCCACCAGTCCCAGAAGCAGGTGCTCGGTTCCTACCACATTATGGCCAAGGCGGCGAGCTTCCTCTTGAGACAAGACAATTACCCTCTGTGCCCGCTCGGTGAATCTGCCAAACATTAACCCTCACCTTCCTTTATCTCCAATGACCTCCGTTCTTCCGGACGGGTAGATTTCTCACTGACGAGTCTGCAGATATTCTCTAATCAGGCTGGCCCTATACACATCCCGTTCGCCTGCATCCATATTTCTGCCGATCAATTTCTGCAGATGGGCAGGCCTAATCAGCATTACTAGAGACTTAACTATCTGGGTATCGACTTCTTTCACCAGCCCTAAATCCACACCCAACCAGACCAAAGAAACCAACTGCATGGCCTCCTGACTGGAGATCAGCCTCGCCTGGGACAGCACTCCGTATGCCCTGTAACACTGATCCTCCAGTTGGGCCCTGCCCACTTTGAGCAGCTGTTCCCGGGCCCCCTTCTCTTGGTCAATTACTTGTCTGGCTACAGTGGCTAAATGCTGGATAATCTCCTTTTCCGAGTGACCCAAGGTCAGTTGATTGGAAATCTGGTAGATATCGCCGACAGATTCCGTCCCTTCACCGTACAAACCCCTAACCGCGATACCCAGCTTATTGACCGCTGGTATTAGCCCAGCCATTTGCTTTGTCATTGCCAATGCCGGCAGGTGCAGCATCACAGAAGCCCTCAGCCCCGTTCCGACATTGGTGGGACAAGCGGTTAGGTACCCCAGGTCCGTAGAAAAGGCGTATTCCAGTTTGTCCCCGAGAATATCATCTACTCGATCACATTGTTCCCAAGCTGATTCCAGTTGAAACCCGGGGTGAATACACTGGATCCGCAGGTGGTCCTCCTCGTTGACCATGATGCTCACCACTTCATCCCGGCTCAGTACCACCGCCTTATGCTTGACGTCCCGAGCCTGCTGGGGACTGATAAGGTGCTTTTCCACCAGCAGCTCCCTGTCCAATCTGGGCATATCGATGAGGCTGAGATACTTCCAGTCCAGTTTATCGGTGCTCTCCACCACCGAACGCACCAGTTCGTTGACATGAGCTGCCTGCTGATCATCGGCCGCGGACGGGAAAGGAATCTTAGCTATATTACGCGCCAGACGAATGCGGCTCCCCATTACAATTTCATCTTCCGGGCCTCTGCCTTTCATCCACTGACTTAGGATACTGTTAACCGCATCTTGCAAAGACACTGCTAGCTGCCCCCTTTCTCGAGCTCCTGCTCAGCGGCCTTCTTGTCTCTCCGCTTCTCGCAGGTTCTTTTCCAGCGCTCTAATCTTATCCCGCAGCTTGGCTGCCTCCTCGTATTTCTCCTCCAAAATAGCTTTCCGCTGCTGCTCCCGCAGCTCTTCTATCTGCTGGCGGTAGCTGGCAGCGACACTGCTGACGCCCGGTGTTTTGCCGGTATGGTTGGTGCTGCCCTGAATCCTCCGCAGCAGAGGCAGGAGCTCACCTCTAAACTGATCGTAGCACTCACTGCATCCCAGCCGGCCCGTCTCCTTAAACTCTGTGTAGGCGAGGCCGCAATTGGGGCAGCGATGGGTTCTAAGCCCAACAGACGGTGCCGGTGAAAAGGCTTGGAACTGCTCCAGCATCCCTTTCCAGAAATCTTCAAAACTTAAAGATGGTTCAAAGGCAAGGGTCAGCTCGCCCTTTTCTTGGGCGCACTCCTGACACAAATGCATCTCTGTCTTCATATTGTTCACTATCTTGGTAATATGAACCGAGGCCGGACGCCTGCGGCATTCCTCGCACAGCACTGGTTGAACCCCCTTTATTCGGTCTCTCCCTGAGCTCACTCACTACAGCTTTCGTGCAGGAAGACAATCAGCATACACCGCAGCAGCATGGCTCTTACCCTAGCGGCGAGGGCCGGCTGCAGCTGCTCGGTCTCCTCTGCCAACAAAGAGCGAATCAGCAGCGCGTCCTTTCTGCTCAGGTAATTGTGATCCACAAGTCGAGCCAGCAGGTCCTCAGCTTCACCCATGTCTATGCTCTCGCCTACAGCTTGACGTATCCAAGAGCAAATGCCTTGGGGATGCTGAGGTTCCAGTCGAAAGATGCGGATATACCCGCCGCCTCCCCGGCGGGTTTCTACAATATATCCCCGCTCGCTGCTAAAGCGGGTTTTGAGCACGTAGTTAATCTGGGATGGCACGCATTCAAACAGTTCCGCCAGCTCGGTACGGCGGATCTCCAGTCCTCCTTGACCAGCTTGATCCAGCAGAGCTTTAATGTAGCGTTCTATGTGATCCGTTAGGCTGCTAATCGATGCCACCTCCATCTGCGCTATTTCTCTTGCTTTTGACCTTCTTTGACCTTTCGGCTTTATTCTAGCAGAGGTTCGGCAAAGTGTTCAACTGGTCTTACGGGCCATCTGAGCCGATTGCGGCGGGAATTCACCAAATTTGAGGGATTGCTGCCGCCGCCGCACGTGATATATCGCCAATGCGTCCATTTTTTTGGTCAAATAAGGTCAAGATTTCGGGCAAATGCGCCCAGCTGCGCTTCTGCTCCAATCGGTGCAGCAAACTTCAATCCAACAACATGATACGCTTCGGGTGGCATAAGTATTAGCAGGGGGAGGTGTGAGGATGATCAATTGGATTTGGTTCTTCCTTTTGGCCAGCGGCATCGTTCTCGCTGGCTGCAGCGACAGCGCGCCGCAGGTGACAGATGCCATTCTAGCCGGTGCCCGAGATGCTGTTACCTTAGTCATCGGCCTCATGGGACTGATAGCTTTTTGGTCTGGCTTGATGGAAATCGCAGAGAAATCCCATCTGATTAAGCTCTTTGCCAGACTGCTGCGGCCCTTTACCCGGTGGCTGTTCCCCGATGTACCGCCGGACCATCCCGCCATGGGAGCGGTGATCATGAGCATGACTGCCAATATGCTGGGCATGGGCAATGCGGCTACTCCTTTGGGAATTAAAGCGATGGAAAAGCTTGATGAACTTAACTCCCAACCTGGAACAGCCACCGATGCCATGTGCACCTTTGTAGCTGTGACCACCTCCTCACTGACAATCATACCTGTTACCGTCATTGCCCTGCGGGCCGCGGCCGGCTCCAAAGATCCTGCCGGAATCATCGGCCCAGCACTGGCTGCCTCGGCAATCTCCACTTTAGCGGCAGTTGTCACCGATAAGCTTTGGCGCCGCCTATCTAGGAGACGCTGACAGCCCACCATCCGGTTCCTCACTGAATTGAGGTGAACAAAGATGCTGATTAGTACCATGGAGGCCATCAGCCGGTGGGCCATCCCGGCCATCGTCCTCGGAATCCCGCTATGGGGATTGATTCGGGGGGTTAGAATATATGAAGCGTTTGTAGAGGGAGCGAAGCAGGGCTTGGCCACGGCGGTAAGGATAACGCCATACCTAATAGCTATGTTTGTGGCTGTGCGGGTGTTCCGAACTGCCGGTGGAATGGACCTCTTGCTGAGAGCGGCAACTCCCCTCACAAAGGCGCTGGGCATCCCTCCAGAGGTAGTGCCGCTGGCTTTGATCCGACCCCTCTCCGGTTCAGGTTCCTTAAGTATACTAGGTGAGCTTCTGCAAACCTACGGACCGGATTCCCTTGTGGGGATGACGGCGTCTGCTGTTCAAGGCAGCACGGAGACCACTTTGTATGTCATCACGGTGTATTTCGGTGCCGTAGGCGTCACCCGGGCCAGACACGCCTTACCCATTGGCCTGTGGTCAGACCTGGTAGGGTTCCTAGCCGCAGTCTATATCTGCAGCAGGCTGTTCGCCTGAGACCTGATGGGCAGCATCGGCAGGCTCTATCCGCCGCTCCGTGGATACTGTGCTTCGCACTTGGCTCTGGTTCACTCAACCCGTCTTCCCTCAGACACTGAAAAAAGGAACTGGCCCCACAGGTTCTGGCAGGATTACCAATAAATGCATAATTCTCCGGCAGCATGCACATACTTTATACTGCAGAGAAACAAGCAGGGGGAATTGGCCGTGAGTGATACAGCTAGGCGGGACAAGCAAATCAAACTGCTGGAGGAGGCAATTCAAGCCATCGCCCAGCATCCAACCCTGGACACGAGTGCCAAGAACCGAGGCATTCAGCCCTTGAAAATGGCGCTCATGCGGCTAGCTAAGGAAGCATAAAACCGCATCAGCATATCATCGCCATTAGCAAGAGCAAGAACAGCCCTGCTCCCCTGTGCGGGAAGCAGGGCTGTATTAGCCTCATGTCAGTCGAGGCACTTCGCTTTTGTCAGCTGATTTCTTTACCTTCTCTGACGGCATCTCTCAGGTCCAGCAAGTCTTTCATGATGTGATACAGGTTGGCTGTATATTCTTTAGTTCCGAAAATATCATGGAGCTCTTTGTACATCCTAAACAGCTTCTCATAGACCTTTACGTTTTCCGGAATGGGGACAAATTCCCTTTCCTTCAGACCGCCCATAGCCGCCTGGGCTTCCTGGACCGTTGCGTAGCCGCCGTTCTCTGGTCCGGCAGCCACCGCGCCGAACATAGCTGCTCCCAGGGCAGGAGTTTGAGCAGACCGGGAAATCTTCATGGTCCTGTTAGTGACATCGGCGTAGATCTGCATCAGCATCGGGTTTTTCTCAGCGATACCGCCGCAGTTGACTACTTCTTCAATATGAACGCCGTATTCCTCGAACCGCTCGATGATCACCCGGGCACCGTAAGCAGTGCCTTCGATCAATGCCCGGTATACCTCCTCCGGCCTGGTCTGCAGAGTCTGTCCCATCATAAGGCCGGTCAGCCGCACATCCACCAAGATAGTGCGATTGCCGTTGTTCCAGTCCAAGGCCAAGAGGCCGCTTTCTCCGGGCTTCAGCTTTTCCGCCTTTTCTGTCAGCAGCTGATGGAGATCCAGCCCCCGCTTTTCCGCTTCTTCATGATATTGGGCGGGCACACAATGCTTAACAAACCAGTTGAAAATATCCCCTACCGCCGACTGCCCTGCTTCTAATCCCAGATAACCCGGCAGCACGGAACCGTCGACGATGCCGCAAAGGCCCGGGATATCGGGCAGGTCTCTTGTCTTGCTGGCTACGGCCACATCGCATGTAGATGTCCCGATGATCTTTACCAGGGTCCCTTCCTTGACGCCGGCTCCCACTGCCCCCATGTGGGCATCAAAGGCGCCGACACTGACCGCGATGCCGGGCCGCAGACCCAGGCGCTCTGCCCATTCCTCGGTCAACAATCCAGCTCTCTCTCCGGCGGTATACGCTTTATCCGGAAGAGTCTCCCTGATCCTCACCAGGCGGGGTTCTAGAGCAGCGAGGAATTCTTTATCGGGATAGCCGCCCCATTGGTCATTGTACATGGCCTTGTGTCCTGCAGCACAGACCCCCCGCTTGAGCTGATCGGGAGCCAGGGTGCCGGTCAAGAAACCCGGAATAATATCTGCCAGCTCTACCCACGTATAGGCAGCGTCAAAGACTTCCGGGTCTACTTTCAAGCAGTGCCATATTTTCGACCAGAACCACTCAGATGAATAGGCTCCGCCGCATTTGGCCAAAAAATGCGGTCTAGTCTCCGCTGCCTTGGCAGTGATCGCGGCAGCTTCCTCGTAGGATGTGTGATCTTTCCACAGCCAGGCCATCGCATTGGGGTTATCGGCAAACCTCGGATCAAGGGCCAAAGGAACACCTTGGGCATCGACCGGTATGGGAGTACTGCCTGTGGTATCTACTCCGATGCCGATAATCTGTTCAGGACTGAAATCCTTGCAGTTGGCCTTGGCCTGCTCAATGGCACCGCGGCCGGCAGCTTCCAGCCCGTCTATATAGTCTTGAGGATGCTGCCGAGCCACATTGGGATCCACTGGATCGACAATTACGCCGTCGACACCGTGCTTGTAGTTATACACATATGTGCCCACTTCTTCGCCGGTAGCGATATCTACCACCAATGCCCGTACAGAATTAGTACCGTAATCGAAACCTAAAGCAAACCGCCTTTTGTCCAAAGCAAATCCCCCTTCATGTGGGTTGTCTGATATACAGCTTTCGGCACAGACCACGCCAACGCCGCCCTTTATTTAAGAATTGTATTCGCAGAAAAACGAAAAAAACCTGCCGGACATCGCACTGATGCCTTGGGCAGGTACTTCTGCAGGCCAATAAAAGGTCTTTATGAAACCGCGGCGAACTTTGTACATAGATTTGCGCACTCAGAAAGGCAGGTGACGGATGTGGCTGTCATTTACGCCATCGCCAGCCAAAAAGGCGGAGTTGGGAAAACAACCACCACCATTAACCTGGGAGCTGCCCTTACGGAGTTGGGCTGCAAAGTGCTGATGGTGGACCTTGATCCCCAGGGTGGACTTACCCTTTGCTGCGGTTACCAGCCGGATTCTCTGGAAAAGACCATATACGATGCCCTGCGGCGTTCTGCCAGTGCCGAACCCTACATACTCGAGACATCCTTCGGAGCCTCTCTGCTCCCGGCTAATGTCGATTTAGCCTTGGCGGAAATGGAGCTGGTGGGCTCCTTTGCCCGGGAGCGGCGCCTGGCCATATCTTTGACACCCATCCGGAATAATTTCGATGTAATCTTGATCGACTGCCAGCCGTCCCTCGGATTGCTTACCGTCAATGCTCTGGCAGTCGCCGATTATCTCATCATCCCCGTCGCCTGCGAGTACTTGGCCCAAAAGGCAGTACAAGGACTGCTGAAACTGGTGCGCAAGATCCAGATTCACCACAACAACCAGCTCAAAATCGCCGGTTTGCTCCCCACCATGTTTGACCGCCGCACCAATCACACCGCCCAGGTGCTGAAAGAGCTTTACGAAACCTTTGAACCGGAGATCCGGGTGTACGAGTACACGGTCTACAGGAGCATCCGGTTCGCAGAATCGGCAGCCGCCGGAGAGCCAACCATCCACTATGCCCGCAGCATTCCGGGCGTCGACGCCTACCGGCAGCTGGCCAGGGAGATTTTCTTCGACCTTTCCCGCCGTGCAAGCTGAAGAGTCCTTTGCCGAACTTACCTCCCTGTATCCGGGGTCTTGCGCGCTTGGGCCTCGCCCCCAATGGTGATGACAATATCGCTGATGGGCAGCGTGACCCCCGCCATGGCCGAGGCTATCTCTGCCATTCTAACCAAGCCGCCGCAGCAGGGCACCTCCATGCGGGCAACTGTGATGCCGGCTATGTCATTGGCCCTGAGGATGGCCGCCAGCTTCTCCACATGCTGCCCAGCATCATCCAGCTTCGGACAGGCCACCGCCGCAACCCGACCCTGCAGCAGCTCTTGGTGGAAACCGGCAAAGGCGAAGGGAACGCAGTCTGCGCAGAGCAAGAGATGCGCGCCCTTCAAGAAGGAAGCCTTGGGCGAGATAAGGGCCAGCTGTACCGGCCAATTTCTCAGTTCTGGTTGGGGCACTGCCTGTCCATCCCCGACGTCCTCGGCGAAGGTGGTCTGTTTACGTTCTACCTGTGCACTGCCAAGAGAAAACGAGCAAAGCCCGGGACAGCCGCCCTCAAAACCGCCGGCTGCAGGTTCAGTTTCTTCCTGGACGGTACCGCGTGCCTTGACCTGCTTCTCGCTGTGCAGGGCGGTAACCAACTCTGGGTCAAAGGCTTCGACCTCAGCCTCCTCCAGGTAGAGGGCACCTTGAGGACATTCGCCGAGACAGGCACCCAAACCGTCGCAGAGGGCTTCTCTGACCAAGCGGGCCTTGCCGTCAATTATCTGCAGGGCGCCCTCCGCACAGCCGGGGATGCAGAGGCCGCAGCCGTTGCACTTTTCCTCATCAATGCGGATAATCACGCGTTTTACCACCAATTACCCTCCCCAGTATGTCTGATGCATGTCTACCTGCTTAATTCCTACTGAGCAACTGGGTTATATAATACCACACTGGGGAGAGGGTGTATAGTACCATATCTTCAGCTTTTGGCAGCGGGCAAGGAAGCTTGGGGTGGGTTCTCTTATTCTTCCCCCCTTCTTCCCCGCTGCTCTAGGATTAGGCTTAACACAAGACCAGCAGCATAGATGCTGGCAGTTCCCCCGGCTACTACTCCGGAATCATTGAACAACAAAGCGGCCAAACTGCCGAGGATGGTAGCAAACACAATTCTCCGCAGACTGGGGTGCTCTTCCATGATCTCCTTTATCCCCGGAGTAGGCCGGTAAACCAGAACTGCCATGATACCCAGGGCAACCAGCAGACCCTTGCTCCAGATACTGTACCGCATCAGCCGCCAGTTCATGGCCAACTTCCTCCGGGCAATGGCAGCAATTTCCGCCCAGCTGCCTTCTAGGACCAGCTTCAGCGCTCTGCCGACATGAGAGCCGACGCCGTCGGCGGCAATAACATTCAGCAAGACCAGCACCGCAAGCACCGCAACGAGGAACCCAAAGGCCTTCCACCGCCTGCCCCTATCCCCCATTCCGTAGGCGAAGGGGAAGGCCGCAAGGGCAGTAATGGTGCCGCCAGCATTAGCCCCAAGGGTCGGCAAACCGAGGATGAAAGTCACCAGCAGAAACCAGAGCACAACAATGGGAGCCGTCCTGGGAAAGCGCTCCTTGACTGCAGGTGCCGCCAGCAATGATGCCCCCACCAGGATTCCCATGTATTCATTGCCTATCCCGTAAAACCTGGCGCCCAGCATCACATCATAGCCTAAGGGTGAGTACTTGATCAGCGGACCGCCCAACAGCGCGTCGGCGGCGATCCCCAGGGCAGTCACAGCACAGATGAATACAAACCGCCGCTCCGTTTTGGCAATCAAGACCCATGCCAAGGCCGCAAAGGAAAGTGCCGCAGCTAATGTGTACAAGAAAGCTGCAGTCACCGTCACCGGCTGCAGGAGCGGCAAGACTAGCAGAGCCAAAGGCGTTGAAGCAATAAAGAGGAGCAAGAATACCATGCAGTTAGTCCAACCTCTGGGCAGACTGGGATACACTGCCGCCAAGGCGAAGGCGGTCAGGTAAATGATAATCTCCAAAGTAACAAAGGTCTTGAGAAGAGGCGCGCGATGAAGGTAAACAGCTGCACTGCGGGAAAGCAGCTCCGCTAGATACCTCAACCTGACCTCCAGCGGAGTATCAGGGCCGACATTGGAACTGCTGAATATCTGGGGAATTTTGCCGGTGGTAGTAAGTACTGCTCCCGGCAGCCCTTTCGGTGAAGGAAGGTTCAGCCAAGCAAGTACCGAGGGTGCGATATCGTAATTGGCAACTACACCGGGACGGCGGGTGGTGGTGCTCACCAATAAGCCCGGTGCAAGACCTGGTCCAGCAGCAATTATGGGCGTAAGGAGCTCCCCCCGTGAGGCGCCTTCCCCAATGGGCAAGGGGCTGACGACTAAAATCCACTCCTTGCTGAGGTCTGCTGTACTGAGGAGCTCTCTCAAAAATCCGTCGGCGCTTTCCAGGGCTGTCCGGCGGTAGCTGCGGTAGCGGGACGGAGCAAGCTGCCGCCTTTCCTCTTCCACCCTATCCATGTCTCCCAGATCTACCACAACAAACGGCGCGCTGGCCCGCACTCGCAGGTATTCCTGCCACAGAACTGGAATATCGCTCCGGCGGCCGGTGGGAAACCCCGGATCCAATGTATTGAGCTCCGGATCCACACTGCCTATGGGGATTTGGCCTCTGCTGTCCATGGCAATGAGGGCTGCCCACCTTTGGTACTCCTGGGTGTCGGCGTTGCCGATCAGCGCTGCATTTAGCTGGGCCTCCCGCAAAGTTTCGCCAATCAGCCCCACCAGCTGGATATTGCCAGAGGCAAGATTGTTGGCTTTGATATTCTCTATATCCAGCACCAATATGGAACCTGGGGGAGGGTCCCAGCCGGTACGGCGTCGGTAGATGTCCCCCGCTCTTTCTCCTTTGTACACTGCCTCGCTGGACAGAGCCAGCTTGGCATGGGCTCCCCCCAGCAGGCGGGCACCGCCTCCAATGCTGGCATAAGCATTTTCCGCAGTGAGTCCGCCGCCGGTTCTGGTGTTCATCAGTCCGATTCCGCCCTTGGCTGCCAAGTCTAACAACGCTGAACCCCTCAGGGCGGCCAGGTCATCCAACGACAGGCGGTTTATAACCACCACAGTGACCCGAGGGCCGTTTTCTCGGTCTACAGCGGCAGCGCCGCAGCACTCAAGGCTCAATCCCATCATCAACAGTAATGACCCCAGCAGGGTTATCGCTGTCAGCACACCCCAGACCTTTTTGCCCGCAGCCACGTCACTTGCCACCCTCTCTTAATAAAGATGCAGAGGATGTCTGCGAAAGGACCTCATCGTAAACCTCTTTCACCCTGGCTACCATAGCTTCCGCGCTGAAATGGCAGTAAGCGTGATGGGCCGCAGCTCTGCCCAGCTTTTCGGCCAGCTCTTTGTTTCTAGCCAAGAGAATTAGCGCCTCCGCCAGCTCCTCGGCGTTGCCGGGCCTTACCAAAATGCCGGTTCGGCCGGATTCGACCATATAGGCGGCACCGCCGGTACCAGCTGCCACCACCGGTAAACCCACGGCCATGGCTTCCATTAGCGACAGGGGCCACCCTTCGGTACGGGAGGGCAGGACAAAGGCATCAAAGGCAGGAAATAGCTGGCGGGCATCCCTCTGATAGCCCAAGAATCGGACAAAGGGGAGAATGCCGAGGTTTCTTGCAGCTTGCCTCAGTTCCTCAGCCATGGGCCCATCGCCGATAATGACAAACCGCAGACTTCGCTCCCTTGCCAGTGCAAGTTCTGCCGCCTTAATCAGCAGATCAGGTCCCTTCTCCCAAGTCAAGCGGCAGGCTGTCCCGACAATGAACCCGTCGGTTTCATCAGGCCAGCCCCATCGCAATCGGCAGGTACGGCGGACTGCTGTCCAGTCTTCCTGGGATTCTGGTTCGGGAAGCTCGATACCGTTGGGTATAAGACTGACTTGGT
Source organism: Bacillota bacterium (assembly GCA_012839845.1). Taxonomy (GTDB): domain Bacteria; phylum Bacillota; class Limnochordia; order DTU087; family DTU087; genus DTU087. Next base: position 2,719 of record DUMM01000079.1, on the reverse strand, counting down.
CGGGAGAACAGCCGATGACAGTGATCAGTTCCTCTTTGATGGGCGGAGAGACGGCGATGAAATGGGAAGTTGATCCCGCCAAGCATCTTTCAGCCAGATAACGCATTCTCCGCTGCCTGACATGGCGGCTTTCCGGCAGAATCTCGTTGTGGTAACTCACAATGACGGGATAAGGCAGTCTCCTGCGCCAGTTAAGTGCCAGGCGGGTGATAAGTCCTGCTTTAGCCCCATGGGCGTGGATAATATCAAATGGGTGTTCCTCCAGAAAGCGGGAGAACCTCCCGATAATCAACGGATCAGCCAAAGGTCTCACGGCATCTCCCACATCCAGCGGCAGAATGCGGGCAATGCCCGCTGCTCTCATATGCTGAAGCACCAACTCATCAACGGGACACGCGGCGGTAAGTTCAAAACCAGCTCGACCGAGACCTTTAAGGAGAAGTTCCAAGTGGGTTAGCATACCCCCAGCTGCAGGCCGCATTACATGGAGAACGTGCGGAATGCTGATCACACTCCCCGGAGACATCATGGGAAGGCTCCCGCTGTGCTTCTCTTGCTATTTTCCCCGCTGTGGGGATTATCATCCGGGAGGAGACCAGCCGCATAGAAAAAAGACCAGGAGAGATTTTGCTCTCTTTCCTGGTCTTTGCCGGTGGTTATTCGTCATTCTACTTTTTCAAACTGCTCTTTGGGAGCTCCGCACTTGGGGCATGCCTTAGGCCGGCACCGCCCTTCTTTAGTCTCACCGCAAGCGGTACATCTCCACACTGCCACGAGCCGCACCTCCGCTTCTAAGAAAGTAACACCGAAGAATTATGTCCCATCCCATAATTTCCCTGCTTGAGGAAAATCTAGTCATCTACAGGGGCAGCATCCCACAGCCACTGGTGCTTGGCTGCCAACGGCATCCGCCAGCCGCGGCCGAAGCCCCGCTTGGTCACCCGCAGTCCAGGCGCCGCTTGCCGGCGTTTGAACTCGCTCCGCACCAAAAGGTGCAGTACCTCATCAACCGTTTCCTGGGGATAACCTGCCTCAGCTACTTCCTCTCTATTCTTGCCTTCCTCAATGACCAGCCGCAGGATTCCGTCCAGGATATTATAGGGAGGCAGACTGTCTGCATCCCGCTGATTGGGGCGGAGTTCCGCGGAGGGCGGCTTAGTCAGGATGGAAGTGGGAATTATCTCCCTCTCCCGGTTAATCCAATCTGCCAGCCGATAAAGGTCAGACTTGTAGACATCGCTGAGTACCGCCAGACTGCCGGCCATGTCACCGTACAGGGTTGCATAGCCTACCGCCAGTTCCGACTTGTTGCTGGAATTGAGCAGCAGCCAGCCGTACTTGTTGGCTAGAGCCATTAAGAACATCCCCCGCAGGCGGGCCTGGATATTCTCCTCCGTTACATCGAGATTCACATCAATAAAGCTGTCCAAGAGAGTGCTCTTAACACTCGCCAAAGCATCGGCAATGGGGATGATCTTCAACTCGCAGCCCAGATTCTCCGCCAGCTGCTTGGCATCGGTGATGGACGTGGTGGACGTGTAAGGGCTGGGAAGGGAAACGCAGTGAACATGTTCCTTGCCCAAAGCATCCACAGCCAGACAGGCTGTAATCGCCGAATCTAAACCTCCAGACAGCCCCAGAACTACATCAGTAAAACCGGATTTGACAGCGTAATCCCTAATCCCCAAAACCAGGGCCCTGTGGAGCATGGCTATGGAGTTGGTGGTGACTGGAGGCATCTGCCCTTTGACCTGGGTGCCTTCAACTTCCACTACGATGAGTTCTTCCTGAAAAGCACTGCCCCTTGCGCAGATATGGCCCAGGCCGTCAACCGCCAGAGACTGTCCGGCAAAAATGGCCTCATCATTGGCGCCGACTTGGTTCACCCAAAGCACCGGCTTACCGGCCCTGCGGGCTATTTGGCTGAGCACCTCTTGGGTATTCGACTCTTGGCCAAAGTAGTAAGGAAAACAGCCGATATTAACCAAGAAATCAGCCCCCGCCTCCAGCTGAGCCTCCATGATGCTTTCCGGATCATCCATATCTTCCCCCACCGATATGCCCACGGACAGTCCCTCTACCTCCTCCAGGGCAATCTCTTGCCTGCCAGGGGTAAAATAGCGCCGTTCATCTATGAGGTCAAAATCCATGAGATTCCGTTTGTGCCAGCCTCTAATACTCCCTTGACCGTCGCAGAAGAAAGCCGTGTTAAACACAGCCACTTTGCGCTCGCCGCCGTCGGCTGTATGGTATTCCAAGCCTCCAATAACCGCCGCTATGCCCACGATGTCTCGGGCCAGCTGATTAACAGCCTTCCCGGCTGCAGCCAAAAACTCCCGGCGGGTAAGCAAATCCCCCGGCGGATAACCAGTTACCGCCATCTCTGGGAAAACAATCAGCTTACATCCCAGCTCCTTGGCTCTAGCAGTATAGCCCAGGATCTTCTGGATGTTGCCTTTCAGGTCCCCTATGGTTAAGTTGATTTGTGCCAGTGCGATTTTCATCCAATCACCTTCTTTATCTGAACACAGTCAGCTGCGCACTCCCGTCCTTAATTTACCTCATTTTAGCAGGAGAACGTCCGTCCTGCAACCTTAGTGTAAAGTTATTGTAGGTCATCCAGATAGGAAGATACTGGTGAGGAATAGAAAAGAGATCTCACTGCCATTCCAGCTGGCAGAGCACAAGGCTCTAAGGAGTGAGATCTCTTATGAACATA
>DUMM01000078.1 GCA_012839845.1 Bacillota bacterium | reverse complement strand
ATTGCCCAACACCTTAATCTTGTCGGAGCCGAGCCTCCGCACGATCCCGGCCTCCATCATAAGCTCCGGAGTGACGACAGCACCGTCTTCGAAGCGGTTGAGAGCTTCCAGCTTTACCTCGCTGTACTCCGTCTTGAAGATATTTGTAAATCCCCGCTTCGGCAATCTGCGCTGCAAGGGGGTCTGGCCGCCTTCAAAGTGGGGGCCCTTGCCGCCGCCGGAACGGGACTTCTGTCCCTTCTGACCACGCCCTGAAGTCTTGCCCAGACCTGAGCCGATACCCCGGCCTACCCGCCGTCTCTCAGTCCGAGCTCCCGGTGCAGGCTTTAGCTCATGCAGTCTCATTTCGTAGCACCTCCCCCACATTACTCAACTTCTGTAACTTCTACAAGATGCCGGACCTTGAAAATCATACCCTGAATTACAGGAGTATTGTCATGGATCACTTCGTCATTCAGCTTCTTTAGGCCCAATGCTCTGATAGTAGCTTTCTGATCCTTGGGACTACCTATGGCGCTGCGTTTCCACTTTATCTTCAACTTTTTGGCATCCATGTCCTGCCCCCCTTTAACCGACCTCTTAGGCAAGGATCTCCTCAGGAGCCTTGCCCCGCGTCCGAGCTACTTCCTCCGCCGTTTTCAGGGACTGCAGCCCGAGCATCGTGGCTGTCACTACATTGATGGGGTTGGAGGATCCAAGTGACTTGGTCAATATATCTCGAATCCCGGCACACTCCAAGACTGCACGCACCGGACCGCCGGCAATAACTCCGGTACCCTCTGCCGCCGGCTTCAGGAAGACCCTGGCTCCGCTGAACTTCACGTTCACTTCGTGGGGTATGGTGGTGCCGACGATGGGAACCCTGATCATATTCTTCTTGGCTTCCTCCACCGCCTTCCGGATGGCACCGGCAACTTCCTTAGCTTTGCCCAGGCCCGCGCCTACGTGGCCGTTTCCGTCCCCCACGACCACCAGAACACTGAAGCTTCTGTTGCGTCCGCCCTTTACAGTCTTGGATACAGGGTTAATGCTTACTACCCTTTCCTGCAGTTCGCCGAGGGAATCAGGATCAATTCGGTCATTACCTCGTATCATTCACTCCAGCCTCCTTTCACCTAGAAGTCCAGTCCAGCCTCCCGAGCTGCATCGGCCAAGGCTGCTACCCGTCCTGCATACTCGTAGCCGCCCCGGTCGAAAACTACGCGTTTAATGCCTCTATCTAAGGCCCGCTTGGCCACCAACTCTCCGACTGCTCTTGCCGCCTCAATGGTGCTGGTGCTCTCCAACTGCCCCCTCAGCGCTGGATCCAAGGTGGATGCCGCCACCAAGGTGTGTCCAACGGTATCATCGATGATCTGGGCGTAGATGTGGTTTAAGCTGCGGTATACGTTGAGGCGAGGCCGTTCCGGAGTGCCGACAACTCGCTTTCGGAGCCGAAGATGCCGCTTCTGCCGGGCTTCATTGCGATCAAATCTTGGCATTTCCCTTCACCTCTTCTTAGACTTTGCCTGCTTTACCCGCCTTGCGTCTGATACGCTCTCCAGCATACCGGATTCCCTTACCCAGGTAAGGCTCTGGCGGTCGTACAGCGCGGATCCGGGCAGCAGTTTCGCCCACCAGCTGCTTGTCAATGCCCCTTACCGTAATCCGTGTCGGGGCCGGAACTTCGAACTCAATCCCCGGCTCCGGTTCAAACTCTACCGGATGGGAGAATCCCATGGTTAGAACCAGCTTCTTGCCCTGCAGGGCTGCCCGATAACCCACACCGCTGATTTCCAAGTCCTTCTGATAACCCTTGGTCACGCCCTCGATCATGTTGGCAATTAGGGCGCGGGTTAGGCCGTGCAAGGCTCTGTGCTGCTTTTCGTCACTCGGCCGCCGCACGACAACTGTATTTCCTTCTAGGGCAATGATCATATCCGGATGAAATTCCTGGGTCAGGGTGCCTTTCGGACCCCGGACTGTTACAGTCTGACCATCTACTTTTACCTCTACGCCGCTGGGAATTTCTACCGGCATCTTACCGATCCTAGACACGATTGCCCCTCCTCTCTCCTAACTCGAAACGATCAGTGCGCTGCTTGCTGTCATCTCTGCTGTCAGTTCCCGTCCACCAACTACCATACATAACAGAGAACCTCTCCACCTACGCCTAGCTGTCTTGCCGCCCTGTCAGTCATAACTCCCTTTGAGGTAGACAGGATGGCAATCCCTAAGCCCCCCAAAACCCGCGGTATCTCGTCTTTCTTGGCATAAACCCGCAGCCCCGGCTTACTGATCCGCTTTATACCGCTGATCACCAATTTCTTGTTGGGCCCATACTTCAGGTAGATGCGGAGAACGCCTTGCTTGCCGTCATCTATGACCTTGTAATCTCTGACATAGCCCTCTTCCTTGAGAATCCGCGCCACCTCTACCTTCAGTTTAGAGACGGGGATATCCACACTATCGTGCTTAGCGCTGTGGGCATTGCGAATGCGCGTCAGCATATCGGCGATCGGGTCTGTCATTACCATTGTGCAACCCCCTTCCTCATGGCTCTATCCTTACCAACTAGCCTTCCGTATGCCTGGCAGCTGACCTGTTGACGCCAGCTCCCGGAAACAAATTCGGCATATCTGGAATTTGCGCATATAGCCCCGGGGGCGTCCACAGATGCGGCAGCGATTATACCGGCGTGTGGAGAACTTAGGTGTCCTCTGAGCCTGGATAATCTTTGACTTCTTCGCCACAGTATCACTCCTTCGCGTGCTGGGAATCCAGTCCGTTCACAGCATTGCCGCCTGCTGCGGGTAGCTACTGGCGAAACGGCATTCCCAGAGCTTTCAGCAGTTCGAACCCTTCTTCGTCAGTCTCGGCAGTAGTCTCGATGGTGATATTCATACCCTGAACGCGCTCTACATCATCGTAACGGATCTCTGGGAAAATGAGCTGCTCCCGAATGCCCAAGGTATAGTTTCCCCGTCCATCAAAGGACCTCGGGGAAACACCGTGAAAATCTCGGATTCTTGGCAGCGCCACATTGATCAATTTGTCCAGAAAATCCCACATGCGGTCACCCCGCAGGGTTACCATGCACCCGATGGGCATGCCTTTCCGCAGCTTAAATGCCGCCACCGACTTCTTCGCCCTGGTGACAATGGGTCTCTGGCCGCTGATGGCAGTCAGATCCTTCACTGCGGCGTCCATGGCCTTCGCGTCTTGAACTGCAGCGCCGACCCCCATGTTGATGGTGATCTTGCTCACTCTAGGAACCATCATGACGTTCTTATACTTAAACCGGTCCATAAGCGCCGGTACTACTTCCTTCTGGTACTTGTCCTTCAGCCGTGGCATCGAGCGTCCCTCCTTCCACACCCTTAATCAATGGCTTCCTCGCACCTCTTGCAGATCCGCCGGACTCCTTTCTCGCCCCGCTCCCTGCGGACACGGGTGGGCTTATTGCAGTGCCTGCAGATCAGCATCACCTTAGAGGCATTGATGGGCGCAGGGCTCTCAATAATGCCGCCTTGGGTGTTGGTACGGGTCGGCCGGGTATGCTTTTTGACAATATTGATGCCTTCAACAACGACCCTATTCTCTTTGGGAAGCACCCTCAGTATCGTACCGGATTTGCCCTTATCCTTACCGGATAGAACATATACCCGGTCACCCTTCTTCACGTGTACTTTAACGGCCACTGGCTCCAACCTCCTTCCCAGGCAAACTACAACACTTCCGGAGCGAGAGACAGGATTTTCATGAAGTTTGCATCCCGCAGCTCCCTAGCCACGGGCCCAAAAATCCGGGTACCGCGAGGGTTGTTCTGGTTATCAATGATAACTGCTGCATTCTCATCGAACCGTATATATGAGCCATCTGGTCTGGCGATCTCTTTCCGGGTCCGTACAATAACTGCTCTGACAACGTCGCCCTTCTTTACCACGCCGCCGGGCGTTGCTTCTTTGACAGAGGCTATAATCACATCGCCAACTCCCGCGTAGCGGCGGCGGGTTCCACCTGGCACGCGAATGCACAAGAGCTTTCTGGCTCCCGAATTGTCAGCCACATTTAGTATCGACTCTTGCTGAATCATGACCCGTACCTCCTTCCCCAACGCACTGTCATCGACTCAAGCTATTTGGCTCTCTGTATAATCTCCACCAAACGCCACCGCTTCTCCTTCGACAGCGGCCGGGTCTCCATGATCCGGACACGGTCTCCGACAGCCGCGGCATTATCTTCGTCATGGACCTTGAACTTCTTTCTCCGAGTGATAATCCGCCCATAGAGAGGGTGGCGTATCCGCCGTTCTACCTGGACGACGATGGTCTTATCCATCTTGTCGGACACAACCGTACCCACCCGGGTCTTGCGCATCTTTCTCTCCACTGTATCCACACCCCCTACTCATAGGACCGTTAGCGGGCGATCCCGAGCTCCCGTTCCCGCAGAATGGTTTTCACTCGAGCGATATCCCTGCGTACTTCTCTGATCCGCATGGGATTGTCGAGCTGCGCCGTGGCCATCTGGAAACGCAGGTTGAACAGCTCCTCTTTGAGCTCATCCAGCTTACGCAGCAACTCTTCCGAACTCATGGCTCTGATCTCCTCAGGCCTCATGCGCCTCACCACCTGTCTGTTCACGTGCGACGAACTTCGTCCTAATGGGCAGCTTATGGGATGCCAGCCTCAAGGCCTCTCTCGCTGCGTCCTCGGGGACACCGGCAATCTCAAACAGAATTCTGCCCGGCTTAACTACTGCAACCCAGTATTCCGGAGCTCCCTTACCTGAACCCATACGGGTTTCGGCAGGTCGGGCAGTCACCGGTTTATCCGGGAAGATCTTGATCCAGACTTTGCCGCCCCGCCGAGTGAAGCGGGTCATGGCGACTCTCGCGGCCTCAATCTGGGTGTTGGTGATCCAACCCGGCTCCAAAGCCTGCAGGCCGTATTCACCATAGCTAATTGTGCAGCCCCGCGATGCTTTCCCCTTCATCCGACCGCGCTGCTGTTTACGATACTTAACTCGCTTGGGGATCAGCATTCTCCGTTCGCCTCCCTTTCTCTACTTTTCCTTCTCGGGGAGGACCTCTCCCTTATTGATCCATACCTTGACTCCCAGCCGCCCGTAGGTGGTATGTGCCTCGGCGAAGCCGTAGTCGATATCTGCCCTTAAGGTGTGGAGAGGAATACTGCCCTCCTGGCTCCACTCAGCCCGAGCGATCTCGGCACCGGCGATTCGGCCAGCAACCCAAACCTTGATCCCCTTGGCTCCCAGCCGCATCGCCCGTTGAATAGCCTGGCGCATCGCGCGCCGGAAGGACACCCGCCGTTCCAGCTGGAACGCGATGTTCTCCGCCACCAACTGAGCGTCCAGTTCGGGAGTCTTAACTTCCACGATGTTGATCTGGCACTGGCGTCCGGTTTTCGCTTCAATCTCTTTGCGAAGCGCATCTACTTCGGAGCCGCCCCTGCCAATAACCATTCCCGGTCGAGCAGTGTATACCGTCAGTTTCAATCTGTTAGCCGCCCGCTCCACTTCGACTCGGGATATACCTGCGGTGTAGAAACGTTCCTTAATCATTTCCCGCAGGGCCAAGTCTTCGTGCAGCAGCTCTGCGTAGCTACGCTTATCAGCATACCATTTGCCCTCCCAGTCGCGGATTATGCCGACCCGCAGACCGATTGGGTTCACCTTCTGCCCCACGCACCTATTCCTCCCTTTCTGCCACAACCACAGTAATATGGCTGGTTCGTTTCCGTATCCTATAGGCCATACCCCGTGCCCTGGGCCTGATGCGCATCAGCGTTGGCCCCTCATCCACGTATGCCCGGGCCACGTACAGCTTATCCCTATCCATGTCGTGGTTATTTTCAGCATTGGCCACAGCTGACCGCAGCGTCTTTTCCACGATCGCCGAGGCAGCCTTTGGGGTATGGCGCAGAATCGTCAGAGCTTCTCCAACATCTTTCCCCCGAATCAAGTCCACTACCTGTCGGGCCTTGCGGGGTGATATTCGCACATATCTCGCTATCGCCCTAGCCTCCATACCTTAACCCCCTTTACAGCTACCGCGCCTTAGTTGCCTTCTCGCTGCCAGCGTGGCCTCTAAATGTCCGAGTAGGTGCAAATTCGCCTAGTTTATGGCCTACCATTTCTTCAGTAATATACACCGGAACATGCCTGCGGCCGTCATGCACCGCAATAGTGTGTCCTACCATTTCAGGGAATATGGTTGAACGTCGGGACCAGGTCTTGATCACCCGTTTCTCGCCCTTTTCGTTCATCTCTTTGATCTTCTTCAGCAGATGCTCATCTATAAACGGCCCCTTCTTGAGCGACCGACCCATGCATCAATCCTCCCTTCTCGGCGATCCTCCATCCGATTTGACAGCGGCGAATAAACCTTCTCACGAAGGGATTGACCCTATCCGCCCACTTAACGAGCATTCCGCCGCCGGATAATGAACTGATCCGAAGGCTTCCGCTTCCTGGTCTTGGTACCCAGAGTGGGCTTACCCCAAGGAGTCCGCGGTGTCGGCATACCAATAGGAGCCTTGCCCTCGCCGCCGCCGTGGGGATGGTCAACCGGGTTCATAGCTACACCACGTGTTTGAGGACGTCTTCCCAACCACCGACTCCGGCCGGCCTTGCCGATGGTGACATTCTCATGGTCTACATTGCCGACCTGACCGATGGTTGCCCGGCATTCTTGCAGCACCAACCTGTATTCGCCGGACGGCAGCCGCAAGGTAGCATACTTGCCCTCTTTCGCCATCAGCTGCGCCGCAGTACCGGCAGCCCTTACCAGTTGACCGCCCTTGCCCGGATACAGCTCGATATTGTGCACCATCGTACCTGTCGGTATATACTTGAGCGGCAGGGCGTTACCCGGCTTAATATCAGCTCCCGGACCCGACATCACCACATCCCCGGGTTTCAGTCCAACAGGTGCCAGGATATACCGCTTCTCGCCGTCGACATAGTGCAGCAGGGCTATGCGGGCCGAACGATTGGGATCGTACTCAATCGCTGCTACCTTTGCTGGGATACCGTCCTTATCCCGGCGAAAATCAATAATGCGATACATCCTCTTGTGTCCGCCGCCCCGATGCCGTGCAGTTATCCGACCCTGGTTGTTGCGGCCGCCGCTTTTGGACAGGGGAGCTAGCAGCGACTTCTCCGGCTCGGTCTTGGTGATCTCATCAAAGGCAAACCCGGTCATGCTTCTGCGCCCCGGCGAAGTCGGCTTGAACTTCTTTATGGCCACTTATGTTCCCCTCCTTATTCCGTGATCCCAAATGGAAGACAGCTGTGGGCCGTCTACACGCGGCACCGATTACAATCCTTCAAACAGCTCGATGCGCTGGCCTTCCTTCACAGTAACAATGGCTTTCTTCCAATCAGGCCGCTTGCCTTCAGTTCTGCCCATGCGGCGCCTCTTACCCCTGACCCGCATGGTGTTCACCTTCTCCACCTCTACATTGAAGATCTGTTCCACGGCCTCTCGAATCTGAGGCTTGGTAGCCTTAATGTCGACTTCGAAGGTGTACTTGTTCTGCTGCATCAAATCCATTGTCCGCTCGCTGATGACAGGCCGTCGAATAATGCTCCAGAGATCCGCCATTACGCCAGCACCTCCTCGACGACTTCCACAGCCTCTTTAGTCATTACCAGCTGCTCGCTGTTGAGCACAGCGTAGACATTAAGATCCTGGGCCCTAATAGTGCTGACACCGGGGATATTCCGGGCTGAAAGAACTACATTGCGCCCATCGCTGGCAGTTACAACGAGAGCCTTTCCATTGACCTGCAGGTTTTTCAAAACCTCAACCATCTTGCGCGTCTTCGGCTCGTCAAACTGGAGTTTATCGACAATGATCAAATTACCGGCACTCACCTTAGTTGATAAAGCAGATTTCAATGCTTGTCGCCGGGCTTTCTTCGGCAGTGCGAGCCTGTAATCCCGCGGCTTCGGTCCAAAAACAACGCCGCCGCCTACCCAGATGGGCGAACGGATGCTGCCGTGTCGAGCCCTTCCGGTACCCTTCTGCCGCCAGGGCTTGCGGCCACCACCTCTTACCTCACCCCTGGTCTTGGTGGATGCAGTGCCCTGCCGCTGATTGGCAAGATAGGCCACAACCGCCTGATGCATCAGAGCGGTATTCACTGGCGCGGCAAATATCTCGTCATTGAGCTCCATCTCGCCCACCTTGTTGCCTTCCATGTTGTATACAGCGACCTTCGGCATCGGATCTGCCCCCTTTCCTCATCACATAACTGGCTTTGCAAGTCGATCCATTACTTACTCTTAACGCTGGCCTGCACTTTTAGGAGCCCACCCCTGGGGCCGGGCACTCCGCCCTTGACCAGCAGCAAATTTCGCCCTGCATCTACCCTAACGATCTCCAGGCCCTGGATGGTTCTCTGGACATTCCCCATCCTTCCAGGCATTCTCCGGCCTTTGAATACCCGAGCTGGACCGGTAGCTCCGTGGGAACCGACCCGTCGGTGGTACATAGAACCGTGGCTCATAGGCCCTCTGTTGAAACCGTAGCGTTTGACCACTCCGGCAAAACCCTTACCTTTGGTCTTTCCCGTAACGTCCACCAGATCGCCCGGTTTGAAAATGTCAACGGTAACGGTGTCTCCTACCTTCAGGTCTTTAAACTCAGGAGCGTCTTCTATCCGGAACTCCCTCAGATACCGCACACTCTTCACGCCGGCTTTGGCCAGGTGACCTCTCTCGGGTTTGTTAATCAGCTTTTCCCGCTTCTCACCGAGTCCTACCTGGATGGCTTCATATCCGTCCGTCTCCTTGGTCTTGACTTGGATAACGGTATTGGGTGCGGCTTCGATCACCGTCACAGGCACCAACCGCCCATCTTCGGTAAAGACCTGGGTCATGCCTACCTTTCTTCCTAAAATCCCTTTTGGCATCTGTTACACCCCCTTGTACTGCCTGCTCCCCTTGAAACCGCTCGAACCCCGTCTCACAGCTTGATTTCAATATCGACAGCCGCCGGCAGGTCCAGCCGCATCAAGGCGTCGACAGTCTTTGGTGTTGGATCTAGAATGTCGATCAACCGCTTATGAGTACGCATTTCAAACTGCTCACGGGAGTCCTTGTGAATATGCGGTGAGCGCAGAATGGTGTACACATTTCGCTCCGTGGGCAGCGGAATGGGTCCTGACACGACTGCACCTGTTCGCCTTGCTGTATCTACGATCTTCTCAGCCGAGGCATCCAAGAGTCTGTGGTCAAATGCCTTAAGGCGGATGCGAATCCTCTGCTTCTTAGCCACGGGTTTCCCTCCTTACTAGCGCCTGATTCTCAGACCTACTCCGCGAAAATTCCCCGGTATCCAGTACCCGCTGTCCGCAACCCTCGGCAGCGGAAACAGAACCGGCAACCTCTCGCTTCATCGCTGTACTGTCAGAGCACGACCGGCTGGCTGGGGTCTGACCCATTTCTAATCTTTACCAAATCTGTCTTGGGCAGACAGAGGGGGATTCGACTGCCCGGAATCCCCCCATTTCAGACCCCAGCTTGGTGTAAGCTGTTCCTGGACTCTCTAGGTCGTACGCTCTGCTTGGCAATATGATCACTGGCCTTCCTTAGGCCAGGATTTTTGTCACTACTCCGGCACCTACCGTGCGGCCGCCTTCACGGATAGCGAAGCGCAGACCCTCCTCCATAGCGATGGGTGTAATCAGCTCAGCGGTGATCCGAACATTGTCGCCAGGCATGACCATCTCTACACCCTCCGGAAGCTGAATCACGCCGGTAACGTCAGTTGTCCGGAAGTAGAACTGGGGACGGTATCCGCTGAAGAAGGGAGTGTGCCGGCCGCCCTCTTCCTTGGACAGAACGTAGAGCTCGCTCTCGAACTTGGTATGGGGGGTAATGCTTCCCGGCTTGGCCAGTACCTGACCCCGTTCGATCTCGTCCCGCTCAACACCCCGGAGCAGCACGCCGATGTTGTCACCAGCCACGGCCTCATCCAGCAGCTTCCGGAACATCTCTACACCAGTAGCTACAGTCTTCCGGCTCTCAGGACGCAGACCGACGATCTCCACATCGTCGCCAACCTTAATGCGGCCGCGCTCTACCCTACCGGTGGCAACGGTTCCGCGACCGGTGATGGTGAAGACGTCCTCTACCGGCATCAAGAAGGGCTTATCAACGTCTCGCTGAGGAGTCGGAATATACTCGTCTACTGCATCCATCAGCTTCTTGAGAGCCTCGCACCACTCGCACTGGGTGCAGCCGCCGCACTCTAGAACCTTGAGTCCAGAGCCGGCAATGACAGGAATCTCATCGCCTGGGAACTCGTACTCGTTCAGCAGATCTCTAACTTCCATCTCAACCAGTTCCAACAGCTCCGGATCGTCGACCATATCGGCTTTGTTCAGCCAGACGACGATGGCAGGAACGCCGACCTGCCGGGCCAGCAGAATGTGCTCCCGGGTCTGGGGCATGGGGCCATCGGCAGCAGATACTACCAGGATGGCACCATCCATCTGCGCAGCTCCGGTGATCATGTTCTTGACATAGTCGGCGTGGCCGGGGCAGTCCACATGGGCATAGTGCCGGTTCGCAGTCTCATACTCCACGTGAGAGGTATTAATGGTAATGCCCCGCTCCCTCTCTTCCGGAGCCTTGTCGATTTCTTCAAACTTCTTCACAGACGCTTTACCGATCTTGGACAGCAGCAAGGTAATGGCAGCAGTAGTTGTAGTTTTACCGTGGTCTACGTGACCAATGGTTCCAATGTTTACGTGAGGCTTAGTCCTTTCAAATTTCTCTTTGGCCATTCTTCAAGTCCTCCTTCACAAAGGGCTCATGTACTGAGCGCCGAGCGCCCGTTTATTAGCTACCAACTCGGGGCTCGTCCAAGCCCCTCGTCGATCAGCCTCCCAGTTTTTCCATTCAGTCTAGTACTAGATCTTCGCCACCAATTCCTCTGTCATCTCGGCCGGTACAACCTCATAGTACGCAAAGCGCATAACGTGGCTGGCTCGCCCTTGCGTCATCGACCGAAGATCGGTGGCATATCCGAACATCTCCTTCAGGGGGACCATGGCCCTAATCACTTGGGATGTGCCCCTGACCTCAATGCCCTCGATCCGACCCCGGCGGGCGTTCAGGTTGCCCAATACATCTCCAAGGAACTCGTCCGGGGTAACAACCTCAACTTCCATGATGGGCTCCAGCAAGACCGGTCCGGCCTTTTTCATACCTTCGCGGAATCCGATGGATGCTGCAATCTTAAAGGCCATTTCCGAGGAGTCCACTTCATGATAGGACCCGTCGACTGCCGTCACCTTTACGTCTACCACCGGATACCCTGCCAGCACTCCGGCAAGCATTGCTTCCTTAACACCTGCTTCAACAGCAGGGATAAACTCCTTGGGAACCGCACCGCCAACGATCTTGCTTTCAAACTGAAAACCGCCGCCCCTTTCCAGTGGCTCGATTTCCAACACGACGTGACCGTACTGGCCGTGTCCTCCGGTTTGCCGGATGAATTTGCCCTCACTGCGCACCGCCTTAGTGATGGTTTCCCTATAGGCGACCTGAGGTTTGCCGACATTAGCTGCTACATTAAACTCCCGCTGCAGTCGGTCCACGATGATCTCTAGATGCAGCTCGCCCATGCCGGAAATAATGGTTTGACCAGTCTCTTCGTCGGTGCGGACCTGGAAAGTCGGGTCTTCCTCCGCCAACCGCTGCAGGCCAATGGCCAGGCGATCCTGGTCTGCCTTGGTCTTCGGCTCGATGGCTCTGTCGATCACCGGCGCAGGGAACTCCAGGGACTCCAGCAGAATAGGAGCACTTTCATCGGTCAGGGTATCTCCCGTGGTCGTATTCTTCAGACCCACGGCTGCTGCGATTTCACCTGAGTAGACAGCTTCCCTGTCCTCCCGGTGATTGGCGTGCATCTGCAAGATCCGACCAATGCGCTCCTTTCTGCCGGTAGTGGCATTGTAGACATAGGACCCAGCTTTCAGGACCCCTGAATACACCCGGAAGAAAGCCAACTTCCCAACATATGGGTCGGTCTGGATTTTGAAGGCTAGGGCAGCAAAGGGGGCGTCATCGCTCAACTCCCGACTAATGACCTCACCCGTCCTGGGATCGGTTCCCTTCACTGGGGGCAGGTCCTTGGGTGAAGGCAAATAATCGATGACTGCATCCAGCAGCGCCTGCACACCCTTATTCTTAAAGGAAGACCCACAGAGCACCGGAACAATCTTAGTTGCCAGAGTTCCTTTGCGGAGTGCTCTCTTGACCTCCTCGACGGTGAGCTCCTGACCTTCCAGATACTTCATCATCAACTCATCATCGAGCTCTGCTGCAACCTCCAGCAGCTTTTCCCTGGCTTCCCTGGCCTCATCCAGCATGTCCGCCGGAATGTCCCTTTCTTCTCTATTCATTCCCAGGTCGTCGGCGTAAACGATGGCCTTCATCCGGACCAGATCTATCATCCCGACGAAGTTCTCTTCGGCTCCGATGGGTAACTGGATGGGAACGGCATTAGCGCCCAGACGCTTGTGCATCATGTCTACGACATTGTAAAAATTGGCCCCGATGCGGTCCATCTTGTTGACATAGGCGATCCTGGGTACATGGTAGCGGTCTGCCTGCCGCCAAACAGTCTCCGACTGGGGTTCTACACCCCCCACCGAACAGAAGACAGCGATGGCCCCATCCAGCACCCGCAGTGACCGCTCGACCTCTACCGTAAAGTCCACGTGTCCGGGCGTGTCAATAATATTGATGCGGTGACCCTGCCAATAACAGGTAGTGGCAGCAGAGGTGATGGTGATCCCCCGCTCCCGCTCCTGGACCATCCAGTCCATAGTAGCTGCACCATCGTGCACTTCGCCGATCTTATGGACACGACCGGTGTAAAACAGGATCCTTTCGGTAGTAGTAGTCTTACCGGCATCGATATGAGCCATTATGCCGATGTTTCTTGTCTTTTCTATGGGATAATCCCGCGTCACTCTATAAGCAGCCTCCCAACCAGTTAAGCACAGCGGTTAGCATTTAAACTAAGCAAATTCTTACCAGCGGTAATGGGCAAATGCCTTGTTGGCTTCTGCCATCCTATGGGTTTCCTCTTTCTTCCTGACGGCTCCTCCGGTATTGTTGGCAGCATCCATGAGCTCCGCCGCCAAGCGAGATGCCATGGAGCGCTCTCCTCGGGTTCTAGAAAACTGCACCAGCCACCGGAGAGCCAGCGAGCGGCGCCTTTCAGGCCTTACTTCTACCGGCACTTGGTAGGTGGCACCACCCACTCTGCGAGGCTTAACCTCTACCACCGGCATGATGTTCTTCAGCGCTTCTTCTAGAACCTCCATCGGATCCCTACCGGTTTTGTCCCGTACCTCTTCCAGAGCCGTATAAACAATGCGTTCTGCCAGGCTCTTCTTGCCGTCCAGCATGACAGTATTGATCAACCGAGCTACCAGCTCGCTGCCATACTGCGGATCCGGCAGGATCTCTCGTTTCGGTACTGTACCTCGTCTCGGCATCAATTCCCCCCCTTTGCCAGAGCGACGGCGCAGCTAAACAGCTGCCTGTGTGCCATCTCTCATACTATCCAGTAAAGCAGGTTAATACGCAGTCACTGCATTATTTCGGGCGCTTAGCGCCGTACTTGGATCTGCCCTGACGCCGAGCATCCACACCGGCAGCATCCAGAGTTCCCCTGATCACGTGATAGCGAACACCGGGAAGATCCTTGACGCGGCCGCCTCTGATCAGTACCACGGAGTGCTCTTGCAGATTGTGGCCTTCACCGGGGATATATGACGTAACTTCAATGCCGTTGGTCAGCCGGACACGGGCCACTTTACGCAGGGCGGAATTCGGCTTCTTAGGTGTGGTGGTATATACCCTGGTGCATACCCCCCGCTTTTGAGGATTGCCTTCAGTAGTAATCCGCTGGTTCTTCAGCGTGTTGTAAAGGAATCGCAAAGCAGGGGCTGAAGGCTTCTGCTTCACTTTCTTTCTGCCGTTGCGCACCAGCTGGCTAATTGTTGGCATGTGGTTCCCCCCTTTTCACCTATTTGAGAATCGCGGCGGCTGCTGCTCCTACATCAATTCCGCAGCACTTGCCTAAATACTTCATGGACTCTACATACACGGGCTCAATGCCCATTTCCATGCACTGACGCCGAAGGGGTTCAATTATCCTCGGTTCGGCATCTAAGGCCAGATAGCATACCGCCACCTGACCCTCCTTCAAGGCTCTGTATGTGCGCTTGCTGCCTACCACTTTGCGCTTGGCGTCTTTTAACCTAGCCGGCATTGGAACACTCCCCCTACCTACCAATACCCGGCCCGTAACCCCCAGCAATACACACACTCACACATTTTAGCACCAGCAAAGTTGCCTGTCAAGGGTAAAGCCGGCGGGACCGGCGAGTTTGTCAGTTGGTGACAGACTCCGATCCCACCGTCTCCAGCTCCTCTGCAGCTTCTCCATCCTGGGGAGCAGCTCCGTTTGCCGATTTGACCCGCACGGACCTGTAATAGGCCATGCCGGTGCCGGCAGGGATCAGCTTCCCTATGATCACGTTTTCCTTCAGCCCGAGGAGGGGATCGTACTTGCCCTTAATAGCTGCATCCGTCAGCACTCGGGTGGTCTCCTGGAACGACGCAGCTGACAAGAAACTCTCTGTCGACAGCGAAGCCTTGGTGATTCCCAACAAGACCGGCTTGGCCTCCGCAGGCCGGCCGCCTTCAGCCATCACCCGCCGGTTCTCATCCTCAAACTCGTGGATGTCTACCAAGCCGCCGGGCAGGAGATCAGTATCTCCAGGAGATTCAACTTTAACCTTCCGGAGCATCTGGCGGACAATCACTTCGATGTGCTTGTCGTTAATGTCTACACCTTGAGAACGGTAGACTTCCTGGACTTCCCGGACCAAGTACTGCTGAACCGCCTGCACCCCTTTGATCCTCAGGATTTCGTGGGGGTTGACAGGGCCTTCTGTCAGCTGGTCTCCAGCTTCCACATATCCTCCGTCTCTTACCTTCAGACGAGCTCCATACGGTACGGTATAGCTTCTTTCCTCTCCCTGCTCGTCGGTGACAATTACCTTGCGGACGCCTTTGCTTTCTACTATCCGGACAGTACCGGCTATCTCGGTAATTATCGCCTGCCCCTTGGGTTTGCGGGCCTCGAAGAGCTCCTCCACTCTCGGCAAACCAGCGGTGATATCATCGCCGGCTACACCGCCTGTATGGAAGGTTCTCATGGTCAGCTGAGTACCCGGCTCGCCGATTGACTGGGCGGCAATGGTTCCCACTGCTTCACCCACCTCAACCAGTCTGCCTGTAGCCAGGTTGCGGCCGTAACACAGGCAGCAGACCCCATGGCGGGTCTTGCAGGTCAGTACCGAGCGGATCTTGACTTCTGTAATCCCTGCAGCTTCGATGGCTTCCGCCAGGTCCTCATCGATCATCTGGTCGGCTTTCACCAACACTTCACCGGTTTCTGGATGGACAATTGTCTCTGCTGCCACCCGTCCTGCCAGCCGCTCGCTGAGGGGCTCGATCACCTGCTCCACATCCCGCCCCACATCGGTGATGGCAGTGATAGTGACTCCCTCATCAGTACCGCAATCGTACTCCCGCACGATTACGTCCTGGGCAACATCTACCAGCCTTCTGGTCAGATAGCCGGAGTCCGCGGTCCGCAGAGCAGTATCTGCCAGACCTTTGCGGGTACCGTGAGTAGAGTTGAAGAACTCCAACACGGTAAGGCCCTCACGGAAGTTGGCTTTAATTGGGATCTCAATGGTCTTGCCCGTCGGATCGGCCACCAGACCCCTCATACCCGCCAGCTGACTCAGCTGGGATTCATTACCCCGGGCCCCAGAACGGGCCATCATCCAAATTGGATTGAAGGGATCCATATGCTCTTTCATGGCCCGGGTGACCTCTTCCTTGGTCTTGGTCCAGATATCGCAGATCCTCTGGTACCTCTCCTCTGCTGTCAGGAGTCCCCGCCGATGCTGCTGTTCAACTATCTCCACCTGCTCCTCGGCTTTGGCGATCAGTTCCGCTTTCTCCGGCGGACTGTTGATATCGCTCAGGGATACCGTGGTACCGGAGATTGTAGCGAAGTGGAAGCCCAACCGCTTTATTTCATCCAAAACCTCAGCTGTGCGGGTACTGCCGAAACGGCGGTAAAGTCTGGCTACCAAGTTCGCCAGCTCTTTGCTCCCGACGACGGCGTTGAAAAATCCCAGCTCCTCCGGGATGATCTCATTGAAGAATACCCGGCCGACGGTAGTATCTATGATTTTACCTCTCCACCGCACCTTGATCTTGGCATGCAGATCAACTTGATTGTCCGCATAGGCCATATGCACTTCCTCTGGAGAGGAGAAGATACGGCCCTCGCCCTTGGCCCCATCCTTTACCTGCGTCAGGTAGTAGCATCCAATTACCATATCCTGGGTGGGAGTGGTGACAGGACGACCGCTGGCAGGCAGCAGAATGTTATTGGTCGACAGCATCAACAGCCGCGCCTCTGCCTGGGCTTCCGCCGACAAAGGCACGTGGACAGCCATTTGGTCGCCGTCGAAGTCTGCGTTGTAGGCGGTACAGACCAAGGGATGGATCTGAATTGCCCGTCCTTCAACTAAAACCGGCTCAAAAGCTTGGATTCCCAATCGGTGCAGGGTCGGTGCCCGGTTGAGCAGCACCGGATGTTCTTTAATGACCTCTTCCAGAACATCCCATACCTCGGGTCTAACCCGCTCCACCATGCGCTTGGCGCTCTTTATGTTGTGGGCATAGCCGAGATCCACCAGCCGTTTCATCACGAAGGGCTTAAAGAGTTCCAGCGCCATTTCCTTGGGCAGCCCGCACTGGTGCATTTTTAGTTCAGGACCAATGACGATAACGGAACGCCCCGAGTAGTCCACCCGTTTTCCCAAAAGGTTCTGGCGAAACCGTCCTTGTTTACCTTTCAACATATCGGAAAGGGATTTCAAAGGCCGATTGCCGGGACCGGTTACCGGCCGTCCCCGTCGTCCGTTGTCGATCAGGGCATCTACTGCCTCCTGCAGCATCCGCTTTTCATTGCGAACAATGATATCCGGGGCTCCCAGCTCCAGCAGCCGCTTAAGCCTGTTATTGCGGTTGATCACCCGCCGGTACAAGTCATTTAGATCTGATGTGGCAAACCGCCCGCCGTCCAGCTGGACCATGGGCCTCAGTTCCGGCGGAATGACCGGAATAACCTCTAGAATCATCCACTCCGGCCTGTTGCCGGACTTCCGAAAAGCCTCCACAACCTCCAGGCGGCGAATTGCCCGGGTGCGGCGCTGTCCCTTGCTGTCCTTGATCTCTGCCCTCAGCTCCCGGGCCAGCTCATCCAGGTCAATCTCCTCGAGCAGTTTTTTAATGGCTTCTGCTCCCATACCTGCCTGAAAAGCATCGCCGTACTTGGCCCGGTACTCCCGATATTCCTGCTCATTAAGCAGCTGCTTCTTGGTCAAAGGCGTGTCGCCGGGGTCAATTACTATATAGGAAGCGAAATAAAGCACCTGCTCCAAGGCCCGGGGCGACATGTCCAGCATCAAGCCCATGCGGCTGGGGATACCCTTGAAATACCAGATATGGGATACCGGTGCCGCCAGCTCGATATGGCCCATCCGCTCCCGGCGGACCTTAGACCTGGTAACTTCTACGCCGCAGCGATCGCAGACAACGCCCTTATAGCGAACCCGTTTGTACTTGCCGCAGTGGCACTCCCAATCCTTGGTAGGGCCAAAGATTTTTTCACAGAACAGACCTTCCCGCTCCGGCTTCAGAGTCCGGTAATTGATGGTCTCCGGCTTTTTTACTTCGCCGCTGGACCATGAACGGATCCGCTCCGGAGATGCAAGACCAATGCGAATGCCGTCAAAGTTATTGACATCTATCATGAAGCGACCACTCCTCTTGTCTAGAACCGTTCCGCACAAAAGGTGATGGAGCTCGAGAGAACCCTCGGCAGCCTGTCACTTTTAATAGGAGTCCTCATCTTCATCATCGTAGAGATAATCGTCATCGTCGTCTTCGAAATCGCCGTAATCGAGGTCGTCATCGCCGTAATCGTCATCGCCAAAGTCGTCGTCCACGAAGTCGTCATCGTCCAGATCCTCATCATCTAGATCCTCATCGTCTACATCAATCTCATCATCGATGTCGTCTTCGTCTTCCTCTTCATACTCTAGCTCGGACTCCTCATCTCCATCTTCCAGTACACCTTCTTCCATCTCGTCTCCATCACTTTCGTCTTCCGGCTCTACAGGCGCTTCACTTCTCGCCCTTATTATCATCCCGCCAGCACCGCCGGCTTCGTCGTCTTCTTCTTTCTCTTCTGATTCGGCATCCCGCTCACCCTGGCGCCGAACCTGGCCGACTTCCCGGGTCTGAATGTCAATACCCAGCTCCTTGGCCATTTCACTTACGTCTTCGTCAACTTCCTTAATCTCTACTTCTTCACCATCGCTGTAGATCCGAACATCCAGACAGAGACTCTGGAGTTCCTTAATCAGAACTTTAAAGGATTCAGGCACTCCCGGCTCAGGGATGTTCTCTCCCTTAACAATAGACTCATAAGTCTTGACCCGGCCCACTACATCATCAGACTTGACAGTGAGCAGCTCTTGGAGAGTGTATGCGGAGCCGTAAGCCTCCAGCGCCCAAACCTCCATCTCTCCGAAGCGCTGACCGCCAAACTGCGCCTTTCCGCCCAAGGGCTGCTGGGTAACCAGGGAATAAGGCCCTGTAGACCGAGCGTGGATTTTGTCATCTACCAGATGCGCCAGTTTCAGCATGTAGATATATCCCACGGTGACTTCGTTCTCAAAGGGCTCGCCGGTGCGGCCATCCCGCAAAGTCAGCTTTCCGTTTTCCGGCAGACCGGCCTTCAGGAGCATCTCCACAATCTCTT
>DUMM01000077.1 GCA_012839845.1 Bacillota bacterium | reverse complement strand
CCCTGTGGTAGGAGTAACCACCCCCAAGTCCAGGGCGGCGCTGGCGGTTACTATCTTGAATGTGGACCCAGGCTCATACTGATCGACCACGGCAATGTTCCGTCGATTCTCCGTCGGATATGATGAGTAGTTGTTGGGATCAAAGGACGGGTACACCGCCATGGCAAGTATTTCTCCTGTCTTCGGGTCCATGGCAATAAAGACACCTCGGTCAGAGCCGGTTTCTTTCACAGCCCGGGCCAGCTCCCGCTCTGCCGCGTACTGGATTACGTAATCAATGGTAAGAACAAGATTGACGCCGTCTACCGGTGGTACAAACCGTCGGACCCCGTCTGGGATTTCCCTGCCGGCAGCATCCCTTTCTACTATCACCCGGCCCGGTTCTCCTCGCAAGTATTCATCGTAGTAGAACTCGAGACCTTCCAGGCCTTGATTGTCGATGCCGGCAATACCCAAGACATGGGCAGCCAGCTGACCGTGGGGATAGTAGCGCTGAGGCCGCTCCACTAAGCCTATTCCCGGCAGATCCAGTGCCCTAATGGCCCTGGCTGTATCGGTATCCAGCTTCCTGGCTATCCAGACTGTGGCTTGTTTTCTTGTCAGCTTTTCCTCCAGCTCAGCCGGAGTCATGTTCAAGAGTGGGGCAAGGGCCTGGGCAGTCGCTGTTGGGTCTTCCACTTCCGCGGGTACGGCATAGACCGCATCGGCACTGACACTTACTGCCAGCTTCTGAAGGTTTCGATCATAAATGACGCCCCGCTTGGCATCTACTGGCACAGGGCGCATTCGCTGACTGAGGGCTCTCTGTTGGTACCAGCGGTTCTGCACTAACTGCAGATATCCTAACCGGAGGAGCAGCACAATAAGGCAGACCATGACTGCTAAGAAAACCACAGCGATCCGTTTGCGGATTTCCATTGCCGTAAGCTTAGCCACAGGCCTATTCCCCCCGAAACCCTCAAAAAACTAAGCCACCAGACCTCAGGCCTCCGGCCAGAGGGGTGGCCCCAGTCAATGATGACAGTTCATCTACCGGAGAAGCCCAGCTTCCGCTGCGCCCGTGCCGATCAGCGGCGGCCGCAGCCAGTCAAGGAAGGCAGTCCACAGCCGTCTCCCTGCGTTGACCAAAGTCGGCCCGTTATTTTCCTCTACTGCCAGTTGGACTGCGGGAGACGTATCCCAGTCGACCAGTACCAAGACCTTAGCTTCCTGCGGTTCTACCATGCCCAGTCGGCTCCGGGCCATCTCGTCAATATAGGCGAGGGACTGCAGCTGCTCTGCTTTGAGCTGCAGGTGCTGCCCTTCCCGCCGCACCTCTTCCAGCTGCGCTTCCAGGGATCTAAGGTTGTACTCCAGCTCGATAATCCTAACCTTTTGGCTGATGCCTGAGATGGTCAGAGTCACCGCCAGCACAGCCACCATAGAGAGCAGAATCATAGGATGCAGGCGCAACCGGCGACGGCGTCTGGGGACAGGGGCCGGTTCCTGGCTGTAGAAGGCGTCCGCCCATATTTCTTCCCGGATCTCTTGATGCTTAACTGCTGGTACCATCAATATTCATCCCCTTTACCCAATAGAACCTTCTCCGCCACTCTTAGTTTGGCACTGCGGGCACGGGGATTGTCCGCAATCTCCCGTTCCGTAGGTACTATTGGTTTGCGGGTCAGGATTCTAAGCTCGGCTTGTTTCCCGCAGATACAAACCGGCAGTTCCGGCGGACATGTACA
Organism: Bacillota bacterium; assembly: GCA_012839845.1. Taxonomy (GTDB): domain Bacteria; phylum Bacillota; class Limnochordia; order DTU087; family DTU087; genus DTU087. Next base: position 2,733 of record DUMM01000077.1, on the reverse strand, counting down.
ACCTGCTGCCAACCGCGCAAAGGTTTGCTTCACAATTCTGTCTTCTAAAGAGTGAAAACTGATCACCGCAATCCGACCCCGGGGCCTAAGCAGCTTGATTGCATCTACCAAAGCTCTCTCCAGGACTTCCAGTTCCCGGTTCACCGCGATCCGCAGCGCCTGGAAAGTCCTACGGGCGGGATGCGGCCCCGCGCTGCGGGCTCCTTTAGGGATTGCTGCCTTTATTACATCCACCAAATGGCCTGTAGTCATGATAGGCGAGCGCCGGCGCTCTTCCACGATAAACCTGGCTATACGCCTGGCCCACCGTTCCTCGCCGTATTCCAACAATATTTTGGCCAGTTCTTCCTCCGTAAGAGTGGCGAGCAAGTCTGCTGCCGTGACCGGTGAGGAGGGATCCATCCTCATGTCCAGCGGAGCATCGTGGCGGTAGCTGAAACCCCGTTCTGCCGCATCCAGCTGGGGTGATGATACTCCCAAGTCGAACAGAATGCCATCCACCGGCTCACACTGGAGTTCTGTCACAATCCTCTCTATATGAAGAAAGTTGGAGTGGATGAAAACCACCTGTGCAGCTTTGTCACCCAGGGTTTGTTTAGCAGCTGCGAGGGCGTTGGGATCCTGGTCAATGGCGATCAGCCTCGCTTCCGGCCCTGCACGTTCTAAGAGCAATCGAGCATGGCCTCCCCCGCCCACCGTGGCATCGACATAGATGCCATCTTGCCGCCAAACAAGATTGTCGATCACTTCCTGGGCCAAAACCGGAACATGATGGTAGTCCAAAGAATCACCAGGCTTTCATCTATCCTCTGTGCTTCGGCCAGCAGTTCTCAGCAGCTATATGCCTAGATCGACGATTTTCTCCGCAATGTCTTCGTAGGAAGCACTGGCTTCTTCTACATACTGGTCCCATTGCTCTTTAGCCCAAATCTCCACACGGCTGGAAACACCTATGATCACAACGTCTTTTTCCAGTTTTGCGTACTCCCGCAGATTGCTGGGAAGCATTATCCTGCCCTGTTTATCTAGTTCACACTCAATGGCGCCCGAAAAAAGAAACCTAACGAACTTGCGGGCATCCCCCTGGGTTAAAGGTAGAGATTTGAGCTTCCCCTCCAATATGGCCCATTCGGAAAGGGGATATACGAAGAGGCAGTGGTCCAGCCCTCTGGTGACAATGAATCTCTCACCCAGCTGTTCCCGAAACTTAGCCGGAATGATGAGACGGCCCTTGGTATCCAGCGTATGCTGCCATTCTCCCATGAACACGGCCGCTGCCCCTTCCCGGGAAGTTCCCCCACTTCCCCCCACTTTCCACCACTTTGTCTTCCTTATTCCACCCCTCCGGGGCAAATTCCTGCTGAATTCAAAAAAACATTAACCCTCGAACAGCGATTTTCGAGGGTTCCAGGGGTTATCAAAAAGAAAAAAGCGGTGATTTATTCAATCATCGCTCAACACAACACCCGCAGGGCTTGCCGAAAACGGCCCTTGCCATTTCTAAAGCCAATTTACGTCGGCTCCCGCTAGCTGCGGACGGCCCGCAGCAGATCCCGGTATGTATCCAGGTCCATGCCGATCTCTACTCGCTTACTGTGGATGTCAGTCCCATTCGCCCTTGCACAATCTACGCAGCGCCGGGTCTGGGGCAAAGCATCCAGTCTTTCTGGTGGGATCGGTTTCCCACATATTTCACAGATCCGTTTCACCATCGAAGACTCCTTTCTGCACAGTGACCATCGGGCCAGCCCCTTCCTTATACACAATTATCCGGAGAGGCCACTGCTTTTTCTTGGCCTCCTTTTCTAACAGCTCGGCCATCCGTGACGGGAACATAGCTTCAGTGCCGAAATGACCGGCATCAATCACTGCCAACGGTGTAGCAAGAACATCAACAGCGGTATGGTACTTCACATCTCCTGTAATCAAGACATCAGCACCCTGGTGAAGGGCCGCGGGCCACAGGTGGGAGCCGCTGCCGCTGCACACTGCCACAGCCTGTACCAACTTGTCTTCCCGTCCCACCATCGTGACTCCCTGGATGTTCAAGGCTTCTGCCGTATACTCAGCCAAAGATCTTAGAGTCATCCTAGAGGGCAGTCGGCCGATACGGCCGTAGCCGGCGGCTTCAGCTTCAGGATCCAACATGCCGATGTCAAGCAGCCCCAGGGATTCGGCCAGCCAATCGTTTAAGCCTCCTTCGGCCCTGTCCACATTGGTATGGGCAACAAACAGGTTGATCCGGTGAGCGATAAGGGTGTAAATGACCCGACCCACTGCCTCCTCTGGGGTCACCCTTTTCAGCGGTGAGAAGATCAGAGGATGGTGGCTGATGATAAGATCAACCCGCTGCTCGGCAGCGTAGGCGGCTGCAGCCTCGGTGACCGTCAGACAGGTCATCACAGTGCGGCAGGGCGATGAAGCCGAACCGATCTGCAACCCGACATTGTCCCATGTCTCCGCCAATGATCGGGGGAACATCTCATCCAGATATGCGATGATATCCGCCGCCGACAGCACTGCTGCATCCTCTCCTCTAATTGGGACCGGAGTAACTCACTGCATTTAGAAAAAACATTCTATATTTATTGGCAAGTTCCTTCCCAAATCGAGTAGGGCAGCGCTAGCTGATCATTTCTAGCGCTGTCCCTCTCACAGAACCGTGCGTACGGGCCTCGTACACGGCTCCTGGTAAACCTCAGTCAAGTCGTTTCGTAGTATTGATGCAAGATG
>DUMM01000076.1 GCA_012839845.1 Bacillota bacterium | reverse complement strand
GTCCTTCTACCTATACTAGGAGAGTGCTCAAACAGCTTAGTTCAATCACTATCATCTAGCCATGTGCTCTGCCGGCCTAAATCGGGCCAGACTCTTTCTCCCAGACCTACAGTATCTTGACGCTATCCGGCAAACCGGTGATAGTTGCAGTTGAGCTGCAGATGTGATATGATATCTCACAGCAAGGTCTTCAGGGCAACAGACCATCTGTAGGATCCGCACTGCTGAATAAAGTGGAAGGATAGACGGGATGGATGAGGCCGATAGAACCTACATGCAGGCTGCACTGGAGGAAGCATCCAGAGCATATGCTGTAGGAGAGGTTCCCATCGGAGCGGTGGTCGTTCATCAGGACGAGATTATCGGTAGAGGCCACAACCGCCGGGAAACGTGGAAGGATCCTACAGCCCACGCCGAGATATTGGCGATTCGGGAAGCCTGCCAGCGGTTGGGAGGCTGGCGGTTGACGGACTGTACCCTCTATGTTACAATAGAACCCTGTCCGATGTGTGCCGGCGCCATAGTATTAGCCCGGATACGCCGGCTGGTATACGGAGCTAAGGATCCCAAAGCAGGAGCAGTCGATTCCCTTTTTGACTTGGTCCGGCGGAAGGAGCTCAACCACAGAGTCGACGTCACCGGCGGTGTTCTGGAAGAGGAGTGCCGGGCCGTTATCCAGAGATTTTTTAGGGATTTGCGCATCAGGGATTGATGGCGCGGAGAGGTGACGGAGTGGTTGAACGTGGCGGTCTCGAAAACCGTTAGGCGCGCAAGCGCCTCGTGGGTTCGAATCCCACCCTCTCCGCCAGATATTCCGGGAATTGATTGATGTGGTTTAGTCCTGTCTTGGAGTTGCCGAGGCGGGGAATCTAGTTCTAGAGATTAGTGCCAGACCGACTGACAGACCCAACAACACCTGCGACATCACGGAGAGGTGCTGGAGTGGACGAACAGGCTGCACTGGAAATGCAGTGTAGGGGTAACTCTACCGTGGGTTCGAATCCCACCCTCTCCGCCAAGAAATCCGGAGGGGGCAACCTATCCGGATTTCAAGTCTTGCCGTGCTAGACGGGGAAGTAGCGGAGCCCTGAACCCGCAATCCGCTATAGCGGGGTCGAATTCCCGTCCGAGGGTTGGGCTTGTGGGGCTCGGTCCAAGTAAGTGGTGTTGACGATTGGGTCTTGCGCAATAAGGCTCCATGAACCCCGTCAGGTCCGGGAGGAAGCAGCGGTAAGTGGATCACCTTATGTGCCGCAAGGGTGCCTAGTCCGAGCTAACTGCTTGGGTGCCACCTGGAAGCGCCAATTCGAAGGCGGGTGCACGGCAGTTTTTCTGACCGGAGTTTCTTCCGGTCTTTTTTGTGTAAACGGCCGGGCTAGTCCCCGCTTCATGACCCCTGCCGGCAGATGGCAGGAGATCATATCTTCGATCAGAATGTACTAAGGGGAAATGTAGTGGTGCGGAGGCGGTGGCATGTCCTATCTTTCCCTCTACAGGAAATACCGACCTCAAAGATTTGAAGATGTAGTTGGCCAAGAACCGGTTGTACGGACTTTGCAAAATGCCCTGCGCAGGGGTCGGGTTGCCCATGCCTACATGTTCTCTGGGCCGCGGGGAACCGGGAAGACATCTCTGGCAAGGCTGCTGGCCAAAGGGCTAAACTGCAGGCAGGGCCCAACGCCGGAACCGTGCAATGTTTGCTCCAACTGCAGGTTGATCAGTGACGGCTATTCCATGGATGTAGTAGAAATTGACGGCGCGTCTAACCGGGGCATTGATGAGATCCGTGATCTGCGGGAGAATGTGAAATTTGCGCCTACTGAAGGTGGATATAAGGTATACATCATCGATGAAGTTCATATGCTCACAACGGACGCTTTCAACGCCCTGTTGAAGACGCTAGAAGAGCCTCCGGAATACGTAGTCTTTGTACTGGCTACCACCGAGCCCCACAAAGTACCTAAGACCATTGCCTCTCGCTGCCAGCATTTCCAGTTTCATAATTTCACCACCGAGCAGGTAGTTATGCGGCTGCAGCAGGTGGCAGCGGCGGAAGGTTTGGACGTGGAGCCTGCTGCCTTGTCTTTGATCGCCCGCCACGCCGCCGGGGGCATGCGTGATGCTCTGGCTATTTTGGACCAAGCGGTGTCTTTCCAAGGGAACCGCATAGAAGAGAGACATATCGCTGAGCTCTTGGGTGTAGTGCCGGAAGAACAAATTGGCAAGCTCCTCAATCATATTGCCGGAGGAGAAAGACTGGCCGCCCTAACTCTGCTGCAGGAGATAATCGGGGGCGGTGCAGATGTCCAGCAGCTGACGAAAGACTGCATCAGCTTCTTGCGGGAATTGATGCTGGCCAGAACCGGTAAGATAGGTGCTGCTCAGCAGCAGGCAGCTTTGGATGCTGCAGGGGGGCAGTGGCCAAACCTTAGTTCTCTGCCCATGGAACGCATCCTAGGCCTTATTGATGTGTTGGCCGGAGCCTTAGCAGACATGCGCTGGGTCTCACCTATTTGGCTGCCCCTGGAGATGGCAGTGATCAGAGGTTGTGGGGAGTACCCTCAGGAGGCCGCAAGACAGGCGGCAGTGATTCAAGAGACAGTGATATCGGAACTGAGAGAGAGAATTCAGCGGTTGGAAAAACTGATGGCGAGCTTGCTGGCAGCCCAGGGGGTGCCTGGGGAAGGGGAAAAAGCCGATGTCCTTGTTGATGCCCTGGGTGATGGGGTTAAACCTAAGGCCGCAGAGCAGCAGCCAACATCATCAGGGAAAGGCACCCAACGGACGGCTATACCGAGTTCTGCAGCTGACAGAGCGGTGGAATTCCAGGACCTCTTGGCCAGGTGGGGTGAGATTGCAGAGAGACTGCGGCAGGAACGGCAGGCGCCGGTGGAAGCTTTTTTGCGGGAATCCAAACCGCTGGGCTTTGATGAAGACGGTCGACTGGTGTTGGTCTTCCCCCGGGTTAAGGAGTTTCATAAGGTCAGCCTCGAGCAGCCCCGAAACAAGGAGGTTTTGCAGAGGGTACTATCTCATATTGCCGAAAGGCCTGTGGAAGTCGTCTGTTATTTCGAGGATGAAATTGATCAGACAAACGGCTTTGTCCAGACTGCAGGTAATGCGCTGGGTGAAGAGCAGCCCAGTAAAGGCAGTGACGTGATAGCCCCTGAGCGGCCGGCCAGCGATGCTGGGAATCCGGCATTGGAAGCTGCCTTGAGGATCTTCGGCGGCACAGTGCAGGAGGTCAGATGCGAAGCGGAGAGGGGTTAAGACACTGTGAAAAACATGAAAAAAATGATGAAGGAAGTCCAGAGGATGCAGGCTGAGATGGCTCGCGTCCAGGAGGAGCTGGCATCCAAGACTGTGGAGGCCACATCAGGCGGTGGAGTAGTCCGAGTGGTGGTCAACGGGCACTTAGAGGTCAAGGGAATAGAGATTGACCCCAGTGTTGTTGATCCGGAAGATGTGGAGATGCTGCAGGATATGGTGCTGGCTGCGGTCAATGAGGCTATTCGTAAGGCACAGGAAATGAGCGCAGCGGAGATGGCTAAAATCACCGGGGGTCTAGATCTTTCTGGTTTGCCGGGAGGATTGTTTTGACATAAAGGGGTAAAGGCGCATGTCTATATATGCAAAGCCCGTAGCCCGGCTGGTGGAAGAGCTGGCCAAGCTGCCGGGGATTGGACCCAAAACGGCTCAAAGGTTGGCCTTCCATATCGTCAGCGGGACCAGGCAAGCTGCCGAGAGCCTGGCTGAAGCAATTATCGAAGCTAAGGAGAAGACCATTTACTGCTCGGTGTGCAGCAATCTGACAGAAACAGATCCCTGTCCGATATGCACATCGCCGGGTCGTGACCGGGGTATCATCTGCGTGGTGGAGGAGCCCAAGGATGTTATTGCGATAGAGCGCACCGGGTTTAAGGGGCTTTATCATGTCTTGCACGGAGCCATTTCGCCCATAGACGGTATCGGTCCGGGAGATTTGCGGGTCAAGGAACTGCTCCAGCGCCTGCAGGCAGACACTGTTCACGAGGTCATCTTGGGGACCGATCCCAATGTCGAGGGTGAGGCTACAGCCATGTACTTGGCCCGACTTCTGAAACCGCTGGGAGTTAAGGTGACCAGGATGGCCCACGGCATGCCCGTAGGGAGCGATTTGGAATACGTCGATGAGGTTACTTTGGCCAAGGCGCTGGAAGGCCGCCGGGAACTGTAAATTGGAGCTGCGTAAATTGGCATAATTTGCTATCGCCGGGGATAGACTTACCATAGCACCACAACCCTAGAGCTGTTGTGGAGGGATATCCTGTGGCGAGGCACTTCTTGCACAATCTGTGGCATATGGTGTACAGTCAATTCTCCCTGGCGGAAGACCAGGTTGTAGAGGAATCGCCGGCTGAAGATCTGGGAACATTAATCGAGCAGGCGAGACAAGAATGGCTCAACGCCAAGGCCTATTTTGACAGCGTCGATGATCCCGATTTGGTGGATTATGCCGTTTATTCTGTAGAAGCAGCAGAGAGAAAATACATGTATTTGCTGAAGAAAGCCAAAGACGGCCTGAAACCAGCCGGCGGTTGAACTTGACTGCAGAGCTGATCAAAAACTCTCGAACTGTAATAGGCCATAGTTTCGTTCAATATCTTGATATTTCTGGGTGAGTTATCCCAGGGTATTTTGCTTAAGTCAAAAAGCTCACCAATGTGCATACTAAGCTGGTCCAGGATAACAACCGGCATGG
>DUMM01000075.1 GCA_012839845.1 Bacillota bacterium | reverse complement strand
CTTTTAATCAAGCGGGCAATCTGGTTTTCCCGGCGCTTGGCTGCTTCCCGGGCCAGCATTTGCCATAGAAATTCTTCATAACCCCAACCATTCTCCGTGGCTTGGCGGATCACTGTTTGGTAATCGGCGAAGGTGGGCAATTTTAGTTCTTTGGCATAAAGAGCGATGCTTTTAGTGCCGTTCATCTGGCCTCACCCGCCAAAAGGTGATCGTACATGGTCAGGTCCACCGGTTGTACTTTGGGATAATTGGTAGCCCTTACCCGAAAAGCGTTAAGACCCCAAGGTTCTATTACCAGCTTTTCACCGTCGTATGTAAATACCAGACGGTCATCCTGTTGAATTATCATGACTACCCTCCTAAAAGCCTACGTACAAGCCTTTTTCTGAACTTTTAATGCCAGTTTCCTTACCGCATTACATCGGAAAAAAAGACCGCAGACTGCGCAAGTTGTACTAGTTAAAGGGTCTATTGCATGTCCGCAACTTCTGTTTTTTTATTCGCTGCCAGGCTCCTATGTCCTTCATCTGCCTCTTGGAAAAAGGTCAGCTGATCTCTTGGAGTCAGTAAGGTTTATCTGCGCCTTCAGAAGAGCGTCAGGAATACCTGGGAAGCTTCTTACCAGCCTTCATGTACCATGCTTCCTACAAAAAAATCCGCCCCGCTTCCAGGGACGGGTATTGACCCTTGATCGCAATACAACCGACACTGATCAGCTTTGTCTTGGTCATCTGGACTATACCTGAGACGTAAGCCGTTAGTCCCTGCCCTCCAAGATTCTCTTGCCCTCTACCCACGCGCCTTTGGTGACGGCCTTGGCGCCCAGCTGAGACTCGACAATCGATGGTACTGCCGCTGCAAAACTTCTGACTGAGTCCATGTACGCCTTTTCGACCACCCCTCGGTATGCTGCACCTCCAGCCATCAAACCTCCACCGAGAACGATAATCCCCGGATTCACCAAGTTAACCATGTTGGCCAAGGCTGTGCCGAGAAGAGCAAAACCCTCAGTGATGGCTTTTTCTGCAGCCTCATTGCCGCTTTCAGCCGCCTCAAACAGCAGGCGGGCAAGTGACGATTCACTCTTTCGATGCTCATCTGAAGGAGCGAGGCCCAGCTCAACAGCCAGCCGACCAAAAGCCTTACCTGAACAGTACATTTCCAGACAGCCCCGCCTGCCGCAGGTGCAAGGCCGGCCATCGGGGATGATGATGGTATGTCCGATTTCACCAGCAAGGCTGTGATCTCCCCGCCAAACCCGGCCGTTGAACACCAACCCGCAGCCGATACCTGTACCCAACATGACGCAGACCGCATTGGCAAATCCTCTAGCAGCGCCTAACTGCTGTTCACCTACTGCAGCAAGCTCGGTGTCTTTATACACATAGACAGGCACCTCTATAGCGGCAGACAGCTCTTTGCCCAAGGGAAGCCCGTCCAACTCCTTAAGGTTGGGGCAGGAAATAACCCTGGTTCCATCCAGGGAAACAATGCCAGGCACTCCCACCACCCCAACACCTAAGTCCGTATGGGGATACCTAGCCTTATGTTTATGGACAAACTCCTTGACATGCTGCACAAACCCCGCAGCACCATCGGCAAACACATCGGCAGTGCCGCGTGTCTCGCTTAACAGCTCAGAACCCTGCACATCATATGTTTCACAAACCGTATTTGTCCCGCCAACGTCGATTACCAGCAGCACCGTTTCTCGTCCCATCGTCCACCGCCCTCCGAAAGACAGTCTTGTGCATAAAGGCAGCTCTAGATTGTCTTGCGCGTTTCTTGGGTCCTGTACTGATACACAGCGCACTAGCTGATAGCTGCCCGTGACAGAGACCTATTGACCACAACCAATATTAAGTTCCTTAGCTTCTTCTTCCCCGTCCCCATCCTATCCTTTAGCCGGCCGCAGACTCTTATCATTCTACAGGAACGGCTGAATCCGGTATAGAAGTATAACAGGCAGATGATGCTTCAGCATTTTTCCATATCAGAAGGGAGAAAAGCTATGGTCTGGAAGCTGGAGGAGCTGGCGTGTGCAGAGTTTCCGTGCGGGTGCGGTCGAGTGCATAAGGTTCCCATCAAGAGGATCCGCCTAAGCAGAGGCGCTATCGGCTGCCTGGAAGAAGATGTCCCTGAGATGGGCTTAACCGGTACCGCCTTAATAGTAGCTGACGAAACTACCTTCGAAGTAGCTGGGAGAGAGGTGGAGTCGACACTGCAGCAGATGGGAATCCCAGCAAAGACAGTGATCCTCCGCCCCCGCCACAGTTTTACACCCTCCCACTGGGTCTTGGCCGATGAGCGCAGCTTGGGAGAAGTTCTGATAAGACTCCCCGATAACGGCGGATTCTTGGTAGCAGTTGGCTCGGGGACTATCAATGATATTACCCGCTTCGTAGCCCACAAGACGGGACGGCCCTTTATTTGCATCGGCACAGCGCCTTCCATGGATGGGTACGCATCAACGGTAGCACCTATACTAACCGGCAGTTTCAAAAAGTCAATGCCCGCCACCTGTCCCACAGCGATCTACATTGACCCAGATATCTTAGCCGCCGCTCCCCAGGAGATGGCCGCTGCAGGGTTTGGAGACATCATCGGCAAGTCTATAGCACTAGCTGATTGGAGGCTTTCCCATATTATCAACGGCGAATACTACTGCCCCGTCATCGCCAGCATTGTGGAACAAGTACTCTCCCAGGTACTCGAAGACGTCTCTGCCTTGAGTACCGGCGATCCCGATGCCCTCTTGCGCCTTGCCGAGGGCCTTATCCTCTCGGGAGTGGCCATCCTGATGTTCGGCGATTCCCGGCCGGCGGCCGGCGCAGAACATGAACTGGCCCATTTTTGGGAGATTAAAGGGCTTGAGCGCGGCCGCCTGTGCTATCACGGGGACAAGGTGGCCATCGGTACCCTCATCGTAACAGAAATATACCAGCGAATGCTCGCTTTGGAACCCAAGGCCTTCGATTGGGAAAAGGTCTATGCCGAAAGGCTGCCGCTCGCTCAGTACAAACAGATAGTTCAGCAGGATTTCGCCGAAGCATGGGAAGCACTGTATTCGCCCCACTGGGACAAGCTGAAGAACCAGGAACTTGCAAGGCGCACCGGCGAGCTGGTAGTACCTAATTGGAACCGGATCCAGGAAGAAGTTCCCAAGTCCCTCCTCCCGATAGACAGCATTCGGGAATACCTTTCTGTCCTAGGTCTCTGTCAGAATCCCCAAGAGCTGGGAATAGAAAAGGAGTGGGTGGAGGCTGGTCTGCGAAGCGCCAAGGAAATGAGGCCCCACCGCTATACTATCATGAATTTAGCAGCCGAGATGGGATGCCTGGAAACAATCGGCGGGGAAATTGTGCAGAAGATATTCGGATAACTACCCCGGGACTTATGCAGCACAGCGACTGGCGAAATGGAGGGCAACAGTATGCATCAGTCCGCAGTATCGGCAACCAAACTCTTCTATAATGCCCGCTTCATAACCCTGGATCCCAGCCTACCTGCGGCAGAGGCAATGGCCTTGGCAGGGGATCGGATTTTGGCTGTCGGCAAGCTTGATGAACTTCTGCCATTGGCATCCTGTGAAACCCAGCGGATAGACCTCGAAGGCCAGGCGGTGGTTCCTGGCTTCAACGACAGCCACATGCACCTGCTCTACTGGGGATTGGGAATGATGGGCGCAGACCTTACGACCGTCCGCTCCGTCAGTGAAATGATCCGACTGGGCCAAGAGTTTGCCCAAAACAACCCTGACCGGGAGTGGATTGTCGGCTGGGGCTGGAATGATGAAAGCTTCGTCCCCAAAGCGCTGCCGACCAAAGAAGACCTGGATCAGGTCTCCCGCCACCGCCCCGTGGTCTTTATCAGGGTGTGCGGCCACGCTTGCGCAGTTAATTCCAAAGCGCTGGAGCTGGCAGGTATCAGTGCCTTTACACCTGACCCGCCGGGAGGAAGCATCGACCGGGAAAATAGCGGTGAACCCACCGGCATCCTGCGGGAAAACGCCATCGACCTTGTGACTAGACTGCTGCCCGAGCCGACAGTCGCCGTTCTCAAGGAGGTCATTTCTAAGGCCGCCCGTGCAGCTGCCGCTCTGGGATTGACTACAGTGCAGGCCAACGATCTAGATGGCGCCGACACACTGTCTCTCCGGTTGGACGCATATCGGGGACTGGCGGCTGCAGGTGAACTTCCCATTCGGGTGATTCTCCAAGCGGCGATGCCTACCCCCGATGACTTAGCGGTTTACCTCGATCTCCGACAGAGCTGTCCCGATCTAGGCTCTCATCTTGCCCTAGGCCCACTAAAGCTTTACGCCGACGGCTCGCTGGGAGCTGGAACCGCTGCCCTTGGGGCGCCCTATGCCGATGCTCCAGAAAGCTCCGGAATGCCCATCTACACCCAAGCTGAGCTGGATGAACTGGTGCTTCTAGCAGCTATAGCCAATTTGCAGATTGCCGTGCACGCCATCGGCGACCGGGCATTGGAAATGGTACTGACAAGCTATGAACGGGCTAAGCAATCCATCCCCGATTGGAACGCCCGGCCCCGGGTGGTCCACTGCCAGATTGCAACCCGCAAACAGCTTGCGAAAATGGCTGCTATGGGCATCGTCGCCGACATCCAGCCCATTTTCGTTCCCACCGACCTGCATTTTGCAGATGAGCGCATCGGCAAGAACCGGCAGGTCTACGCCTATGCCTGGAAAACAATGGCCCAGATGGGAATCCGCACCGCGGGCGGCTCTGATTGCCCAGTGGAAAGCTGCAATCCTCTCTGGGGAATTCACGCCGCCATCACCCGTCAAGACCGCCAAGGCCATCCTCCCGGCGGCTGGCGCCCAGAGGAATGCCTCACTCCCATGGAAGCCTTGGCCCTCTTCACTGCCGGCTCCGCCTACGCAGCGCAAGAAGAAGCTGTCAAAGGCAGCCTTTCGCCGGGGAAACTGGCGGATTTCGTTGTGCTTCCCAAAGACCCAACCCAATCCGCACCGCAAGAGCTGCTGAATATGCAGGTAACGGCAACATATGTAGGAGGACGGCAGGTCTGGCCCTAGGATCGAGAATAATAGGTATTTCCCAGCGGCAACTGCCACCCCGCCGCATCTTTGTCAAGCTCTTGTCTTGGCCGCTAGCTTTGCTGCATAATCTGCTATAGCTTGAAAGTCACCGCGGGCGACTGCCTCTTTGCTGATCAGATTCCCGCCGACACCCAGTATATCTGCCCCCGCGGCTAAGAAGGCGTCGGCATTGTCAAGGCTGATGCCTCCCGTCGCCATCACTGTGATATGACCCAGGGGGCTCTTGACGCTCTTGATATACCCCGGCCCCAGGTCTGCCGCGGGAAATAGTTTAATGATGTCTGCCCCTGCCTCACAGGCGGTCTCGATTTCCGACGGGGTTGCGCACCCTGGGATAACGAGGCGACCGTAGCGGTTTCCTAAACGGATGACATCCGCATTTAGATTAGGAGCGACCAGGAATTCTGCGCCGGATAGCAGTGCCAGGCGGGCTGTTTCGGGGTCCAGTACGGTGCCGGCTCCGACTGCCGCCTTGCTGCCGAGATCGGACTTGATGGTCTGGATAGCTTCCAATGCTCCGGGAGTATCCATGGTCACCTCCATGGCGCAGACTCCGCCGTCAAGGATGGCCCTGGCGATATCTTTAGCTTTACTCACATCGATCTTCCGCAAGATAGCCACGATCCGGCTTGCCATGATCTTCTCGTAGACTTCAACCTTGTATCTCAACAGTCACCCCTCCTGTACCGCTCCTGTGAATGACTGCCGGCCAAGAGCTTTACCGGCTTCGACTTTCGACTATCGCTGTATGTCGGATCCTCCTGCTGCAAGGAGCCTCTCCACATCTGCTTTGCTGAAGTAACTCTGATCCCCAAAAACTGTGTGCTTCAGCGCCGCCAGGGCCGCCCCGTATTTTAGGCTTATATCCGGCGCGTCTTGCAGAAAGCCGTAGATGGCACCGGCAGCAAAAGCATCACCGGCTCCTATCCTGTCAACTATACTGAGTTCATAGCCGCTGACCCGCTGGACCTCTCCATCAAACAGGCCAACAGCCCCCTCCCCTCCCAGGGTGATGATCACCCAAGGGCAGCCGTAAGTCTCCTGCAGCAGTCTGCAGGCATCTTCAGCTCTGCCATCAAATTGGAAAACTCTACGGACATCGTCGAGGGTGGATATCAGCAGGTTGACATACTGCAGTACCGAGACAACAGCTCTTCTTGCCTCCTCTGGACTCCAAAGCCGCTGGCGGTAATTGACATCGAAGGAGACGGTCCCCCCAGCAGCTTTCCGAACTTCCGCCGCCACCTGCTTCACCAGTTCTCGGCAGGAATCGCTGAGAGCCATCGTTATCCCGGTGAGATGAACGTGCCGGGCAGATAAGATGTAGTCTATGTCAAGTTCATCGAATTTCATAGTGCTGGCTGCGGAATTGGCTCTATCGTATATCACCTCGGCAGGCCGGGGCTTCACTCCCGGTTCAACGAACATGGTCCCCACTCTGCCTTCCTGGGTCCAGATGATCCTCGAGGTGTCCACTCCGTGCAGCCTCAGCTCACCGGCGATACGCCGGCCCCAGGGATTGTCAACCAGCTTGCTGATCCAGCCAACTGAAACACCCAGCCTGGCTAAGGCCACCGCGACATTGGATTCCGAGCCTCCGATCTCCACATCCAGCTTTCGTGCCCTCTCCAGGGGGATACCAACCCTAGAAGAAAACCGAATCATCGTCTCACCCAAAGTGACTACTTGTACCTTAGCATCACGGTTCTTTGCCTGACCTTTCATCGAAGCTCTCCTCGTATTGAAGATTCTTATTTAGCACATCCCTCTCCGTCAACTCTACCATTCGGCTACAGTGCCGTCTTCCCGGCGCCAGACAGGGTTCTTCCAGTTGTGCCCGATCCGAGCGGCCGCCCTCACTTTTTCTTCATCCACCTCTATACCTAGGCCGGAACCCTGGGGGATAGCGGCAAAGCCGTTTTCGTACTGAAATACCGATGGATCCTTTAGGTAATCCAAGAGGTCGTTTCCGCAATTGTAATGGATCCCAAGGCTTTGCTCCTGAATCACAGCGTTTGGCGAGCAGGCATCAACCTGCAGGCACGCTGCCAGCGCGATAGGACCCAGCGGACAGTGGGGAGCTAGGGCAACATCATAGGCCTCAGCCATGGCGGCGATCTTCCTCACCTCGAGAATTCCTCCTGCATGGGATACATCGGGCTGAATAATGTCCACACAACCGCCGGCCAACAGGTGCTTAAAATCCCAGCGTGTGTACATCCGCTCTCCCGTCGCAATAGGTATAGTGGTAACGTTAGCGATTTCCCGCAGAGCTTCGTTGTTTTCCGGCAAAACCGGCTCTTCAATGAACATGGGATGGAACGGTTCAAGCTCCTTGGCTAGGATCTTGGCCATCGCTTTGGTCACCCGGCCGTGAAAGTCAATGCCGATGCCGAAGGCAGAGCCGCCGACTTCCCTGACAGCGGCCACTCGCTCAACGACCACTTGGACTTTGTCAAAAGAGTCTATGTAGTGCATCTCCTCAGTGGCATTCATCTTCACTGCTGTAAACCCAGCTGCAATCTGTTCCTTAGCGGCCTCCGCAACATCCCTGGGTCGGTCTCCGCCGATCCAGCTGTACACCCGAATCTTGTCCCGGGCTCTGCCACCCAAAAGCTCATAGACTGGCGCGCCGTAGTACTTGCCCTTGATGTCCCACAGGGCCTGTTCTATACCTGAAATAGCGCTGGTCAGTATCGGACCTCCCCGGTAGAACCCGCTCCGGTACATGACCTGCCAGTGATCCTCAATCCGCAGCGGGTCTTTACCAATGAGATACTCCGAGAGCTCCTCTACAGCGGCCCTCACCGTATCTGCCCGGCCTTCTACTATGGGCTCACCCCATCCGCAGAGGCCTTCATCTGTCTCAACCTTAAGAAACAGCCATCGAGGCGGTACCTTAAAAAGCTCCATCTTAGTGATCTTCAAGGCTCTGTCAACCCCTTTTAGCTGATTGCCAAGTGTCTACCGTCTTGCTTCGCAGCTCCCACCGTCCGCCTTAACTGCCGGCATCCCATCGCAAAAAGCCTTTGCTCCTACAACCTCACTGTCACTAATTCCAGACAACACTCACTCCAGGTTCCGCTTGTGGGATTTTTCCTAGCTAGCTAGCTGATTCTCCCGCTCAACTCCCAACTCCTTCCACCTGCGCTCCTGTCATCTGTCTGCGTCGTTGGCAGAACTCCGCCTCTTCCTCCGTTAAGCACATAACGCAAAAAAAGCAGGATGACTCCACTGCCGCGTGAAGGCGTGTGGGTTCATCCTGTTTTATACTGTCCTTGAGGCTGTGGCAGCCTTGTACCTAGAACTTCAAACCCGAAAGCGCAATACCCTTGATGATATAGCGCCGGAATATTAAGAAGAATACCGCTGGAGGTAGGGTGGCAGCTACGCTTGCTGCCAGGATGTAACCTGCCTCGATCATGTAGTTGAAAGCGGCAAGATAAGCCTGAAGAGCTACCGGCAGTGTCATCATATCCCGCCTGGTCATGACAATTAGCGGCCACATGAAGTCATTCCAGCTTCCGAAAAAGGTGAAGATAGCCAAAGTGGTGAGGGCCGGCTTAATCAGCGGCAGAACGATGGTATAAAAGATGCGGAACCTACTGCACCCATCGATCCGAGCTGCGTCCTCAAGATCCCGGGGAACAGACAGCATAAACTGCCGCAGCAAAAACACCGCAAAAGGTCCTGCGAGAGCCGGTACAATGAGAGCTTTGTAGCTGTTCAGCCATCCCCACCGGTGCAACCGCAAGAAAACAGGGATCAGTGTAATCTGCCCTGGAATCAGCAGCGAGGACACAATTATGGCAAAAACCACATTGCGGCCGGGAAAGTCCAGTCTCGCAAGGGCATAGGCAGCAAGGGACGATACCACCAGCACCAAGAAAGTAGTACAAATAGCCACGATAAGGCTGTTGTAATAGGCCCGCCAGATGGGTGTGGTCCTGATGGTAAAGAAAACTTCCCTGAAGTTTTCTAAAGTCGCAACTTCTGGAATCCAGCGGGGAGGATGGCGGTAAGTATGGGGATTGGGCTTCAGTGATGTAGATACAGCCCACAGAATGGGAAGCAGCCAGAACACAGCCAAGATAGTCAGGGCCACCATCAAGACTATTTGTTTCAAATTACGCCGCACCCATGGCATAACCGTTTACCTCCAATCGTGCCAATTGAGCTGCTAGTATTCCAACCGCTCACTGAACCGGAACAACCTGAACTGAATCAGAGTAAATACGATTAGGATGCAGAAGAGAACCCACGCCATGGACGCTGCGAGCCCCATTTCGAAATACTGAAATCCGGTAAGATACATGTGCTGTACCACTACCCTGGTACTGTCATAGGGCCCTCCTCCGGTGAGGATATAGACCTGGCCGAACACTTGGAAAGCACCTATGATCTGCATCACCGAGATAAACAGCAAAGTGGGGCGCAGCAGCGGCAGGGTAATATCTTTGAAGCAGTGCCAGGCGTTAGCTCCATCAATGCGGGCAGCCTCATAGTAGGTTTGGGGAATATCCTGCAGCCCCGAAAGATACACCAGGAATGGAAAACCCACTCCCCACCAGAAAGAGACCGCTATAATGGCCTGCATCGCCGTTTCTGCGTGTCCCAAGAAGTTTTGAGGAGGCAGGCCGATGCGTCCTAGATAGTAGTTGAGCAGCCCGGCAATGGGGTCAAAAATCCAGATCCAGATAATAGATATGGCAGAAACGTTGATCACCATCGGCATTACGAAAGAGATCTGGAAAAACCCTTTCCAGCGCCTGACAGCATCGACGGCAATGGCGAGAAACAGGGAGCCGAAAACAAATAAGGGTACGGCCCCGATTGCGTACCGCGCGGTGTTCTTAAGGCTGTGCAGAAACAATTCTGTTGGCTCGGTAAAAATGTATTTGTAGTTGTCAAGACCAATATAGCGAGGCGGTGGTCCGATTAAGCTCCAGTCGTACAGGCTGATCTGCATGCTCTCCAATATGGGGAGAGCAATGAAAATGACAAACAGAACGAGATAAGGCAGGAGATATACATAACCGTATAAGGGATTCTCTTCATTCAGCAGCAGGTACTTCCTCAGCCTACTCCGAGCCATGTCTATTCACCTCATTACTTGGAGCATTAAAGTCCCAACATATGGGAACACTGGATGACACGGGCGTTATCTCAACAGTATATACGGTCCCAGTTGGAAGC
This sequence comes from Bacillota bacterium, assembly GCA_012839845.1. Lineage (GTDB taxonomy): Bacteria > Bacillota > Limnochordia > DTU087 > DTU087 > DTU087. The sequence goes on along the minus strand of DUMM01000075.1, from coordinate 184 downwards.
CGGGACTGACCCCCGCGGGTCAGTCCCAGGTTAACTATCCACTCATTATCTGCCGCGAGCCAAGATGGCATCGATCTCCCGATCCATATCGGCGAGTGCTTGCTCTACAGTCTTGTGGCCCAAGAGTGCCGCTTCAATTCCGGAGACGATGCGCTCCTGGATTCTAGGCCACGGCACCAGTTTG
>DUMM01000074.1 GCA_012839845.1 Bacillota bacterium | reverse complement strand
GAATACCTTTGCATTATGGAGCCTGTAATACCCTGAGCCAGGAAAAGCAGAAGCAGCCACCAGATCCGTTTCCGGAAGATGGTTCCCACAGGGGTCTTGAGATAGGCTTCAGGCAGCGGCTCGCTGCCGCCCAACTTCTGAATATCCTCTGTAGCTTCATCCTGGATGACATCCACCAGGTCATCGACGCTGATGATGCCCACCATGCGGTTGTCGGCATCAACCACCGGTATGGCTAAGAAGTCGTATTGGGATAGGAGTCGAGCCGCTTCCTCCTGATCACTGTCGGCTCTGACGAAGATGGGATTCTTTGACACCAGCTCTGAGAGCTTGGTCTCGGGAGAGGCCAGGATCAGTTCCTTTATTGACACTACATCTACCAGCTGGCCCCGGGGATTCAGTACGTATACGTAGGAGATAAACTCTGCGTCTTCCCCCACTTTGCGGATGTGTGCCAGGGTCTGCTCAACGGTCCAGCCGGCTCGAGCTGCAACATAGTCCACGGTGGCCAGGCTCCCGGCGGTATTTTCCGGAAAGGTCATGAGGTTATCGATAACTCTGCCGTATTCTTCCGGCAGCCAACCGCGCAAAACCCGGGCTTGGTTGGGATGGATGGCCAGCAAAAGGTCAACGGTCGTGTCGCTGGGAAGGGCTTCAAGCAGTTCCTTGGCCCTTTCCTCATTGGCATGGTGCAAAAGCCGATACTGCACATCCGGCTCCAGATACTCCAGCACTTCCACAGCTGTATCTAAGGGAAGTACCTCGATAAACTGCACTTGTTCCTTAGGCTCCAGTTCCAGCAGCAGCTGCGCCAAATCATAGGGCTGCAAAGGACTGATGATTTCCACCACCAATTCACTGCTGTTTGGAGCTGATAGCGCTGACCTGAGTTCGCCGAGAACGTTGTGCACGGTACTCCCTCCTTTACGTGATTAACACTACTAACATAGTGGGTATACCCATTGTGGGGAAGCTAAATGCGAAACATCTAAGAATACCCAGCGACGGGGACAAGCACGCCGCTACCACATTATAGCACTAATGGAGCGGCAATGATAGTTAAAAGTATGTCTACTACTAGTCTTGCCGGTCGGCTGCGCCGGCTGCAGTCCCGCAGGGCAGGAGATGTAAGTTTGGGTATGGAATAGTGTATGAATAGCAGCAGGCAGCAGGCACACTCCGGTGAAGTAATTTGGTGCAGGGGGGCACATACGTGTCGTTAGTGAAGCGGTTCATCGGCTACTATCGCTATGCCTGGAAGTTGTTTGTTCTGGATATGGTCTGTGCATCGGCCATCGCGGTGCTGGACTTGGTGTTTCCCATCATGACCAGATTGTTTATGAAAGAATTCATCCCCAACCGCCAGCTGCGGTTGATGCTGATCTACATCGCCGCTATGGTTCTGATGTACTTCGTGCGGCTGGTTCTGCAGTATATAGTCGACTACTGGGGGCACGTAGTGGGGGTCAGAATGGAGTACCAGATGCGGAAGGACCTCTTCTCCCACCTGCAGACTTTGGATTTCAACTTCTTTGACAACACCCGGGTCGGGTATCTGATGTCCAGGATGGTCAACGACCTCAGGGATGTAGTAGAACTTGCCCATCATGGGCCTGAAGACCTGCTGATCGCCTCCTTCATGCTCATCGGGTCTTTTGTTTATCTCCTGAGCATCAATGTCCACCTGACCTTAATCGTCTTCGTTTTCATTCCCTTCATTGCCTGGTTTGCTATTACCAGACGGACCAAGATGCGGGCGGCCTTTCGCCGGGAACGGGAGAAGGTAGCCCAAGTCAACGCTGATCTGGAAAACAGTCTCTCCGGCATTCGGGTGGCGAAAAGCTACACCAATGAGGACTATGAGATCGACAGGTTCGATGCCGCTAACCTTGACTTCAAGGAGGCTAGAGAAGGGGCCTTTAAGTACATGGCGGAATATACCGCAGGACTCAACTTCCTCACTAACATGCTGAACGTAGCTGTCTTGGGAGTCGGCGGTGTTTACACCTATCACGGGATGATTGATCTGGCGGACTTAACTGCTTATCTCATGTTCATCAACTTTTTCCTCCAACCGATCCGGCGCTTGACATCCTTTACTCAGCAGTATCAGCAGGGGATGTCGGGTTTTGCCCGGTTCGCGGAGCTTATGGATACAAAGCCTCAGATCGTCGATGCGCCCAATGCCTTAGAGCTTAAAGATGTGAAGGGACGCATTGAACTGAGGAATGTCTCCTTTGAGTATCACGAGCAGGCTCCGGTACTGCACGGCGTTAACCTGACCATCGAACCCGGCAAGACAGTGGCCTTGGTGGGGCCTTCCGGCGGAGGCAAGACTACTCTGTGTCACTTGCTTCCCCGTTTCTACGACGTAACCGACGGAGCCATTTACATTGACGGCCACGATGTGCGGGATATTCAGCTCCACTCTCTGCGGAAAAACATCGGCCTGGTGTCTCAAGAGGTGTTCTTGTTCACCGGGACAATCAAAGATAACATCTTGTACGGCAATCCCACCGCCAGTGATGAAGAGGTGATGGAAGCTGCCAAAAAGGCTGGTATTCACGATTTCATCATGTCTTTGCCGGATAAATACGATACCTATGTAGGGGAGCGGGGGGTCAAGCTTTCCGGCGGACAGAAGCAGCGGATTTCCATCGCCCGGGTATTTCTCAAGAACCCTCCCATCCTGATCCTCGATGAGGCTACTTCATCATTGGATAATGTAACTGAAGCCCTTATTCAAAAATCCCTGGACAAATTGAGTGAGGGGAGGACTACCTTGATCATCGCCCACCGGCTTTCCACCATTAAGGGTGCTGATGAAATTGTGGTTCTGGATAAAGGGAGGATTGTAGAGCAGGGGACCCATGAACAACTTCTGGCAGCCGACGGCATGTACGCAAGACTGTACAGGTCCCAGTTTACCCGTGAAGATGATTGGGTAGTGGCGTGAGCTAACAGCAGAGGGGCAAGTTTCCCAAAGTATCAGAGTCCGCCGACGGTTGGCTGCTGCTGCTGTCTAACTGCCTTCCATAGAGAAACAAGGAGCTCACGAACCGGCCCAAGGGCCGGTTCGTGCCCTTCTGAAGGGGCTTTGTCCAAGGGGGGTGGTGCAATATTCTGGCGACTGTTTCCCCGTGGGAATTGGATGGTTAAGTAATAGAAAATGGGACTTATCGACCAGGAATTAAGTTATATGACATAGAATTACATTTTGCGAATGACAAGACCTTCGGGCAGAACTTTTCTATTACAGGACAATAAGTTGGATATCTGTGAGAGCCGTTCGAAAGGAGACTGGTGGATGTACATTGCTCACAAGCATCACGGCAACCATCTCATTCTAGAACGCATCGCAGACGAAATTCGACTTCTTGGCCTATTTCCCGAAAAGCTCTGGCCCAGCGAGGATCTTGAATCAGGCGGGCTTACCGCTATCAGGCTGGGAACTGTAAGAAGGTCTGCTAGCGGGACTGAGAACTGTGAGCCGATATGTTGTCAGCTGTCTTTGGTGAGTGTGTTTGAGGATTATCGGTCCCTCGGCAAATTAACGGTGCTCATACTAAAGGACCCGAACACAGGTCTTCTTGCTGAAGTCAATTATCTCTTCTGTTCAGTCTCGCCCACCATTAAGATCTGGCTGCGAATGCGCAATGACGGCAGCTGCCCTGTGCTGGTAGAAGCAGTGTATGCCTCGGTGTTGTACAATCTGGCTGTCGGAGGCCTGAGGCCTCGGCGTTGTAGGACGTACATACATCTGTGGAGCAGCAACCGAGGTGGAGACGGACAGTGGCAGGCGCTGGCCCTCAATGAGTTGGGACATCCCTCTTACCGCATTTCTCAGCGATACACCGGCGGGGGAGCAGGTTTAAACAGAATCACCATGGGTATGTTGGAAGATGTAGAGACTAGGACGACTTGGTATTGGCAGGTGGAGCCTTCTCGTACCTGTTATTGGGAGTTTGGTGAAGATGACCGAGGCATGCTGTACGTAACGGCGGGGGAGATCGGGGGGTTAGGTGCAAACCTGCCCAGGAATCTGGCGCCGGGAGAAGCCCTCGATACCCTCCCGGTGACCTTTGGCTGCGTAGAAGGTGGGCGGCAGGAGGCATTAGCAGCGCTGGAGAGGCATTATCAGCACCTGTTTTCAGGGCAGAAAGGGCGGCTGGGGGAGGAAATTCCATCTTTCCGAGTACCGCTGGCGGGCGGACTGCTCTGCTTAGAGCAGCCCTCGATGCGGGATTTTCCGTGGATGCGGCTGCGGTTTTCTTCGTCATATCTCTGTGATAGTATGGAGCTGGATTACCGCCACTTTTACAGAGGCAGAACATAGGAGGCTTGGTTACAATATGCTGCAATCTGACCTTCCTGTCAGCAGCGAGCGGTGGCAGTGGCTGAAGCAGCATCCCATCATCGCTCCATCATTGATGTGCGCTGATATGCTCAACTTGAAAGACGATCTCCGGCGGCTGGAGGCCGCCGGTGCCGATGCATTCCATGTAGATATCATGGACGGTCATTTTGTCCCTAATCTGGCGCTGAATCTGGATATTCTCAAGCAGGTAAAAAGCGCTGTTGATGTTCCCATTGATGTCCACTTAATGGTTGAGAATCCGGAAGTCTATCTGGAGCCGGCAGTAAAGGCAGGGGCAGATCTTTGTATTTTCCATATAGAAGCGACCCACTTGCCTTTGCACCTGATCCGTGTTACTCACTCTGCCGGTGCGGCAGCGGGCATCGCCATTAACCCGGCAACTCCAGTTGAATCCATCAGGCTGCTGCTGCCTTATATCCAGATGGTGATGGTGATGACTGTAGAGCCGGGCTTTGCGGGGCAGAAGCTGGTTGGGTTTGCTCTGGATAAGATCACCCAGCTGGCTGACATCCGCCGTGAGCTGGAACTGGAGTTTGCCATCGGTGTAGATGGAGCCATCAGCAGGGAGGTTGCGGCTAAAGCGGCTCTCCGGGGGGCGTCGTTCTTTGTAGGCGGAACTTCAGGAGTCTTCCTTAAAGACGGCACCAGCTATGCTGAGGCAATTGAGATGATGAGAAAAGCAGCGCAGGTAAGATAACCGAAGGAGGACCGCAGCGATGATCGATCCGCGGCTTACTAGAATGGCAGAAGTCTTAGTAGATTACTCACTGGAGCTGAAACCGGGGGATAAGTTTGTGATAGAATCCAACGAACAGGCTGCTCCCTTAATTAAAGAGGTTTACCGCTTAGCTCTCAAACGGGGTGCCCATCCTGAGGTTCAGCTGGAGCTGGAAGACTTGAGCCGGATCTTCTTTGATACCGCCACTGATGAGCAGCTGCAGTATGTCTCACCTCTCAAGGAGAAGATGCTGCTGGAGTACGACAAGTTCTTATCCATCATCGCCGATTACAATACCAAGAGCCTGAACAATGTGCCATCCAGCAGGATTGCTCTGCGGAGGCGGGCTTTGGCTCCTTTGAATCAGCGGTTTATGGAGCGGGCTGCCCGGGGGGAAATGCGCTGGTGTGTTGCGCCGTTTCCCACTCAAGCTTTGGCCCAGGAAGCTGCCATGAGCCTAGATGAATACGCTGAGTTTGTTATGGAAGCTTGTCTGCTCAACACCCCTGACCCCATTGCAGCTTGGCGGGAAATCCACCAGCGGCAGCGAAAGTACGTAGAATACCTGAATGGGGTTGATGTGATAGAAGTCAAGGCTAAAGATACCGATCTGCGGTTGAGTGTCAAGGGACGGACTTGGGAAAACTGTGACGGCAAGATGAATTTCCCCGACGGCGAGGTGTTTACCTCTCCCATTGAGGATTCAGTGGAGGGCTTCATTAGGTTTTCATTTCCCGGCATCTATTCCGGCAAAGAAGTGGAGGATATACGCTTGACCTTTCGGAAGGGCCGTGTAGTAGAGGCATCGGCTGCCAAAGGTGAGGACCTTCTGCTTTCCCTTCTGGATACAGACGAGGGCGCCCGGCGGGTGGGCGAGTTTGCCATCGGCACCAATCCCGGCATCACCAAGTTCACCCGCAATATTCTCTTTGATGAGAAGATCGGCGGCACCATCCACTTGGCCTTAGGCAACTCCTACTTCGAAACCGGCGGACAGAACAAGTCCGGCATCCACTGGGATATGCTGTGTGATATGCGGGAGGGAGGAGAAATCTACGCCGACGGCAAGCTGATCTACCGCAACGGCCGGATGCTGCTGGACGACTGACGCTGTCTGGCCTACTGCCTTTGGGTGCTTTTTCCGTTGACAGCGGACCTGTAGCGATATACTATGAAGATGGAGTTAGATGATTATCTAAATATCTAATAGGAGGTGGTCCGGCTGTCATCGATTGGCTTGACCTTTAAGGCCCTTTCGGATCCCAACCGCCGCAAGATTCTCAGACTTCTTAGAGAGAGGGATTTGACGGCGGGGGAGTTGGCTGAACACTTTGGGATATCCAAGCCCAGTCTTTCCCACCATCTGTCCATCTTGAAGCAAGCCGGACTGATAAGTGACGAGAGAAGGGGACAGCATATTGTCTATTCCTTGGAAACCACAGTGTTTCAGGACATTATTCGGTGGCTGATGGAGTATACTTCCGATGGAGGTACAAGAAGTCCAGGGGAAGGGGGAACTAGCGATGACTAACCGCATACCGACTTTGTCCCGAGAGCAGCTAAAGCGGGATTGGCCCCTGCTCACAGTGCTTGTACTGCTGTTTCTCCTGGGAGCCTATTTCTACCCTCAGCTCCCCGAGCGGGTACCCAGCCACTGGAATATCCGCGGGGAAGTTGACGGCTACAGCAGCAAGTTCTTTGCTGCCTTCGGAGCACCTTTGATGACTTTAGGGATATATCTTCTGATGGTTTGGCTTCCGTCCCTGGATCCCAAGAAAACCAATTATTCCCGCTTCAAAGGTGCGTACGATATCGTCAGGTGGGCAATCATCGGCATTATGGCTCTAATGCACGGCATTGTGCTGATGGCCGGTATGGGTTATGAGGTCGATGCCGGCAAGCTGGTCCAGCCTGCTGTTTCGCTGCTGCTCATCGTCATCGGCAATCAAATGGGCAGATTTAGGCACAACTACTTCGTCGGCATAAGAACACCGTGGACTCTGGCCAACGAAGAAGTCTGGCGGAAAACCCACCGCACGGCCGGTCCCATCTGGGTGGCCGGCGGCTTGATTGCCCTGCTGAGCACGTGGCTGCCTGCCCCCTACAACTTCGCTGTGATGATGGCGGTTGTAGTAGTGATCTCCCTTGTCCCGACGGTATATTCGTACATCCTCTTCAAGGGGTCAGCGGGGAACTAGGCTTGGGCTGCCTGACAGTAGAACCGGTGGCTGCTCAAGGACGAAATGAACCTAGATCAGCGGAACCCAGCCCTCTGTGATGGTGCTGGGTTCTACTCTTACTTACTTACCTATACTCATCCAAGGCCTCCACCATGGCGATAACATTCTCTGGCGGCACATCTGCTTGGATGTTGTGAACAGCGGCGAATACAAAACCACCACCAGGCGCCAGATCATCGATTCTGCGGCGCACCTCATCCTTCACTTCTTCGGGGTTCCCGTGAGGCAGTATTCTCTGAGTATCTACACCGCCACCCCAGAAAACGATGGAATCACCGAAGGCCTTCTTTAGCCTGCTGGTTTCCATGTCTTCTGTGCTTACCTGAATGGGGTTGAGGATGTCTACTCCCGCGTCCATGAAGTCGGGAATGAACTTAGCAATGCTGCCGCAGGAGTGGAAGAATATTTTGACCTTGCCGGCAGTTTTCTTCTTGATGAACTGAAACAACCGCTTGTGTCGGGGTTTGACCAGTTTGCGGTACATCTCCAAAGAGATCAGTGAGGACGTCTGGGTGCCGATATCATCTGCCTCCTGAACAACCAAGACGTGGTCGCCTACAATTTCAAGAACCGCATCCCAGTAAGACAGTTTGACCTCTAGAATTCTATCCATAAGACCGCAGGCAGCGCTGGGATTGAGCGCCAGATCAGTTAGAAAATTCTCAAAACCACGCAGCCAAAGGCCCATTTCAAAAATACCGGCACATATACCGCCCAGAATTACAGCCTTTCCCCTTTCACTAGCGGCAATCACCTCTTCCTTTACTCCCTGAAAGCGTAATGGATCAGTGCCGTCTGGCCAAGGGTATTGGGCTAAGTCGTCCAGTCTATCAGCTAGAGGATGGTAGAACATGTCGTAATAGAGTCCATGTCTTTGGGGCATCCTCCATCCAATACCCCATTCATCCCAGTATTCTAGGTAATCGGCATTCTCCTTTTTCTCTGGCGGTTTTCCCGGCGGGGTTGAGGTGAATACTCCTGCGGTATCCACTTTGAAGGCATCCAGGAGCCTTCCATCAACCTTAGCCAGTTGCTGGGTAAAGTGGACAAGCGGTATCTGGTCAGGAGATTCTCCAAGAAGCTTTTCCATAAGCCTCCGGTAAGCATGTACATGGATGCCGGTAACCTTGGTTCCCCCTAGGTCAAAGGGAATTCCTTGGGGTTCCCGGTGGTTTAGGGCGTCCACTATCCGATCCACACTAGCATACTGGGCCTTGTTCTCCTTAATCATTGGTCTACCTCCAGTAACTACAATCCTTGCGCTAATTGACTTGTCGATGGAGCGCTGCCGAGACCAAAGCATCTAGATTGCTGGCTGGTGTGCCCGGCGAAACTCCGCCGCCGGCAGAAAGGACAAACCTGCGGCCTACAGCTTTTTCCAGCAATAGGCGGGTTTCCTTTTCCACTTCCTCTGGTGTTCCGTCTACCATAAGGGAAACGGGAGGTAAATTGCCCAGGAGGCACACTGCATCCCCCACTGCTTCTGCAGCCTTGGCGAGATCTATCTTGTGGGTGAAATTCAGCACATCAATTCCCAGATCCGGCAGGCGCTCGATGAAGGGCTCTATGTTGGCATCGTTGTGGTAAACCTTAAGGTAATTAGGAAAGACGTCAAAGACAGCCTTCAAGTAAGGATAGGCGAAAACCTCAAAATGCCTTGGCGACAGCATTCCCGGGATATCGTCCAGGAGCAGAATGGCTTCTACATCGGGCAGTATCTCGATCTGGGCCTTGAGCCAGGCAATGGTCGTTTCGGTGGCGACTTCCAGGAGCTTTTTAGCCTGGTCCGGGTTGAGTTCGAGATCCAGGAGGAAGTTGGTCAGCCCCTGGAGGTGACTGGCAAGGGCTAAGGGCCCCCTAGCTGATGCAAACTTGATTACATGTCCCGCATTCCTAATTTCCGGTAAGTATTTCTTGTACATGTGAAGGGCAACAGCCATCAGACCATCGGTAGCAGGGTCGGGGGGAGTGAGGGTGGTGTAGGAAGACCAATTTTCGCCAAGCAGAGGTTCAATAGAAGGTGTGTTGTTATTCCACCACTTGATTTTGGCTCCGAAGGCTGACGGCTCAATAGCCATCCCGTATTCCACCCAAAAGCCGGGTATGAAACAGATGTCGGGAAAACGGCGGCATACCTCAATATTGGCATCCAGCCAGGTCTTGCGACAGAAGTAATAATCCAAGTGACTGACGCCCATAAATCCCGGCAGCCAAGGACTGTCGATGATCAATGCGATGCAGGGGGTACTGCCGGGGCAAAAAGGCGATTCAGCTGCCTGAAGGAACTTTTTCCACTGTTCTGGTTTCAATACAGTCAACCTCCCATCTTAGCCTTTTACTGCACCCGCGGTAAGTCCAGAAATAAAGTACCGCTGAAACGCTACGAAAATGGCTACAGAGGGGATGGTGGCCAAAGTTGTGCTGGCCGCGAGCAGCGTGTGGTTTTCTCCTGCTTCGTGGATCATATTGGCCAGCGCCAAGGGAAGGGTAGCCATCTTCTGTTCGGATACAACAATTAGCGGGATCACCATCTGGTCCCATGTCATGAGAAAAGAGAAAATGAATATAGCTCCCAGTGCCGGCTTGGAGAGCGGCAGGATAATTCTTAAGAAAATGTTCAAGTGGGACGCGCCGTCTATGTAGGCCGATTCCTCAATTTCTTTTGGGATTTCCCTGAAGAACTGGGTCAAAAGATATACGCTGAAGCCCCAAGGTACAATGGGAAGAATCATTCCGCCGTAGGTGTTGAGAAGACCCATAGATCTGAAAAGCAGGAAAAGGGGAACCATGATAGTCTCCTCCGGGACCATCATGGTGCCGATGAAAATCACCAGCAAAAGCCCGGCTCCCGGGAACTCGAACCTCGCCAGGGCGTAAGCAGCCAGGGCGCAGACCGTGGTCTGCAGCAGCACTGCGGTTCCCGAGACGACAATGCTGTTGTAGAAATAACGTCCGATGTTAAAGAGACGCACGGAATCTACGAAGTTCCTCAGTGTAGGCTGTTTGGGTATTAGAGTAAAATAAGTCAAGCTGAGTTCAGTGGGCGCTTTGAAGGACGAACCCACCATCCAAACATAGGGCAGCATCATGATGATGGAAACGAGGATCAGAACTATGTGACGGGAAATGTAAGTACCCCCACGGCCGACTCTTGGTCTGAATATGAGAAAATCGCGGCTGTCTGCATGGTGCTGGGCCAAGGAAATCCCTCCAATCAGGTCTTGAGCCGATATGCGGAAATGCTAGAACTCAGACTCTCGGGCGATGCGCAGCTGTATTAAGGTTAAGAGCATAATTATCAGGAACAGGATGACGGCAAGAGCAGATCCATAACCCATATCTCCAAATCTGAAAGACTGTTTGTACATCCAGGTGACGATGGTTTCTGTGCGGTGCATTGGGTCGCCGAAGGTCATGACGTACACAGGAACGAAGATCCTGTAGGTTCGGAGGACTGCCAAAACAACCACCATGGTAATCGCGTACCTGGTAGAAGGGATGATCACATGCCGTATTTTTTGAAATACATTGGCGCCATCCGCCTCGGCGGCTTCCAAAAGGTCGTGATCCACACCCCGGATGGCTGCGATGAAGATCACCATGTTGTAGCCGATAATCTGCCAGACGAGGGGAGCAGTCAATGAGTATAAAGCCTGATTGGGATCTGAAAGCCAGCCTTGGGGAGGAATGCCAAAATTGCCGAGAATGGAATTGAAAAAACCGAACGGGGCAGGATGGTAGAGGATCTTCCACACCAAACTGATAACCGTAACCGAGGTTACTACCGGCAGAAAGATCAGCGTCCTGTACAGTTTGCAGCCCATAAATTCCTCGGACAAAAGAAGTGCCAGTGCATAGCCAAACACAGTACCAAGTACTGTTACCAAGATGACGATGATGGTGGTATTGCCGAGAGCCTGCCAAAAGATCTTGTCTTCCAGTGCCCGAGCATAGTTTTCAAGGCCCACATAAGGCCCCGGGCCAAACTGGTACTCACGAAAGCTTAAGGCAAAGGACTGCAGGATGGGGTAAATTTTAAAAACTACAAAGAAGACTATGGCCGGCAGACAGTAAACGTAAGCGACTCTGCTGCAATGAGCCGCTTTCCAAAGTTCCTTGATCCTGGAACTCATGGTTCAGCCTCCTTGCGCAGATGGAATGGCAGCCTGCGG
>DUMM01000073.1 GCA_012839845.1 Bacillota bacterium | reverse complement strand
TGAGCCATTCAAATTCCTCCTCTTAGAATTTTGGTTTGTCCAACTTCTATTCTAACTGAGGAATTTGTTAATGGCTCTCCTATTTTTTTAGAAAACCATTTTTACACCATTATACGGACTCAACTTCTTTTCAGAATCGCAACATTCCGCCTGTATTTATACTCCATCAACTCTGGATCGTCATTGATATATCCATAGTGAACAGCACTAGCTTTGATGTGAGCGACTGGACCCCTATAAACTGGTTGCTCGTGAATAGCACCTTCGAAACGAAACGATTCTACTATGCGAAAGAATCGCGTCAAATAGCAATACATATAATTGTGCTCATCATCTTGAGACATAACATTCTTCAGCAAAAAACAAGCAGCATTGGCCCTCTGATGTCTATCCGTTGTGAAAAAGGCTATTATATCCTCATAGTCATCGATGATTTCGTCAGCATCAAGGAAGAAAAACCAGTCGCCCTTAGCATAGCTAAGGACTATATTTCGCATTGCCCCAAAATCATGAGTCCATTCATAACAATAAACTCGATCGGTAAATCTCCTGGCAATCTCGATAGTACCATCAGTCGAGCCAGTATCAACTATAATGAGCTCAGAATCCAAAGATTCCAGGATGGGCTGCAAGCTCCGAAGGCATCGCTCTAGGTATTTTTCCTCATTTCTCACCATCATCCCAATGCTCAGTAGCAATTGAACAACCTCCCACATTTTCCCTGACTGGGAGTAACTGTAAGCAGTCAAAAAAAGGGCGGCTGAGCCGCCCCTGCTATGACTGACCCTGTCCGTTATCCAAGCAACTGGAGGACTGACTGAGGGGCCAGATTTGCCTGCGCTAGTATTGCCGTAGATGCTTGCTGCAGAATCTGATACTTCGTGAAAGTCATCATCTCTTCCGCCATGTCTACATCCCTAATACGTGATTCTGCAGCCTGCAGATTCTCTGCAGTGTTGTTGAGGTTAGCAATAGTATGTTCCAGACGGTTCTGCCAGGCGCCAAGTTTAGCCCTTTCTGATGATAGTTTTTCAATTGCCGTATCGATAGTAGTAATAGCACTATCAGCTCCATCTCCATCTCCATCCTGACTGCTAATGTCAATGCCGTCCACCGCTAAACCACTTGCCGACATATCCTCGATGTCAATCGTAAGCGTCTGACCACTATTGGCGCCGATATGAATAACTTTGCCTCTGAAGGTTCCATCGAGGAGTATCTGCGTATTGAACTCGGTATTCTGAGCAATCCGATCGAGCTCTTCAATCAGCTGCTCGACTTCTTTTTGCAGTTCTGCCCGATCGACGTTCGTATTAGTGTCGTTTGCAGACTGAACTGCCAGTTCACGCATGCGCTGTAGGATTGCGTGTGATTCATTCAAGGCACCTTCTGCAGTCTGGATCAAGGAAATTCCATCCTGTGCATTCCTGGCTGCCTGCCTCAATCCACGAATCTGACCGCGCATCTTTTCAGAGATCGCCAAACCAGCGGCATCATCTCCAGCCCGGTTAATTCTCAGACCCGATGACAGCTTCTCCATCGATTTTGCCGCCGCGTTCTGGTTAATCGCCAACTGCCTGTGCGCATTCAGCGCCATGATGTTGTTCATAATTCTCATTCTTACTTCACCCTCCTTGACTTACATCTCCGGCCAGCAGACATCCCCGCTGACCTTGCCCTTCCCATCCTTGGGAAGGAATCCTCTTAGAGTCGGCCGACTCTATTGTTCGTTCAGTACCAATATCGGCAGGCGGGAGGGAGAACTTTAGCACCTTGGCAGCTAATTTAGTCTTGCAAATCGTATAATCATTGGTTCTTGATTACTTAGTTTTCCTGCGATCCGGGTTTTAGAAGGATTATTCTGGCAATAAGCGAATATATTGCATTGCCAGGCTTAGGTGCTTATAGCGTGCATGACTTGTAGGAGGTATCCAGCAATGGCTAGTGCTGTAGTGCGGAAGAGGCGGCTGCAGGGTCTTTTGTTTATCTCCCCTTGGCTGGTGGGATTCCTGGTGTTTACGCTGTACCCCTTTGTCAGCTCGATTTACTTCAGCCTCACATCATATGATGTCATTTCACCGCCCGAGTACATCGGGCTGGAGAATTACCGCAACATGATGGCAGACCCCCTGGTGCGGAAGGCTCTGTATAATACCTTCTACTATGCCGTTTTCTTTATCCCCTTGAGTACTATCTGGGGGATCTGCGTTGCTTTGATGCTCAACTTAAAGGTCAGGGGAATGACTGTTTACCGGACGCTGTTTTACATACCCAGCATCGTGCCGATTGTGGCATCTTCCATGGTCTGGCTGTGGCTTCTCAATCCCCAGTATGGAATCATCAACGGGTTGATTTATCTCTTCTTCAAGGTCCCGGGGCCGGGATGGATTACCGATCCCCGGCTTTCTAAACCTTCCCTGATCCTGATGGGCCTGTGGGGAATAGGCCAGACCGCCTTGATATACCTCGCAAGCCTCCAAGATGTTCCCGAAAGCCTTTATGAGTCTGCAGAGCTTGACGGCGCCAATGCCTTTCAGAAGGTCATCCATGTCACTATTCCCATGATCTCACCGGTGATTCTCTTCAATGTGATCATGGGTCTCATCGGGACCTTTCAGTATTTTACCCAAGCGTACATCATGACCGGAGGGGGACCGGCGGACAGCACCTTGTTCTACGCCCTTTATCTGTACAACAGTGCCTTTAGGTTCTTCAAGATGGGATATGCCTCTGCCATGGCGTGGCTGATGTTTCTGGTGATCTTCGGTCTGACTGTCCTAACCTTCAGCCTGTCCTCCCGGTGGGTTTACTACGGAGGTCAGGCTCGGTAGCAAAGCGGCCGGAAGGAGGTGGTACTGAAACCAACCCTGCCAACCCTAAAGAATTCACAAGGAGGCGGATAGCATGCTTAAGCGCAGATGGGGATTGGCATTGGCAGTGCTGCTGGTTTTGCTGGTAAGTGCACCAACCTCCGCAAAGATCCAGATCACCTATTGGCATCAGTGGACCGGCCAGTGGACCAAGGTCCTGGAGGATATTGCTAATCTCTTCAATGAGTCCCAGGATGAGATTGAAGTCAAAGCGGTTGTCATCCCGGAGAACTTCAGGGAGAGGCTGATGAGTGCCGCTGCTGTCGGGGATATGCCCGATGTCGTCAGCCTGACTGGAGACGGCAACCTGTACATGGCCGAGAGGGGCCTGTTTCTCCCCATCGATGAACTGATGGGTGATGAATGGGAGGCCTTCAAAGAATGGGCAATGCCGGTAGTCTGGGAGGTCAACGACTGGAAAGGCCATGTCTGGGCATTGACTCCCTATATCGACTGCTGCAGCCTGTACTATAATATCAACCACTTCAGAGAAGCCGGTCTTGACCCCGCAAGTCCCCCAAGGACTATAGAGGAGCTTGACCTGTACACCGAAAAACTAACCCGCTACGATGCCAGAGGCAACATCGATGTCATCGGCTTCTATCCCAGCTGGGGCCTGGACTACTGGGGAACTGTATTTGGAGGCAGTTTCGTCGATGATGACGGGGCTCCCATCTTCAACAAGGATCCCAAGATTCTAGCGGCCCTAGAGTGGATCACCTCCTACTCCCACAAGTACGATGTCAACAAGATCGTAGCCTTTGAATCGGGAATCTCCGAGGAGAGGGCTGGAGCACTGGATCCCTTCATCTCCGAGAAAAAATCCATGGAACAGCAGGGGCAGTGGGTGATTATCAACATAGCCAACTACGCTCCTGAGGGCTTTGAGTACGGCCTTGCTCCCTTCACTCCCTACCCCGAAGGCGGTCGGGAAGGCGGAATCTTGGTCCGCTCTGCCTACGGCGCCCTGGCTATCCCCAAGGGTACCAAACATCCCGAGGCTGCCCTGGAGTTTATCAAGTTCTGGATCGGCTACGGCTACGAAGCACAGCGGGCTAAGATCTTCGAATGGGGTGCCTGGATGCCCCTGGATCGGGAGCAGAAGATCTGGCAGCAGGCCACAACACTGGAGTATCTGAAACAGTTCCCGCAGTTTGAGGTATTCCGGAACATCCTCTATATGCAGAACTGGGCCGTTATGAAGACACCGGTGGATTCCTTCCTCTTCGACCGGCTGAGTGCCGCCAAGGACTACGCCCGGCTGCTGGAGAAGACGCCCCAGGAAGCCCTAGATGATGCTGCCGCCGAAGTGATGAAGGAATACGAAAGGGTACGCCGGTAAGACGAATGCCAGCTCCTGCGGGGAAGGTCCCCGCAGGAGTCCATTTTAGTCCAAGGGGTGATGGTAATGGTCAACCGAAAAGTCATGGGCCAGATATTCAGTCATCTGCTCCTCATCTTCTTTTCGGCGCTCTTTGCCCTGCCTTTGTTTTGGCTTATTTCTACATCCCTAAAGCCCAATTCGGAGATCTTCATCTTCCCTCCCAGGTGGATTCCAAGTCAGCCCTTCTGGGGACACTACCGGACTGCCATCGAATTCATTCCTTTCTTCCGGTACTTGTTTAACACCCTATATATCTGCGCCCTCAGCGTTGTAGGCAGTGTCGTCTCCTGTTCCCTGGTAGCTTACGGCTTTTCCCGCATCGAATGGCCTGAGCGGGATGCCCTGTTCATGGTTTTGATCGCTACCATGATGATTCCCTTTGCTGTCACCATGATCCCGCTGTTTATCATCTTTAACAGACTCCGCTGGATCAACACCTTTAGGCCCTTAATCGTGCCTACGTATTTTGCACCGGCCTTTTATGTGTTCTTGCTGCGGCAGTTTTTCATGACCATTCCCTTTGAGTTATCCGATGCCGCCCGCATCGACGGAGCCTCGGAGTTCTATATTTACCGGCGGATCATTCTGCCTCTGGCAAAACCCGCCTTGGCGGTGGTCGCTCTATTTCAGTTCATCGGTTCCTGGAATGATTTCCTCGGACCCCTGATTTACCTCCGGAGCACGGAAAAGTACACCCTCGCTCTGGGGCTGCAGCAGTTCCGAAGTGCCCTCTTAACAGAATGGGGAGGCCTGATGGCTGCCAGCACTTTGGTTACCCTGCCCATCATCGTCCTATTCTTCTTTACCCAAAGGACCTTCATACAGGGTATCTCCCTAACGGGACTGAAGGGATAAATACGAATCAATTCGATGAAAAAGGAAATTTGCCGAAAACATAGAATAAGACTATACAATCTTTCCAGTAGATTCCGTTTGGTCTGCAGGGAGGGCTGACTGATGCGGTGCCTGGATGAAGAGGTCGCCATATTGCAGCACATGACTCCCTATTTTGTCAAGATAATGCAAAGAACAGCAACCCCCGGTTGGAAGCTGGAGGAGCCTGCCCCCAGCGCTCACAGCTTGCTTTTGACCTATGACGGGTGGATGCTCGTAGAAGCAGACGGCGGGGAGTACACCGCCTCCCGCGGCGATCTTGTGTATCTTCCGCCCGGCAAGCCCCGCCGCGTCCAAGCCGCCCAGCATTCTCCCTTTCAGTGCTATGAAGTGGACTTCCTGTACGTATGCCTTGAATGGCGGGACTCCCGCTGGAGTATGACAGAGCCGCCTCTCCCACTTGAGACCGTAACCCATATCGATGATCCCTGTCTGCTGTCACGGCTGCTTGAACTATTTTCAAGTCTCACCAAGAAATGGCAGTCCGCAAGACCCACCCGCATCAGCTGGTGCCGGGCTTTGTTTACCGATATAGTCCTTTCTGTGCTCATCACCCAGAAAGAGCTGCACGTGAACTATGACAAGATCCGCAAGGTGGAGAGAATAATCAACTACCTCATCGACCACTACGATGAAGCCATTTCTCTCAAGGAGCTGGCTGATCTGAACGGTATCAGCATCCCCTACACCAACAAGATCTTCAAAGAAGTAACCGGCACTACTCCCTTCGACTACCTCGCTACCCTCCGGATCAATAAGGCCAAAGAACTGCTCAGCGACGGGCACTCGGTTTCCAGCACCGCCGTCCATGTGGGCTATGCTGATCCGGCCTACTTCAGCCGCCGCTTTAAGCAAAAGGAAGGCATCAGCCCCCTCCACTACCAGATGATGAACCGCAGGGTGAAGTCTTCGTAAATCCCGGCCCACCTGCTGTCCAGTCGGGGCCAGCCTTTTCCTATCTCTCAACGGTGCCCGCACCCATTCCCGAACTGAGTTTATTTGCCAAAATTTTACGATTCAGCGAGCATTTGGCGGTTAACCGGATCTCTGCTGACCAAATTCCCCCATTTCGGACCTCAATAGACTTGAATCTCTTACTGTTTCCTCTTATCATATGATCAAAACCGGTAATGACCAGTTTGGCTATACTCCATGTTTACTGGGAAAACCGCAATCTGGTAATTACCACGCATCACAATGGTCAAAGGAGCCTTATGGATGCCTAAGCATGCTGCAGTACCGATAGTACAGCACCAAAGAGTGCGGGAGATCATCCTAGAGAAAATCGCAACTGGGGAGTTTGCCCCGGGTGAAAAGATACCATCTGAGCGAAATCTCTGTGAAATGCTCTCTGTAAGCAGAACCACCATCAGAAGGGCTATTGATGAGCTTGCTGCCGAAGGGGTGTTGGTCCGCATTCCGGCCAAGGGGACATATGTAGCTGAGTCCAACCTGACCAATACCCAAAGCACAGGCAATATCGGGTTCATTCGCTGCTACCGCCGCAATCCCCTGACTTCCATCAATGATGACATTTTCTATCCGAGAATTCTAGCCGGAGTTGAAGCTGTGATCTCCAAGAACGGCTACCACTGCTTGGTACAGTCAGTGAATGAAAACGAGTTCACCGAGCAGACAGTCGCGCAGCTGACTCAAAAAGTTGACGGCCTTATTTGCTGCGAGCTGAGAAGCCAAAGGTTTCTAGATACACTGCGGGCATCCCGGCTTCCCATAGTCCTAGTCAGCCCATCCCTTACACCCAGCTCCGTAGATATGGTAGAAATCAGCAACCGGGAAGGGGCTGTCGCGGCAGTCAATCAC
Source organism: Bacillota bacterium (assembly GCA_012839845.1). Classification (GTDB taxonomy): domain Bacteria; phylum Bacillota; class Limnochordia; order DTU087; family DTU087; genus DTU087. Next base: position 1,509 of record DUMM01000073.1, on the reverse strand, counting down.
CTCATCGAACACGGCCACCGGCGGATTGCCTTTATCGGGGGGTCGCCCAACAGCCGGCCGTCCAAGGTGCGGGAGGCAGGATATATCCAAGCCCTGAAAGACAGCGGGCTCCAGGTGAGAAGCGAGTACATTTCCTCCAGCGGCTGGAAGAGGACCGACGGCTGTACTGCAATGGAAAGGCTGCTGGCCTGCGATCCCAGGCCCACAGCGGTCTTTGCCGCATCGGACCTGCTTGCGCTGGGAGCCTATGATGCCATTGCAAAGGCAGGTCTCCGGATCCCGGAGGATATATCCATCATCGGCTTTGACAATATCGACATGGCAGCGGAGGCAAGGCCTGCCCTGTCGACTGTCCACGTGAGAAAGCTGGAGATGGGGCAGGTTGCAGCAAGGCTTATCCTAGAGCAGCTCACCGGGCAGAGGGACTATCCATTGAGGGTTGTCGTCCCTACCGTACTGGTACCCAGAGATTCAGTGGGAGTGGTGAGTGAAGAAGCAAAGGGACAGCTGCAAAAAGCAGCGCCTTCGAGAAGATAGATGCTGTAAATGCCCAGACGGGCGTGCACTAGTACCGCAAAAGAGGAGGTGATTATCGGCGAGAAGAGTGTAGTGACCCTTGCGTCTCAAGCAATCTCTCACCTTATTCTGAAAGGAGAATGCCTATGCAGCGTCGGTACGTGTTGATCATGGCCATGGTGCTGGTTTCACTGCTGGTTCTCACTCCCCTGGCCGGGGCCAAGATCAAGCTCCAGTTCATGGGATGGGAAGCCAGCCCCTTTGAAACCCAGAGCGTTATGAAGGGCCTGAAGCTGTTTATGGAACAGAATCCAGACATCGAAGTAGAGTACATAGCTGGGCGTTTTGAAGAACATCACACCAAGCTCCTCACCATGATGGCAGGCGGTGCTGCCCCCGACGTCTTCTTCCTTGCAGCAGAGCCCTTCTACCGAGATTTCCAGAAACGCAACGTCCTGTATGATATCACCAGCTTCTTCGATTCCGAATTTGAGCTGGACGACTTCATCCCCATTGACCAAGCGAAAATGCTCATCGACGGCCACATTTACGGTATCAGCAGCTGTATCGTAGCGCCCGTTCTGTACTACAATATGGACCTCTTTGACGCTGCCGGTATACCCTACCCGCCGTCCCATCCCGACGAGATGTGGAGCTGGGATGAATTCGTCGCTGTCGCCAAGAAGCTCACCATTAAGCAGGGTAACCGCACGGTCCAGTTCGGCGCTTACGGCTTTGAGAATGCTCCGCCTTGGATCCCGATGATCTGGTCCAATGAAGGGGAAATCTTTAGCGAAGACTACAGCCGCTGCGTACTGGCTGAGGACGACAACGCTAAAGAAGTCCTGCGGAAGATTTTGGACCTCAGGGTAGTCCACGGCGCTTCCCCCGATGCATCCTACATGGAGAATATGGGCATGAGCGCTGCCCAGATGCTCCAGACCGGCCGGGTGGCCATGCTGGCCGATGGTTCCTGGGCGCTGCAGGAGCTGG
>DUMM01000072.1 GCA_012839845.1 Bacillota bacterium | reverse complement strand
TAGGCTTTTCCGTCAGCACATGCTTGCCGGCTTTGAGGGCAGCAATGGCGATTTCTGCGTGGACATAGTGGGGAGTAGCGATCTGAACAGCATCTACGTCATCCAGCTCCAGTACTTCCCGGTAATCGGTATAGGCTTTGGCTCCGTAATGCTCACTGAAGGCTTTAGCCCGGTCAGGCTTGATATCAACAACAGCCGTCAGCTCTGTCTCCTCCAGTGCTGTTAGAGCATCAGCGTGGACTCTAGCTACTCTGCCGCAGCCCACTAAAGCTACTCTGACTTTTTCCACAGCAATCCCTCCTGCGTCATTTTCACGGACAAATTGGAACAGACTGCTTGTCAAGCTGCCTAGAGAAGGGCACAATGCCTGTGGCCCCTCTCAGTAATTATACATCAGCCAGAATCTTCCTGCACCGCTGGTGCAGCGATGATCAAGGCAGGTACTGTTTAAACCAGTGGGTTCATCGGAGGGGAATCAACCAAGACCGCACCGTCAATGACAAGTACTGCAAGAACCGCCGCTACAGGAAGCACACCCGCTGGCGGCAGCGCTGAAACCGCCTGAGCTTCTAAAGCCGAAGGAGGAAATCAAGCGCTCTACATCCGTACCGGCACATCTAGGGCACGGAGCTTTGGCATCCCCCTGCACCAGCTCTTCAAACCTCTCTCCACATTGCTTGCAGCGAAATTCCCGCAAGGGCATAGTCTCCATTCCTCCCGCTGTATTCTCCCTCTAATTGTATCACAGACTCCAGCCGGTGACACATCATTGGCGCCAATCCTTGATATTGGACTATCCCGTATAGGGCCCCGGGACCGACAGATGAAATATAATATACCCGGAGCAATCCCCCGCTCCGGGCACCGCAACCCGTGCACTGCTTGCACAGCAGCGACCAGCTATAACTATCTCAAAACTTCCACTTCATCCCCGTTATTTAACAGCGCAGCATTGGCCTCATCGGTATCCAGGTGGCAGTCTAGAGCAAAGTCATCCCGCACCCGCACCAGCACTTGGTCGAAGACTACACCTCTCTCGCCTCCGCAGCGAATTCTCACTATATCTTTATCTTTCACCCCGAAAGCTGCGGCATCAGCAGGAGTCATGTGAATATGGCGCTTGGCCAAGATTACTCCCTCAGATAGAGTAACCGCACCCTTAGGTCCCACTATGGTAACCAGGCCCGCGCTGCCGTCCAAGTCTCCTGAATCCCTCACCGGTGGCTTCACACCCAGCGCAAAAGCGTCTGTCCGGGAAATCTCAACCTGGGTTTTGGAACGCACAGGACCCAAAACTCGAACCCGCTGAATCACTCCTTTGGGTCCGACCAAAGTGACTGTCTCATCAGCAGCAAACTGCCCCGGCTGGGACAGATCCTTGATATTGGTCAACTGATAGCCTTTGCCAAACAGCTTTTCCAAATCTTCCTGGGAAAGGTGCACATGGCGGTTGGAAATTCCTACTGGAACCTTACCAAGTACTTGTTCTGCCATTATTACATCACGCCCCTTAGAAATGGTGAAAACTTGCACACAGGTTCACGGTCCCTATTGTACCACATCCAGCAAATATGGGCAAAAAACCGAGAAATATTACAGCCGGACCGCTGTTGCTTACTCTATATAGGAACCAACTCCTCCTACCAGGCATAAAATACCGTAACGGTTGGTTTACAGGTCTAACCAAGAGGTGATATCGAATGACGTATTGGGAAGCTCCTTGGGGCTGTCCCCCCGACGGGAACCAACAGCTTCTCGATGAAGCCAGATTCTGGGTACAGATTATGAGAGAGCACGCGCTGTTCATCCAGCTGGGGCTCCCGGGGTGTGATACTGAACTTATCCGGGGAGCCCAGGCCTTTGCTGAGCGGTTTCAGAGGCTTGAAGAAATGCTCGACGAAGCTGTCGGCATAGGGCCCGAGCTCTTGACGGAGTTGAGACAAGCGGTAAGGGAGTTTGTCCAATATAAGCAGCGGCTTCTGCGGGCAAGTGTCCAGTGTCAGCTGGGCGGGGGCCTGTTTCCGCTCCTCATCGACCACATTACTAGAGAGGCCGTGCGCTTTTTGAACAGGTTGGAGCGGGAACAGCCGATAACAAACCCCGGTTTTCAGGAACTCACTCAAGAAGAGGTCTTTTGGTTGAGGATTATGAAGGAGCATTTAGAGTTCATTATCCACCTTCTGGACCCATCGGAACGGGCTCTCATCAACACCGCTGAGGACTTGAAGAATAGAGTCGCCACACTGCTGGAGACAGCAAGGGACCTAAACTCCATGAGCCGCGCACAGCCTGCGACTTTCCCCACACTGGGTCGATTCTCCGAAGAAGTCCTTTCGACCATTGTAATGGAACGCGACTTCAAAGCCGCGGCCTACGAACTTGCCCTCAACTGTCAAGTGCTGAGCATCGTTCCCACTCCCCTGCTCCTCGACCACGTGCGCAGGGAGGCAGATAGGGCGCTGGAGGAAATCTCTGCGCTGTTGAACAACACTCTTACTCGATAAGTTTTGTCCGTTAGTGTAAAGTTATTGTAGGTCATCCAGATAGGAAGATCCTGGTGGGGAATAGAAAAGAGATCTCACTGCCATTGCAGCTGGCAGAGCACAAGGCTCTAAGGAGTGAGATCTCTTATGAACATAG
>DUMM01000071.1 GCA_012839845.1 Bacillota bacterium | reverse complement strand
TCTATGCGCTCCGCCCATAATTCTTGTTTGCTTTTCTCAGTCATACAAACCAACTCCCTTGCCGTGATGGATTTATTATCCCATCATCGGAAGGGAGGGGGTAGGTGTACTAGCTTTGACGCTTACGGTACTTCCAGCTCACGTTACAAAGCATCGGGAGGTACGCACAAAAAGTAAACCTCACTCTACCGAACAGGTAGAGTGAGGTGTGTAGTATAACTAGCAACAGAAGGTCTGTTTATTAAAAGCCAATCGGTCCTACTGTTAATGCGCAGTTATTGTTATTGTCAAATGTCCGTTGTAGTGACCATCTTTGATAAGCCACCAAGCATACTCGTCCCAGCTCCTATTTGAAGCCGGCGGGCTGTATGGAAACGCATTCCATCCATAGCCCAGCACAATTTCCTCTGTGTATCGCCCTGAGTCGAAGCTATATCTGGCCCAGGCTCCACGCTGACCCTTGTTATTACTAGCGAAAGCGCTGACGGAACCACCTACCCTTTGGTTGTCTCTATTTTTGAGCGCGATATGTACATGAATAGGTAGACCTATAGATGGGTCATCGGGATCGGGCAAGTTTCGCCACATCTGTAAAGTAATATCCTCTTCTAATTCAACATACACGCCTGTATTGGCGGCAAACTCGATGACCTTAGTTTGCCGCTCGTCGGTGTCGCCAGTACTGCTTGGGGCATCTAGCGCAAACTCAAATGGGCTATCCTCTAAGTTGCCGATATGAGCAAATTTCTCCACGTATAGCCCAATAGGAATGGAATGAGTTTTACCCAGATGATTGGGCAGTGCTCTGAAGTTGTCGGGCGGAGCAGCTAAAACCATACTTCCCAAGGCCAACACTAACATCAACGCTAAGACTAAGCTTTTTCTCAAGTTAATACCCTCCTCGCTAATGTTGTCTTTGACTTTACGATAAGGCATTCTAATCAAAGAAAAATTAAAGTATATGCTTAAAAAAGATAAAAAATGGGCCCCATCTGACATAATAGGAACTCCCGGAGAAGGCATAGTTGGTTTACTGATCGCCGCTGCCAAGGAACTGTGTGCTCATCGGCAATGCCGCGCCTGCGACTTTATTCCTGTACGATCCGCGCGTCCAACTATGGCTGTCCCCGGGACACTGCCTTTTCTCGGCCAGTTCATAGGATCACCCTTTTCAAATTGCCTAAACCACCACCACTAGAATGCTTTTGGGGGTCGGGAGGTCCGGTTCCGGACCTAAACCTAAAACCGCCGCTTGCGGTCTGCATGGGCGGCGGTATAGAGATCGGCGGCTCAACTTGTCGATAACGTCATACCCTGCTAGAACAAAATGATTTCATAACCCTCCCTGGTAAAAGGCTCTAGATCTGAATGACCTGAGAGGGCCGAGTCTATTGGCAATCCCTGCTGTTCAGCTGCTGCTAAGGAGCCCATCTGGATAGCACAGGCCTTGCATACGGACTTGACCAAACCAGCCTCTTTGATTCTCTGCCACAGCTTGCCTTGGGGCGAGTCGGCAATGGTTGAGAGCAGCTTAGTGGATGCGCCTTCGATAATCAAAGCTGCTTCATATCCCCGTTCATGGTAGTTCCATACATTCAGGAGAGCGTGGATAAAACAGGGCATTTCTCCTTGGAAGCTCACAATGGCAATTTTCCGCACTTCATTTCCCCCTTTCTGTCTATTTGCTCTATTAGCTAGACATTTTGTCAGCTCCTTCTAGCCGAGACTCGCCAATACACCATCAATTGGCCGTAAGGAGGCAGGAGCATCGGTGTATACTTGCCGGCACGGGCCGCTCGTCCTGGGAACTGCCGAAAAAGTTATCTCCCTTAGGTTCCAGGGTTTGGTGCCTTCTTAAAGATCAGCAAAAATTCATGAATGCGATTCAGACGGAAAACCGCAGGATACCCCAAGGGCCGCAGATTACTGTACTCCTGCCTCCTATCCCAGATTATCATGTCATCAAAGATAAACCCAACATCCTGCATTCTCTTCGCGAAGTCTGCATGCAGGGGGTAGAACCGATCCTTCTTGCGGATGTCCATGACGTTGACGATGCAGTATTTGTCCGGTTTTAAGACTTGAAATACCCCGGTAAACACCTCAATCAGGGCATCTAGAAACTTTTCATAGTCCCGGATCTGGCCAAGATCGCCTTCTTCACTGCCGTAATTGCGGATCTCCTTATGATCTGCAGTTCTTTTTCGCAGAAGTATATCCCAATACGGCGGCGATGTGATGCAAAGGTCGATGGAGTTGGGTTCTATGCAGCGGGGAATCTCCCTGGCATCGGTGTTGTAGATTTCAAAGGAGGAGTTCTGGACTAGACCTGCCTGCGTTAAGCGCTTTTGGGCAAGTTCTGCGTATTCGGGATTGAGTTCAAAGCCAATCCCGTGACGGCCCAGACTGGCGGCGGCAATCAAGGTGGTGCCGCTGCCCATGAAGGGATCGAGTATGCGGAGCTCTTGACTGGTTGTGAAGCACCTGATGAGGCGGGTGACCAGCATCAGAGGGAACATAGCTGGATGCCCCAGCTTTCGCTCTTCGGCTGTCTTGGTAATATCATTCCACACGCTGATTGAATATCTGGCCCACTCTTTTCCACTGAGGTCATTGGCCCGCTTCCTACCCACTTTCTTCCTCCCGGCAAACTGGCAGTGTAGGGTATTTTCCAGTTCTTATCCCTACTTCTGGACAGAGGCTGCCTCTTCCTACCGCCGATGATAAGTTCCACATCCTTGAGGAACAATGCTTTTTGGGATGTCCTTAAACCATTCGGATCGCATGAGTGAATAACTATCCCGGGTTCCGCCAGTCTTGATCTTATGCGATGCGTAAAGAGAGAAGGCCATGTTTCCTGCCTATTGACGACATGGGGACAAAAGGGATACAATACCCCTGTAGGGTATAGCGATGCCGCTAGGGGGTGATCCGGTTTGGATCAAGCCATAGATAGAACGAGACAAGTGAACACCAACGGGCAGCTTCAGCAGGCGACTTTGAAAATCAGCGGTATGAGCTGTGCCGCCTGTGTCAGCCGAGTGGAGCGGGGGATTAAGGCGGTACCTGGGGTAAAGGATTGCGTCGTCAACCTGACTACTGAAAAGGCGATCATCACCTATGATAATTCCGTCGCGCAGGTGGCAGATTTTAAGCGAGCAGTGGAGCAGTTGGGTTATCATGCCAGCGACATGGCCAGCCAGGAGGAAGTAGATACCGAGAAAGCCGAGCGGGAAAGGGAGATCCGCTGCCAGAGAAACTTATTTGTCTTTTCCGCGGTCTTGTCTATACCTCTCCTGCTGACAATGCTGGCGCACTTGCCGGTTACTGACCGGCTCCCCAGCATCCTGCACAACCACTGGTTTCAGTTGGTCTTGGCAACTCCGGTGCAGTTCATCGCGGGGTGGCAGTTCTATCGGGATGCTTACTATTCCCTGAGGTCCGGCAGTGCCAACATGTCGGTGTTGGTTGCCCTGGGGACCAGTGCCGCGTATTTCTACAGCTTGGCTGTGACCTTGTGGGGCCGGGAACTGGGGATAAACGAGGTGTACTTTGAGAGCTCTGCGGTGATTATCACCCTGGTCTTGCTGGGCAAGCTCCTGGAGGCCCGGGCCAAAGGTAGAACCTCAGAGGCCATCAAGAAGCTGATGGGGCTGCAGGCCAAGACGGCTAGAGTTATCCGCGAAGGTCGGGAGATGGATATCCCCATTGAGGATGTAGCTGTGGGCGATGTGGTCGTCGTTCGGCCGGGGGAGAGAATTCCGGTAGATGGTGTAATTGTGGACGGCTATTCGTCGGTAGATGAATCGATGCTGACCGGAGAGAGCGTGCCGGTGGACAAGAATGTCGGCGATGAAGTCATCGGCTCGACCATCAACAAGCACGGCACCTTCAAATTCACAGCAACGAGGGTGGGTAAGGATACGGCTTTGGCCCAAATAATCCGCATTGTAGAAGAGGCTCAGGGGTCCAAGGCTCCGATTCAGAGATTAGCGGACATCATCTCCAGCAGGTTTGTTCCTGCGGTGGTGGGAGTTGCTATCTTGACTTTCTTAGGCTGGTATTTTACTGCCGATCCCGGCAACTTCACCAGAGCGCTGATCAATATGACTGCAGTTCTGGTTATAGCCTGTCCCTGCGCCTTGGGACTGGCAACTCCTACTTCCATCATGGTTGGTACCGGCAAAGGGGCGGAAAACGGGATTCTGATCAAAGGCGGTGAGCATTTGGAGAATGCCCATAAGCTTCAGGTAATAGTCTTAGACAAGACCGGGACCATTACCAAGGGAGAACCGGAACTCACGGATATTCTGGTATTCAACGGTTTTGCTGAGGAAGAACTCCTAAGACTTGCCGCTGGTGCCGAGCGGGGTTCTGAGCACCCGTTGGGAGAAGCTGTAGTTGCCGGTGCTAGAGCACGGGGGTTGGAACTCAGTCAGCCCAAGGCCTTTGCTGCTATCCCGGGACACGGCATTGAGGCAGTTGTAGATGAGCGGCGGGTGCTGGTTGGCAACCGCAAGCTCATGCTGGATCATGGGATAGAGATCGACGACATCGAAGCGGAAATCAGCAGACTGGAAGCGGAAGGCAAGACGGCCATGCTGGTTGCTGTTGACGGCACCTTGGCAGGAGTAGTTGGGGTCGCCGATACAGTCAAACCGGAGTCCCGCAGTGCCATTGAGGCGATGAAGCGCATGGGTCTGTCAGTCTACATGATCACCGGTGACAATATCCGCACCGCTGCCGCCATTGCCAAACAGGTGGGGATCGACCCCGACCGCGTATTAGCAGAGGTCTTGCCTGAGGATAAAGCAAGGGAAGTTCAGAAACTGAAGGATGCAGGCTTCATGGTGGGTATGGTGGGCGACGGCATCAATGATGCCCCTGCCCTGGCGACTGCCGATGTCGGTTTTGCCATCGGTACCGGTACTGATGTGGCTGTAGAGTCCGCGGATATAGCTCTAATCAAGGGCGACCTCAAGGGCGTCGTGGCAGCTATCCAGCTGAGCCGCAGCACCATGCGGAACGTTAAGCAGAACCTCTTCTGGGCCTTGATATACAACACCATCGGGATTCCTGTGGCCGCCCTAGGCTTCCTGTCACCGGTACTGGCAGGTGGCGCCATGGCCTTCAGCTCCGTTTCAGTGGTCAGCAATGCCCTCCGGCTCCGCCGGTGGAAATTCAAAGAAGTGTAAGAAGCAGGTTAGAGACTTTTCCTCCAGCTGCACATCTGCTCAGTCCAGCACTTATTCCTTCAGGTGCTGGACTTTTTTCATTTGCCTGGAAGCTGCCTTAAGAGCCCGTGTCCGCAGCAAATGTAGGGTATTAGCGTGAGACACGGTGGACTAGAAGGTAGTTACAGGAAGAGGGCGAAAATTTAACTTGTGCATGTCAATTCACAAGGAAGGGAGAATTGCAAATGACGCTGGAGTCCCAACTAGCGCAGCTGCAGGCAGGCAATAGACAGAACTATTGGGCAGAAAGGATCACCTCCCAGCTTGAATATGCCTACCGGCTTTCGAAGGTGGATAACAGGGCCTACGATGACCTATTATCCTCTGTCCTGGACTACCTCTTAGCTCAGCAAGAGCAGACAGGCGTCATTACCAGAGAGGCTGCGGAAGAAGCTGAGAAGAGGCTCAGCGAACTGTCCCAGCGGGCGAAGTCTTATCGGTTGCTTTGTGCTGCCCATGCCCATATCGATATGAACTGGATGTGGCGCTGGGATGAGACCGTGGCTATCACTTTAGATACATTCCGCACTATGCTGGATTTGATGGAGGAGTATCCATATTTCAAGTTCTCCCAATCCCAGGCATCGGTTTACAAGATCGTCGAGGACTATGCTCCCCATATGCTGGATGAGATCAGGCGGCGGGTAAAGGAGGGCCGGTGGGAGGTGACGGCCTCTACTTGGGTGGAAACGGACAAGAACATGCCCAGCGGCGAAAGTCTAGCCCGCCATATTCTTTATACGAAGCGGTACCTATCGGAGCTCTTGGACATAGATCCGGAATCGCTGGATCTAGACTTTGAACCGGATACCTTTGGACACAGCCTCAATGTTCCGGAGATCTTGGCCGCCGGCGGCATCAAGTACTATTATCACTGCCGGGGAGATGAAGGCTACTACTTGCAAAGATGGGAAGCACCATCGGGAAGATCTGTTATTGTTTATCGGGAGCCTTTCTGGTATCTGGGATATGTAGGTCCGTATCTTGCCATACCGGTACCTGAATTCTGCCATCAGCACGGCATCAATACTGCCATGCGGGTATACGGGGTAGGTGACCACGGAGGCGGGCCTACTCGCCGGGATTTGGAAAGGATCATCGATATGAACACCTGGCCGGTATTCCCAAGGCTTGAGTTCGGCACTTTCCGGGAGTTTTTCCGGGTTGTCGAAGAGATCAAAGATACTTTACCGATAGTGCGGCATGAGCGGAACTTCGTTTTCACCGGCTGCTACACCAGCCAGGCTAGAATCAAGGCTGCTAACCGAACGGCAGAAGCTGCCCTAAACGAAGCCGAAGCCTTCTCCTCTCTCGCAGCCATCAATGCTGATTGGCCTTACCGCCACCGGACTTTCACTGATGCTTGGCGTCGAGTGCTCTTCAGCCATTTTCACGACATCATCACGGGGTCCTGTGTTCCTGAAACTCGAGATCACGCCTTGGGGCTTTTCCAAGAGACCATGGCCGCCGCCGGGAGTTCCAAGAAGCTGGCTCTTCAGGCCCTGGCCGCCAATATAGATACCAGTGCTTTGACGTCATCTGAGGATATAGCTGCTACCACTGCGGAGGGCGCCGGTGTAGGATTTGGCGTCAACCGGTTCAAGGTATCCCAAGCCTCCCGGGGTGCCGGCAAGACCCGCATCTTCCACATATTCAATCCATCTATTAGGAGAAGACAGGAAATCGCCGAACTGGTGGTTTGGGATTGGGACGGCGATCTGGACCGACTGGTGTGCAAAGATGCCCAGGGCAGGGTAGTAAACCATCAGCTCTTGGACAGCGGAGTTAACCAGTATTGGGGCCATTCCTATGTCAGGCTGCTGGTTGAGGTAGATGTCCCGCCTTACGGTTACTCCACCTATGTCGTTGCCGAAACGGATGAGTTTCAGCCGCAGATTCGCTATCCCCGGGATCCCCGCTTGGAGAAGCCCGACTGTTTTGTCTTGGAAAACGAGCACATCAAGGCAGTGCTGGACAGCGTGAACTGTACGGTAGTCTCCCTCTTGGACAAAGAAACCGGTGAGGAGCTTGTTACTGCCCAGCGGCCGGCGGGCATTTTCCGGCTGATTCAGGAGGATCCCAGGTACGGCATGACCTCTTGGCGGGTAGGCCGGTATATGACCATCGAGGATTTGACCCGGGATGTGCACGTCTTAGATTTCCAAAAGGGATGTTTGCGGCAGAGCTTGACCTACAGGACAAAATTCAAGGATTCCCAGCTGGATGTGACTGTCTCCCTTGACAAAGGCAGCCGTGTACTCAGTTACGATGTCTCCTGTGACTGGCAGGAGCGGGGCAGGCCGGGTGAAAACATACCGCAGCTCAATTTCTACGCACCTGTCAGCTATCAGTGCGCCGGCTATAGATACGATGTGCCCTTCGGCACCATCGACCGCCAACCCATGGATCTGGATGTGCCTGGGAACAGCTTCATGGTCGGTCTTCCGGAAGGTGGCAGCGGCAGTCAGCTGATGCTGGTCACGGATTCCAAATACGGCTTTAGGGGAAACAACGATGCTCTAGCTGTAAGCCTCATTCGGGGCTCCTATGACCCCGACCGATATCCCGATATCGGCTTCCACCACTTCCGGCTGGGTCTGTGCGCGGTGCCCGCTGCTTCACTGAAGCAGGAACTGATCCAGCAGGCCTACGACTACAACCACCCATTGACGGTAATATCCAGCCGCCCGCAGACAGGCGGCAGCTGGCCTTTGGTGCATGGGTTTATTCAGCTGGAAGCTGGCACCGTTGCGGTTTCTGCTGTTAAGGTACCGGAGGATGCCGAGGGCAAGGAAATGCTGATCCGGCTGTATGAAACAGAAGGCCGGGATACCACTGCAGCCCTGATATTCTGCCGCGAAATTGAGGAGGCAGTCTTGGTAGATATTAACGAGAAGCCCATTGCCGGCTTGCCGAAGCCAGAGATCCAGGGCAGGAAAGTCGTCTTCCCAGTGGGAGCAGCCAGGATTGCTAGCTTAAAGCTGGTCTTTGCTTAATGGTCTTTCCGCGGTAGGTGAAGTGCCTTGGTCGGATGGAAGGGGCCGGTGAGCGGGCAAAGAGGGTTTTAGGTTGTCATGAACTGAATGTGTGTAGATGGAACCTGAGCGTGTGAAGGGACAGAGTGCAAAACGGGGCCGTGCCTGTATCCTGCGGGCACGGCCCAGCGCTTTTGCGGGGTTGTCTACCGACTCTATGGTAGGCGTTACCGATCTCTTCTTCTGCGTCGGCGTCGGCCTTCGCCGGACTCTACTGCCTCTACGAAACGAGATACAAACTCCTGCACAGCACCCCCAATGGCCCCTGGGTCAGGAGTCGACTGGGTTAGGCTCTGAATCTTTGCCCTGAGCTCTTCAGCCAAGGCCGTGATGTCGCGGGCCATCCATCAATCCCCCTTTCTTTGGCTTGGATGCATTACAGCATATTGTGAATCCTTTGGCCGGCAATGGGAAGGTGCCGTCATTATTGCCATTTCAAGGGAGAATTCCCGGGCCGCTTGTTTCCTTGAGGCATTGATCTCAATTCACCGCTTTCCCATCACTTGAGAGCAGAAGTGGATTGCTGCCTGTGATGAGCTTACATAGCATGTGACTGATGCTGGTCAAAGTAATGCGATGCGCGGAAACGGTTAATCAGCGAAGGAGAGTACGGCAGATGGCTGTGGACGCAACCTTTGAGGAGATCATGGCAAGGGGGGTTGAGCTGCATGACCTTGCGGTCCAGGGCAAGGCCGGAGCAAGTCAAGAAGCTCTCAAGTGGCTGGAGCAAGCTCTGCAGATGCAGCCGGATCATCCCCTCGCCCAAGCCTATTACGGCAGTGCCCTGGCCCTTGTAGGGCGGGACAGCATAGATCCTCAAGAGCGGGTCGTAAAGGCACTGCGGGGTCTTAAAATCCTTGACCGAACTGCTGCTGCCTATGGGGATCTGGTACCCGTTCGGATACTAAGGGGCTATGTTGCCTATCGCCTGCCGGAGGAGTACTTTTACCGCACCCAGACAGCAATAGAAGATTTCTCCTTTCTCATTCAGCGGTATGAACAGGATAGCACCATCTTCAGCGAGGAATTTTGGATCAAGTCCATAAGTGTGTGTAAAATCCCTCGGTTAGATGAACTCAGCGTATTGGGGTAACCTTACTTACTTTTTTTGCTTGTTGCTGTTGTTTTTTCCATTCATGGTATTCCGTCATGTCC
>DUMM01000070.1 GCA_012839845.1 Bacillota bacterium | reverse complement strand
TCTATGCGCTCCGCCCATAATTCTTGTTTGCTTTTCTCAGTCATACAAACCAACTCCCTTGCCGTGATGGATTTATTATCCCATCATCGGAAGGGAGGGGGTAGGTGTACTAGCTTTGACGCTTACGTTACAACTCATCAGGTAATGCTATCCTTAGCGCTTTTCTTGTCTCTGCGTGTGAATAATTGGCTTCCCTACCAACCACACTGATGGTTGGAGGGGGATGGGAGTGCAGGATGAGCTCTTTGTTGAAGAAGAACTGGACTATGAGGAAAGCCTGCCGCCGTCGGGGGAGGAGAGTATTGGCCGTTTCTGCCGCCGGATGTTCATTAAGATGGCACTTGTCTGGGGTGTTTTGCTGCTCTTTTGCTTTGAATGCTATCTGGTAGAGGAGAAACAGATCCTCGCTCACCCAGTAGAGTCCTTTATCCAGCAGGTGGACCTTAATGTTTATTACCTGATGGTGGGGGTCACTGCCGAGCTTCCTTCTGCAGCCAACTTCGCGGAACTGAAGCCAGTAGTAATCAGGGCCGGACGCTTGCTGGGGATTTCTCCTGAGGACGGCACTATGGATGCCAGGATAACCGATGAAGGGAGGGTACTCAACTGGACAGCTTCCGACCGCAGGGGCCGCCAGCATACCATTAGCGGTCGGATTAAGAACGGCGGCTCAGTGACCTTAGATATTGAAACCGCCTGTTGGGGTTCAGAGGCGCGGGTTAAAGACATCAGCAGAGAACTGCACCTTTTGGCATCCCGATTTGGCAGAGTGACCGGCACCCGTCTGGAGGTGGAAGGGACTGCTCTATGTCAGAAAGGTGCAGGCCCTGAGAACTGGGTGCAGCAGTGGCGGTTAAGGGACCTGGAAGTGAGTAGAAGAGGTTCAGCAGTGAACCTGCGGGGGGCAACTTCAGACCTTACTCCGGGTAGAAGACAGGAGGTCTCCTTCACCCTCAGCTTTCTTCCCTTAGGTGAAGACCGGGGGCGGTTAATTTTAAGCGTTGGCAGCTAAATGGGAATATGGGAAGTTTTTCTGGGAAAGCTAGTCACGAGGTGGTAGGTATGAATGAGCAGCGGAAAAAGGTGAGCAGTTCAAATACAACTGGGTTCGGAAGGCTCATAGTGATGACAGCGTCCAGCTGGGCAGGGGCTGTAGGGGGTCTCTTCCGTGCCCTTGCTGGCAGCATGCGTTCTAGGCTAAGCCTTTGGTGGCAAACATCGGGCAGAAAAATGGTCGCCAAGGGCTTTGTCCGGCTGGCAGTTGTGGCTGTCTTCTCGGTAATGGCCGCTGGGCTGGTCAACTATTCATATAGAATGTATTCCCTTCGCCAACCTTGGGGGCGGCCCAGTCTGGAGCAGGAGATCGCTTTGGATCTGAGTGCGACAATGCCGGAGCCCGTGGATGAAAAACGGGAGGAAACAGCTGCTGTTAAGGAGGAGACTGAACTCAGACTTTCCGGGCACATAACCCTCGGTCCGCCGGCCGACGAGCTTTTTGCCGGCCGCGGGTCAGTTTCTCCAGACGAAGAGATCGAGGCTCTGGCCGCTGCGGTGGGCTCGCGGCAGCACTTGCCGGGCGAAGCAGACGGCGCCACCGCTCGCCCCCAGGTTAATCCCGCCAATATGATCTGGCCTGTTTCTGGGCAGGTGGCTGTAGGTTATGGATGGGTGAGGCATCCTGTATATCGTGATTGGCGGTTTCACCCGGGCATTGAACTTACCACCGCTCCCAATGCTCAAGTTGCCGCCGTGATGGACGGCCGGGCGCGGCAGGTTCAAAGCCAGCGAACTGAGGGATTGTCAGTGACTGTAGATCACGGCGATGGATGGGAGACTACCTACCGGGGCTTGTCCCAGCTTTTGGTGAGAGAAGGGACTGTGGTCAGGAGGGGGCAGGTCATAGGTACGACAGGACCGGGAACCAGCGGCCAAACCGGACGCCTGCTGTTTGAGATCCGCCACGGGGACACGCCCTTGGACCCCCGTATGTACCTACCTTGACTTTCACCGCCGCCTGAGGCGTAGGAGCAGAACTTAGGCTGGCGGCAGCAACCGTCAGGGAATGGCAGGGTAAAGATATGTCTCTTCCCAAGAAGAGGTGCGAGAACACGGCTTGATGCAGCAGGCATATAAGTGATTTGCGGACAATTAGGGGATGTTCAGGTAAACGGAAATTGGGCGAGGTTTCTTGAGCTCGTAAGCTTGGGGGCCTCGCCTTATTTACCCCTTTTTCTCATCGGTTATATCCCGGATCTCCACGCATATACATGAACTAACAAGCCGTTTGGGGGGACCGGGGTATGAAGGACTATATCCGCAAGCGCGTGCTGGAAATCGGTACTTATATAATTGATACCAAAGCTACTGTGCGGCAGGCAGCCCGCGTGTTTGGCGTGAGCAAAAGCACGGTACATAAAGATGTGACAGAACGTTTGCCCCGCGTCAACGAGGAGCTGGCCGCCCAGGTAAAGAAAGTCTTGGAGATCAACAAAGCAGAGCGGCACATTAGGGGAGGGGAAGCCACCAGGAAAAAATACAGAAAAAAACGTGTTTCCTGAGAGTGTGGAAAAAATACCCAATAACGGTCTCCCTTTGCCCAGAAAAAGGAAGGAGTTTTCACATCAGTGTAGAAGTACAAGGATACTGCTGAGACAAGCCCCGCAGCCAGGGGCATTTGAAAAAGCTGCGGCCAAGGCAGCAGCTGCATAGCAGGTTGGACAAGCACATTGTTGGACACCGGCCATCTTTGAGGAAAGGAGGTGGAGGCGCTGCTGAGGGGCCTTTACACTGGAGCAACCGGCATGCTTGTTGGACTGCACCAAATGGATGTGACGGCCAACAACCTGGCCAATGCCAGCACGCCTGGTTTCCGAGCAGCGGACACCATACAGCGGGCCTTTCCTACTTTGCTGATTCAGCGGGTGGAGAGGATGGGCTATCCCAGCAGGGTGCAGCGGGCCAATATCGGGCAGCTGGGAATAGGGGTTACCCTGGATGGGACGTACACCAAATTTAACGTCGGGCCGCTGCGTCACACCGATAACCCCCTGGATGTTGCGCTTTTGGAGCCGGAGATTTTCTTCACCATCGCTACAGAGAACGGTCTTCGCTATACGAGAAACGGTTCTTTCCAGCTCACTGCCGGTGGTCAATTGGTGGATAGAAGCGGCAACCCAGTGCTGGGGGCTCAGGGGCCGATTTACATTCGCGGTACTCAGGTAGTGATCGACCAGGACGGCTACGTTTATGTAGACGGCACGTTAGTAGACAGGCTGTCCATTACCGCTTTTGCCGATCCACGGCTGCTGCAGCGGGAGGCGGGACAGTACTTCATTGCACCGCCGGAAGCTGGTGCTTACGCGCCGGAGGAGTTTACAGTCCTGCAAGGCCAGCTGGAGCAGTCCAATGTCAACATCGTCACCGAACTGGTGAAGATGATCAATGTCCAGCGGGCATATGAAGCCAACCAGAGGGCGGTTAGAGCCGCCGACGATACCTTGGGGAAATTGGTAAATGACCTGAGCGTTTAGTATGAGTACTATAATCACAAATAATGCTGCACTATAGGGGAAAATAAGGGCTGGACTGCAAGGCAGGGGCCCAGAGCTGCAGAACGACGGAAGCAGCTCATGGCAGGTTGTTTCCCCAGTGGTGCGGCACGGAGGAGGACAAGTTTATGATGCGTTCTCTGTGGACTGCCGCGTCTGGGATGACTAGTCAGCAGTTTAACATTGATACTATTGCCAATAACCTGGCTAACGTAAACACCACAGGCTTCAAGAAGAGCCGGGTAGATTTTCAGGATCTGCTTTATCAAACGGTTCGCTACGCGGGCACTCCCGTCAATGCTGGTGCCCAGATTCCCACCGGTATAGAGCTGGGTCACGGCGTGCGGCCGGTAGCCACCCAGAAAATCTTCACCCAAGTTGGATTCCGCCAGACCGATAACCCCCTTGACCTGGTCATCGAGGGAGACGGTTTCTTCCAGGTTATGATGCCCGACGGCACCATCGCCTATACACGGGACGGTTCCTTCAAACGGGATGGCGAAGGGCGTATCGTCACCTCCGATGGTTTCCCCTTATTTCCAGAAGTTACGATCCCTGAAGATGCGCTGAGTATCAATATCGGTACTGACGGTACGGTATCGGTCTTGACCGCCGGAAGCAATGAACCTATTAATGTAGGGCAGATTCAGCTGGCGCGGTTTGTAAATCCCGCAGGCCTAAAGAGCATGGGCAGGAATCTCCTTGCTCAGACAGCCTCTTCGGGGGAGCCTATCGTAGGTACTCCCGGCCTTGATGGTTTTGGTTCCATCGCCCAAGGCTATGTCGAGATGTCTAACGTGCAGGTAGTTGAAGAAATGGTGAACATGATCGTGGCCCAGCGGGCTTATGAAACCAATTCCAAAGCTATTCAGGCCTCTGACGATATGCTGCAGACAGCCAACAACTTGCGGCGTTAATGAGCAGGCCCAGGCGAAGAGAAGTGCAGGTTAGGAGGGAAGAAAGTGGGCAGGGCAGAACACGGCGGCAAGAGCCTTAAAGCTCCTTGGATAAAGGGGTTGGGTGTGCTGCTGGCTGCAGTACTGCTTGCTGTAGGAGTGGGGGCTTCGTGTCCCCTAGCTGCTGCCGTGCTGCCTAAGGCTACGATTACTCTGCGGTCCAGCGCCGAGGTCCAGGGACTAGATATTCTCCTGGGGGATATAGCTGAGATTCAATATCACCTAGAGGAAGGCAGCGGCGGGTTGAATCAGGATCTGGCCCGGATATCTGTGGGACGGGCTCCCCTTCCCGGTAAGTCCCGGAAGATCAATGTGGGTATTGTTGAGGTCCGCCTCCGGCAAGCGGGAATTCACCCCAGTACAGTGGTGATTGTCCCTCCTCCGGAAGGAGAAGTGCTGGTAACTGCCGCTTCTCAGACTGTCACGGAAGAGATGGTGATGGCGGCAGTCTGGGAATACCTCAAGGAGAACATGAAGGACGGCTTTGAAATTGGTGTGCAGGCTGTCGGCGGGCTGCCTTTGGTTGTGCCGGCCGGAGAGCTGGAGCTGCGCATAGATTCCGTACCTCCTACACCGGGCAGCTATCAGGTATCAGTCAGGGTCTATGTCGACGGTCATTGGTATCAAACGACCCGGGTGCGGGTTCAGCTGCAGCCCCGCCAGATAGCGGCGGCTGCTGGTCTAGAGGTGAATGCTGATTTTGCCCAGAATCAAGACGGCCGAGGCGCAGCGGGAGCGTCTCCTGCCCTAGATGAGCCGCTGGATGTGACGGCAGGGAGTGGGGTTGACCTGCCCATCCTAGTGAGGGCGGGAGACCCGGTTGTCATCGAAGTTGTGTCAGGAGCCATTAGAGTCGAAGCACTGGGAAGAGCCCGCCAGAGTGGGAAACTGGGGGATTTGATTCGGGTAGAAAACGTAGACTCCCGGAAAATAATCGTTGCTCAAGTTGTGGATAAAGGCGTTGTGCGTTTGGATCTCAACCCGGGCAAATAGGTCTTGACTTTGTTTATTTGCACTTTCAGCGGGACCCGTTGGCCTAGTTTGTCGATTTCGGAAAGGAGGGCCGACAGGCTGATGGGTAGATGCAGAGGGAGAATTTTGAACTGGCTCCGCTGCCCAGGATTTGCTGTGATACTGGTTTTGTCCTTGGCGGTAGGTGCTCACGCTGCTTCCCTTTGGCAGGACGGACAAGATTCCATCTTTTCAGATACTAAGGCCCGTAAAATTGGAGATTTGGTAACCATCATCATCGTAGAGAGAACCCAGGCAAGCCAATCCACCGAGATTACCACCGGCAAGGACGCATCGACAGAATTCGGACCGGGCCTGGGAATCCTGGATTTCATCCCGCTGGCTAAAGTCGGCGGCAGCAGCGGCCGTACTGTTGGCGGGAAGAATCAACAGGGGGGCAGTCTTTCCGCCAGGATGACCAGCCGGGTGGTGGATGTTCTGCCCAACGGCAATTTAGTTATCGAAGGGACACAGAGCTTGATAGTAAATAACGAAACCCAGGAGATCACCGTGCGGGGGGTTATTCGACCCCAGGACATTGCACCGGATAACACCATTCTATCTACGTATATAGCAGATGCTACCATTTCCTATCAAGGCTCAGGCATTTTGGGGGGAAAGGATGAGCCGGGGATACTGACCCGGATCCTCAACTGGATTTTCTGACAGCCTGCCGCCGGATACAGGGGAAGGTGGGATAACGATTATGACATGTCGAGCTCCGTTAACAAAATGGGTTTTCTTGCTGACTCTATGCAGCGTCCTGGCCTACTCATCGGCTGGGGCTGCAGCTGATGGGTTGGAGATTGAGACGGGAATCGAGGAACCTGCAGTCGTCGTTGAATCCCCTCAGGAAACCGTATTTTACGCGCAGCCTACGGTGAGAGTAAAGGATATAGCCCGTTTTGACGGTGTGCGGGAGAACCAGCTGACTGGCCTGGGGTTGGTTGTAGGCCTGGACGGCACCGGCGACTCTCGCGGAGTGGCCATTCGGATGGTTGCCAACATGCTCGCCAGATTTGGAATAGATATCGATGCTGCTGACCTGAGGACAAGGAACGTGGCGGCGGTGATGGTGACGGCCAACCTGCCTCCCTTTGCCCGGGTCGGCGATAGACTCGATGTCACGGTATCGTCCATTGGCGATGCGAAGAGCCTCCAAGGAGGTTATTTGCTCCAGACACCTTTGCGGGGAGCAGATAATCAGGTATACGCAGTGGCCCAGGGACCGCTGTCTATTGGCGGTTTCAACGTCCGCAGCAGAGGCAGCCAGAGTCAGACCAATCATCCCACCATCGCCCGGGGGCCGGGGATCGCTATCGTGGAGCGTGAGGTCTGGGGAGAAACTCTTCCCATTGACGACTGGAAGTTGAATCTGGTCCTTCACAGCGGAGATTTCACCACGGCGTACCGGACGGCGGAGGAAATCAACAACCGCTTTGGCTCCAATACCGCTTGGGCTCGGGACAGCAGCACCGTCACCCTCAACATACCTCCTGCCTACCGGCAGAATGTGATCGCTTTCTTGGCAGAGGTGGAGGAGATTGAAGTTGCGCCGGACACGGTGGGACGGGTGGTAATCAATGAGAGAACGGGCACCGTAGTCATCGGTCAATCGGTGCGAGTAGCGACGGTGGCCGTGGCCCACGGCAACCTGCGGGTGAGCATCAGGGAAGAGTCGACGGTATCACAGCCGCCGTCTTTCTCAGGCGGGGAAACAGTTGTTACCAGGACAAGCTCTCTGAGGGTAGAAGAAGAAGGCGGCCGACTGATGGTGCTGCCCGGTACAACCACCATAGGAGATTTGGTGAATGTCTTGAACGCTGTGGGAGCAACACCGCGGGACATTATAGCCATTCTGCAGGCAATCAAGGAAGCGGGAGCCCTCTACGGGGAGCTGGAGATCATTTGACGGGCTCCTGAGGAAGGAGGCAGCGGGTCCCCTGCAGCCTTGGGGACTCGGTACAAGATGAAGATACACAATCTGCCGCCCGCCAATCCGCTGGATGCCGGTCAGCTGCCGTCGAAGGAGACAGGCAAGGCACAGACCGCCGCAGGCAGTTTTGCTCAGCAGTTTCAAGGTGCCTTAGATGCCGCGTCAGCCAGGAGACTGGATGCGCGGCTGGATGCAGTGCAGAGAAAGGCCGCTTCAGCGGAGACAGAAGGAAGCGCACAGTCAGCAAATCTGGAAAGGCAAAAGAAGCAGCTCTGGCAGGCCTCCCAAGAACTGGAGGCAATTTTCCTGCAGCAGATGCTGTCTGCCATGCAGCGCACGGTACCTCGGGATCAAGGGATACTGAAAATGAGTCAAGCTGAAGAGGTGTTTCAAGGTCTGCTGGATGAGGAACTGGCCAAGGTAATGGCTGAGACCGGTGAAATGGGTCTGGCTAAGGCCCTTTATGACCAACTTGTCCAGTCGTTGGAGGAAAAAGAAAAGGCTAAGAAGCCAGGTGCGGGAGTCTGATGGACTCCTGACGGGCTCTGCATTTTTCTTGAAGCGGGATGGGACTGCTGCCCATCCTGTTTTTTTGTGATGCAGCAAAGGGAAGGAGCCGCCAACCTGCATCCCTTTCAGCAGGATTTGTCCGTATAAATAAGGAACTTTCATAGAGACCTGAAGGGGGCGGTGGAGTGAATCGCTGGGCATATAGGAATCTCGGTTTCGTGTCTAGAACACGGCCAGCCGCAGGGAAGCTCTTGCTTGCTCTGTTGCTCCTTAGCCTGTATCTGTATCCAGGAGCCTGGGGGAATGCTTTGGCTCAAGGGATTTCCCTAGATGGCGGTATCATTCTGGAGGAATGCCAATACTATACCACCGATGACAAGATCATCTTGGACCTCAAGCTCAATCACCCCGTCTCCTACGATATGACTTACTCTGAAGCAGACAACCAGATCGTTGTGGAACTGCCGGGAGTGGATGGCGGGAATTTCTACGGCGATGTAGAAATTAATGATTCTGTACTATACCGGGTTAGCGTGGACCATCTACTGGACGGTGAAAAGGGAGGCCTTCGGATCGTTCTTTCTCTGCGGCACAAGATACCTGAGCCTGTGGCTTTTCGGGTAAGAGGAGGTACCAGACTGCTTATTGAAGCCAAGAAGGAATTCCGCCAGGGGTTTGAAACCTTTATTGCTCCAGGGTTGGCCTACGGACACTGGCGGAAAGATACTCTCCAGGGTCCGCTGTTCGTGAATTATATGCGAGTCAATCTCCAGCACCCGGGACTCAGGGTTGCTCCTGTGATGGCCGATCAAGGCAGAAAGATGGTCCATGAGCTGGCAGCCCAATACGGAGCCATCGCCGGAGTTAATGGTGTTTATTTTGCCGCCAACGGCCGTCCTTTGGGATTTGTGGTTATTGACGGCAAGCTTATCAGCCCGCCGTACTTCAACCGCACTGCCGCAGGTTTCTGGGCTGACGGGACTGTGCGGATAGACAATGTCACTGTTGTCGGGGAGGTAAAGCGAATCGCCTATGACTTGAACAGCGGGGGGTTCGTGGAAGATATCCGTCCCATCGATGGGATTAACCGGATCCGCTATGCCGACGAGTTGATCGTATATACCCCAGAAAACGGTCCGACTACCGGGACTAATAACTACGGCTGGGAAGTATCAGTAGAAGGGAATAGGGTGGTAGGGGTAGGACAGGGAAACAGCGCCATCCCCGAAAACGGATATGTTTTGTCGGGTCATGGAAGTGCGGGCCAGTGGTTACGAAACTTGGAAATTGGAGATTATATAGAAGCCGACTGGAGGCTTACACCTGATTGGCTCCAGGAAGGCGTTGTTCACGCCATCGGCGGAGGGCCGCGGCTTTTGAGAAATGGCGAGATCGATGTCACGGGTCAAGAAGAAAGATTTCAGGCGGATATCACCCGGGGAAGGGCGCCCCGCACTGCTTTAGGCGTTACTGCATCCGGCGAGCTGCTTCTTGTCACCGTCAACGGACGGCAGAGCAACATCAGCATCGGCATGACTCTGGAGGAACTGGCAGAGCTGATGCGTCAGCTCGGTGCCGTTGACGCTATGAACCTCGATGGCGGTGGTTCGTCCACTATGGTGGTGCGAGGGATAGTACTAAATGCACCTTCAGATGGCACACCGAGGCCGGTAAGCAACGCTTTGCTGGTTTGGTCAGACGCGGAGTAGAGATAATCCCATGGACAGAATTGCAAAACAGGGAGATGCGGGATCAGTTCGTATGTGCAGAAGGCGAGGTTTTGTTCTTGAAAAGATCGAGTAGGTATTGCGCACTAGTACTTGCCTTGGCGCTGTTAACGCTTTTCACCTTAGGTGAAAATCTGGGGTTTGCCGTTGAGGCGTCCACAGGGCAAACCAGCATTCAATCGGTGATACCCTTCCCCCTGGAAGAACTGCGTCCTGGCATGAAGGGTATTGGAAAGACTGTGGCCAAAGGCACCACCATTGAAGAATTCCACGTAGAAGTGCTGGGGGTGCTCCAAGGCGAACAGAATGTCAGCCAGCTGGTTCTGGTGCAGGTGAGCGGTGATGTGATCGACCGCATGGGCGGCATTGCTTCCGGTATGAGCGGCAGCCCAGTTTATGTTGACGGTAAGCTCTTGGGCGCCATCAGCTATACATTCAGCTTTACAGACCGCCGCTTGGGGCTGGTAACTCCCATCGGGCCCATGCTGGAAATACTTAAATATGATAGAACTGAAACAGCCCTGCAGCTGCCCTCGGGTCGATGGACCTGGGCCGATGCAGAAGCTCGGCTGGTGGCAGGCTACCCCATTGAGGAAATCTATATTGCCTGGGAGAGCGATGCTGGAGATACAGTGACCTATGATAACGGCCGGCTTTGCGTAACACCGGCGTCGGCACCGCTCTTGGTTGGCGGGATGGGTCCCAGAGCCCGCAAAGAGCTGGCAGCTTCCTTCAAGCCGTTCGGGGTAGAGACAGTGGCCGTACCCGGCGCTCTAGCGGGAATCAATGTTGAAGATGTTGACCTGGAGCCGGGAGCAGCCTTGGCAGTTCAGCTCGTCACCGGAGACGTGCAGGTTACCTCGTTGGGAACTGTAACTTATGTCGACGGCAGCCGGTTTGTAGGTTTTGGCCACCCCTTTTTGAACCGAGGCAGCGTGAACCTAATGGCCAGCACAGCCTATATTTACACCACGGTCAACAGCCTCTCCATGCCGTTCAAACTGGGGGCACCGATGAAAACCGTAGGAACCATCACCCAGGATCGGGGTGCCGGTGTAGGAGGATATATCGGCCGGCCGCCGGAGACCATTGACCTCATAGTCAAGGTGACGGATCGGAATTTGGGAACAACCAAAGAGCTGCAAGCGGAGATTGCCAATGAACCTGGACTCCTTCTTTCTTTGGTTTCTTCAGCAGCCCTGCAGGGCCTTGACCAAGGAATTGACCGCATCGGCCCCGGTACTTCCCGGCTCGTCTTTAAGATTGCCGGGGAAGGGTTTCCTGGGCCCATAGTCAGAGATAATATGTTCTACAGCCCCCTGGACATTTCGGCTGTCTCCTTGGCAGAGCTGCTGGAAACACTGCAGATTCTAGTGAACAATGAGTTTCAAGAAGTAAAGGTTAAGACCTTGGAAGTCACAGCCCAGGTAGAGCAGGAGCGGCGGACAGCGGTTATTGAAAAGGCGACTCCTACGGTGGCACAAGCCCGTGCCGGTGAAATGGTTGATGTAGAGGTCGTGATCCGGCCCTATCGGGGGCAGAGGGAGACGAAGATTTTGCGGCTTCCTATCCCCGACACAGCGCAGCCGGGGGCCATCCATGTCACTGTACGGGGTGGAGGTTTAGGCTATCCTTACTTGGATCTAGCTCCATTCCACGAAGACTCCAAAGAACAAGAGGATGCTATTGACCTAGAGCCCGTGGGGCCTCCCAGCAGCGCCGACAGTTTTGAGAAGCTGCTGGAGACAATTCTCAAGCGGGAGAAAAACAACGAGATTGTTATGGAATACATCCCTTACTATGATGCCTATGTGCTGCCTTCGGCGGAAGAAAGTGGACCGCCCTCAGAAGGCGAGGCCGAGGAGACGGAATCCGCTTCCACCGACGAAGATTCCGGGCGAATAGAGAGTGCTAGGATTGGTGGAAGTGTCGGCTGGAACCAGGATGAGACAGAGCCTGTACGGGTGACTCTCCCCACCCGGTATGTCATCGAAGGGCAGACCACCTTCGAAATTGCCATCTCCGACAGCGGTGAAACTGAGGAATCTGCTGACAGCGAGGGAGAACTGGAGGAAGAGATGGAGGCAAGCCGGATTCGGCAGGGGCTGATTCCGGTGGAGTAATGGACAATTGAGGCGGTGTCAGTACCCCGGAGGCTTAACGCTTCCGGGGTTTTTGGTTCGGGAGAGATAATGCTTTGATTGTCTTCGTAGTCTGTAGAGCCTGGAAGAATTAACCTGCAGGATGGCTGTTCTCTTCCGAGAAATACAAAGGATACCTCGGGAGGGAGGCTTCTCCGCAATGTCTTTGAGAAAGAGAGCAGTCGTGATTGCTGTTATTGCAGCAGGCTTGATGGGCTTGGTCTTGCTGTCGGCTGTTTTCTTGGCAGGAAACGGCCTCAGGAGCCGCAATCCTCTCACTGCAATTACACATGAGAAGGCAGAGGAGTTCCTCAGTGAGATCTTCGGTCAGACGGTGCAGATCGAAAGAGTATCCTTCCTGTCTTTTAACCGCGTGCTGCTGGAAAACATTGCCAGCACCCAGCCTTTCAGCGATAACAAGGAGGAAACAGAAGCATCGGAGCGCAGCGGACGAGAGCGGAGCTTATCACTTTACATTCCTAGGATTAGTGTGGGGTTTGACCTATGGCAGTACCTTTGGGGTAGAAAGATAAGTTCGCTGACCGTTGAAATCTATCGCCCCGAGATTGAGATAAAGGGCTCTCTTCCACCGCTGCTTGCGGGTAAAGAAGGGAGGGCCTCCTCAGTACTAGGATATGACGGTGTAGAGCTTATCATCGATGACGGCAGGCTAACATACACTGACGGCGGCTTGCGCCGGCCGATTGCTTTGGAGAGTATCTCGGGGACGCTGTTCTTGGGTATTGATGGAGGGACATGCCAGGGGAGCAGCGTGGAAGTTGAACACCTGCAGTTTGATTGGGAAAACCACCGCCTAAGTCTTCAGGGGGAAGTGATCTCCGATACAGAGACCGGGGGTGAGGTCAATGTCGCCCTCTTACTCAGCACAGGGAGCAGCAGTTTGATGGTGACAGGCCGTTTCGACGGCGGGGAAGCAGGGCACTTGGACCTTTCTCTGGTCGGGGAGAATCTGGATCTTGCCCAGTTGCTCTCCCTGCTGGATCCAATGCTCCAGGGGTTGGCACCAGGGATTGCCGCCAGCCTGGAATCACTTGGCGGCACAATTGACGCCCATTGGCGAATAACAGGCCAAAAACAGCGGTTCAGCTGGGAAGGGGATTTTGACATTTCCCAGCTTACCCATAAAGGCGTGCTTCTTGGCCAATTGGGCGGAGCTGTGAGCTTTGACGGACAGATGCTGCAATTCCCCATGTTCCGAGGAGAGATATTGGGAAGCCGCATCTCTGGCCGAGGGGTAGCGGCAGCTGGACCTGTGGCAGACTACGATGTGCATCTCACCCTTGAAGGTATAAAACCGACAGGAATTGCTACAATAACCAAAGCGTGGGACCTTTCGCTGCCGGCGGCTGCCTTTCAGCATTGGGAAGACTTAGATGTCGAGATCCATCTTCATCCAGGGGACAACCCCTCGCAGCTCGAGGCTGATTGGCAGGCAGCTCGGGCGGGAGAGGCAGCTAGTGGTACAGTTTCGATTAACCCTGATGGAAGCTGCAGAGGTTCAATCCGCTGTAAGATCGATTCTTTACAGGATTTCGTCGGGCACTTTGGAACATACGTGGATTCTATTGAAGGCAAGCTGGAGGCGGACATTCGCTTCTCCGGAAGCTCCCGGGGTTTACAGGGAGAAGGGAGCTTTGCCATCACCGAGGCTGAGGCGTGGGGTTCAGCTTTCTCAGGAAAGGCAGAGGTTGCGCTGCAGGATAGGGAGCTCAGGGTTAAGAGCCTAGTCCTAGAGAAGGCCGATGGCGGAGCAATCACGGCGGCAGGCACTGTCTCCTTAAAAAACCCACTAGAGCCCATTATCGAACTGTCTGGGAAGGTTTCGGAGGTGGCGTATAGTTCAGGTCCTCTAGCTGGGAAACTGCAGGGAGATATCTCCTTGATCGGCACTTGGCCGCATCCGGTGCTCAGGGGCAGGCTGTGTCTGCAGAAAGGCAGCCTTGACCTCAGCAAGTTAGGGAGCACCGGTGATTTAACCAGCTCAGACCTTGTGCCGCTGAACCTGCCGCTGGCAGTGGATGTAGAGGTTGCTGACAGCCTTAAGGTGACCGGCATGGGTATGGTGGACCTAACTGCCCTCGGTGCTCTCCACATCAGCGGCAGTGCTAGAGATCCCCATTTCCAGGGCCGGATGGAGATAGAGGCGGGCAGGATAGTCTACTTGGGTACCCCCTTTAGAATAGTCGAAGGCTGGGCGGAATTCTCGCCTTACCAAGGGTTCGTCCCCAATGTCTACCTTGAGGGTGCAGGTGAGGTTATGGGACATTCAGTGACCTTAATCCTGCAGGGGCCGGCTGATCACATGGATCCCACCCTTGTGTCCGATGCCGGCTTTTCCCAAGATGAGCTCCTCAGCATGCTGGGTATTCCCCATGCGGTTAACACTGTTCTGGATGACGGGTTGGCTGCAGCCATTCAGCGGGAAATGGGGAGGCTCTTGGGAGGACAGCTGGAACTCCACCTCTTGGGGAATCTGGAGCGGCAGCTGGAGGCGGCATTGGGGCTAGACGAGTTCCAGCTGGAGCCCGGTCTGGGCGGCGGAAAGGTGAAACTGGAGCTCGGCAAGTATATCTCAGAGGGCATCTTCTTGGGCTATACGCAGACTGTCTACCCCCAATGGGAGTATGAGTGGCGTGTTGACTACAAGCTCAGCGAGAATCTGCGCCTTAATACCACATGGAATGGGGATGATGAGTACAAGCTGGGCCTGGAGATGCGGATTGCCTTTTAGAAGGTGCCGGGGCCGTTGGCAGATAAGGTGAATGTCGCCAGTCCTAACACCAATTGCTCTGGTGTTTGGGAAGGATTCACAAGACGGCTGGTCGAAATAACGAGGGAGTAATGGAATGGGAGTCTCGCTGGGGACACAGGCGGAAGTTGTGTGAGGAGGGCAAAGGGATTGCGAAGGAGAAGGCATGCAGCGGTGATAATCATCAGTCTCTGCCTGGTGCTGGGGCTGTCCGGGCTCGGCTTAGCCGAAGAGGAGGGCAGCCAATACCCGCCGGTGGCAGAGATCATCATCGAAGGGTATAACCGGGTCGACATGTCGGTGATTGAGAAAGCTATCACCAAGACTAAGGTTGGCGAACCTGTAAGCGAGGACAAGGTCCGCAGCGATTTGCAGGCCATAGCCAATACGGGCTATTTCTTCGATGTAAGGGCCAACTTTGCTGAGAGCCCCAAAGGGCTGGCAGTGGTCTTTACCGTAGTGGAGAATCCCGTTGTCACGAGGGTGGACATAGTCAACGACGTACTGCCCATCAATGAGCTGCGGAGATATATGACCACCCGCCCGGGAAGGGTGCTGAACCTAGAAGAACTGCGGGAAGATGTCCAGATATTGGTGCAAAAATCCTACGAGGATTACGGAATACCAGTACGGGTTCACGATGTGGTGCTCAATGAGGCTGGCGAAGTGAGAATCATCATCAATGAGACCCGGATTGCTGATGTGATTATCAAGGGAAACAACAAGACCAAGGATCATGTCATCACCAGGGAGTTGAAAATCAAACCCGGCGATGTACTGGATATTAATGCTTTGAACCAGGGTCTGAGGCGGGTCTTGATGCTGGGTTACTTCGACGAGGTGGCCCGAGACCTTCAGGATACCGATGATCCCGATAAGGTAAATCTCGTAGTGACCGTGACTGAGCGAAAAACCGGTGTATTCACCGGCGGTGCAGGTTACTCCAGTGCTGAAGGGTTCATCGGTTATATCGATGTAGCTGATCAGAATTTCCTGGGCCGAGGACAGCAGGTCAACTTCCGGTGGGAGTTCGGTCAGAAGAGAAACTACTACAATGTCGGATTTTTTGAGCCCTACCTCAACGAAAATGGTTTGTTCATGGGCTTCAACGTTTACAACCGGTTGAGCAGAGACCGGATTAAGCGGGATGGTGACACTGAGTATAAATACGACTACCACCGCACAGGCGGTGATATCACCATCGGACAGCCGATTACTGAGTATACCAAAGCTTCGCTGCGGCTGAAGATCGAGAACTACGAGCTGGATTACGAAGACGATAGTGATGAAAGAGGCAACCTCCGCACCCTGCGTTTGCAGACAGTTACCAACACCACCGATCATCCCTTCTTCCCGACAACTGGTTTCAGAAACACCCTGTCTGCGGAGCTAGGAGGTTACTTTCTCGGCGGTGACAACAGTTTTACTAAGTATCAGGCGGATCTGAGCAAGTATATACAGGTGGGAAGCAACAAACAGACTCTAGCTTTCCGTGTGCACACTGGGTTTATCAGCGGGGATGCTCCTCCCCAGGAGTTGTTTGCTATAGGCGGTTCGGAAACGGTGAGGGGTTACAAGTACGGACATTTTACCGGGGAAAAGGCTTTGACATTCAATGCGGAATACCGGTTCCCCATCACCGATATTATCCACGGCGTCGTTTTTGTGGATTCCGGCAATGCATGGGACAGTTCGGAGCGCATGCGGTTAAGCGATCTCCATACAGGTTATGGGATCGGTGTGAGGTTGGATACCCCCATTGGCGTTCTCCGCCTTGATTACGGTATCGGTGAGGAAGGCGGCCAAGCTTACTTCAGCCTCGGCCAGGCCTTCTAGAGGGAGAATTGTGTGAGCACTTATGGGGAAAATCCGTGAACGGTGAGAATGGCAAGATGGGGCAAATCAGAGCCTGATTCACATTGCGGCTTTCCCTACCAGTTGATATAATGGGTGCATGTGCTCACGGCATTTTGCATGCACCCAGCTGTATTATACAGGTTGATTTAGGGTCGGGTAGCTGAAAAAGGAGGAACCAGCGTGATTAAGTATTTTACCGGCAAGAACCGCACAGCCATCGTCGGAGGAGCAGCCCTGCTCGTGTTGATTGCCCTGGGTGCTTCTCTTTCCATGGGCAAGGCGGAGGAGAAAACGACCATCGGTTATGTGAACTCTCAGCGGCTGATTGAGGAGTTTCTGGAACCCGCGGTGCAGGAACCGTTGGCGAAGGAGACTGACAGGCTGCAGAAGGAATTGGATGCCGAGATTGCCAAGCTTCAGATTGCGGATGAAGAAGCAAAGCTGAAAGAGGCTCAAGCCCTGAGAGATAAATATCAGGCGGTATTGGACCAGAAGAAACAGGAGCTCATCGCTCCGCTGCTTCTCCAAATCCGTGCAATGATCCAAGAGGTAGCAGATGCCCGAGGCATCACTGTAGTTCTCGACAACACTTACGGCTTGATTCTATACGGTGGAATAGACCTCACCGATGAGGTTCTAAAAGCTCTGCAGTAATAAGCGGTTTTAGTTTGAGGACTTTTTCCAACTGCAAATGTTTGCGTAACGGGCGGGGTGCGGGGTCACTTCCGCCCGTTTTATGTTTTTGTGCTGGAAAATCCGCAGATTTCTTCCGGTGAGGTTTTCATTTGTGGTCAAGGCAGCAGCCTAAACGATACAGAACACCGACGATGTCGCAGTACGAGGAGGCGGCTATGGCTCACAGGTTTTTGTTTGTCTTGATTTCGGTGCTGGTGATCGCGGTTGCCTTCACAGGCAGTCGGTTCTTGGGCCACCCCGCGGTATGGGATGTGCCGGCCCATAGGCGGTCTTCCGGTGCTGTAGGAACCTTGAATGTGAAGGCCGCAATGCAGCTTCATCCCAAGTATTCGGAGCTTCAGACTGTGAAGAAAAAGCTCTTGGTCTATGAACAAAACTGGTCTGACTATATACAACTGCTGGCCCGTCAGGCAGCCGTTGACGGCATCAAGTCTCCTTTTCTGGAAAGGCTGATTGGGTTTGACGAAGCAGCTACTGTCCAGCAGATGGTAGAAGAAGCCAGGCAGGACCGGGTTGAGTACCAAGAAAAGCTTTCCCGGCAGCTGGATGAGGAAATTGAAAAGCTGAGGGAGGATTTAGGAAAAGAGTTTGCCCAGCAGGCGGAAAAGCTGGAGAAGGAAGCCAAACGGGAGATTCTCAATCGGCAGATTGAGCTTGCCATGCTGTCACTAACCCAAGCGGAGGCAGAAGCACTGGCCCACGAGATCGCCCAGATCCAGGCCAAATTGGAGTCTGATCTAGCAAAGCTGGAAGACGAAGCTGATGGGAGGCTGGAGGCTGAGATTCGACGGGTCCAGGAGGCAGCTGCAGAGAAGCTCGCCGCTTATGATAGAGTCTTGATGGCCCGTTTAGAAAGGGGTTTAAAGGCCCTTCAGGAAGAAGCTGAGGAAAGGGCTGTGTCGGAAGACAGCCGGGAGGAAAAGGACAGCACCGGCCTTGCAGGCATGGCTTGGGCCCATGGGCTGGGGGATAAGTATCAGCTGAACACCAAGGGTGTTGATGCCCTGGAAGCCCACTATCTCCAGGAATTGGCTAGAGCAGAGGAAGAGATAGAACCGGTTTGGGCGCGGTACAATGAGCTTTACGAAGAAATACTGAAGGACCTGCAGACAGCCGCTGCTCAAGTCGGCCGAGCAAGCGGGCTCTCGGTGATTCTGGATGAGGATCGGGCTGAGATACAAGGCGTAGATATAACTAACCAAGTGTTGGATATACTACGGGGTGAGGCCTAGCCTCACCTTGTTTTGTCTTCCCAACCAGGAGATTGCAGAGGGGTGGAGATTTCAGTAATGTCAAGGGTACCGTGGTCAGTGGTAGCAGTTGTTATCGCCGCTGCTGCAGCTTTGGCAGCCGGCAGCTTGTGGCTTAGGACACCGGGGAGCAATGTAGGCGTTGTTGATCTGGCTAGGATAGTAGCCGAAAGTCCCCTAGCCCAGCGCTATGAGAAGCAGCTGGCAGATAAGTACAAGCAAATCCAGACCCAGCTGGATGAGGAGAAGACCAGCCTCGATGAAGAGGGCCGGCAAGCCCGGGAAAAAGAACTGATGGCTGAGTATCTTAAGTTGAAGCAGGAACTGGAGGGCAAGCTGGAGAAAGAAATCGACGAAGCCCTAGGCGCCATTGCCAGGCAAAAGAATCTGGGGATAGTTGTCTACAAAGAGGCTGTTAGATACGGCGGACAGGATGTAACCAGTGATGTAGTAAAAGCCTTGAAATGAAGCTGACGATAGGGCGATGAAGTGCCGGATTGGGTGGCGAATCGGGAGATACCGGTTCGCTATTTCTATGTTCAAGACAGATGAAGCCGGGAGGATTGATGAGAGTGCGAACGTTAGGGGACTTGGCAAAGGTAGTAGGTGGGGAGCTGGTTGGCAGTGCAGATCTGGTGATTGAAGGGGTGAGTCCCATTGCCGAGGCAGAGCCGGGGTATATCAGCTTTGCGGAGAACCTCAGGGTTCTGGACAAATACAAGGACACAACCCAAGCGGCGGCTTTGATTGTGCCCAAGGAGGCAAAGGATGTAGGGCGGCCCCATATCAAGGTGGACAATCCCCGATTGGCCTTTGCCCAGGTCTTGAAAGAGTTTGCCTGGCCCGCCGATGTGCCGGCAGGGATCCACCCCAGCGCCATAATCCACGAGACAGCAGAGCTGGGGGATGATGTGACCATCGGTCCAGGAGTTATAGTGGGAGCAGGGGCCAAGATCGGCAGCAGGACCATATTGATGGCCGCCTGCTACATTGGTTCTCACACAACCATCGGCGATGACTGCCTGATCTACCCCCGCGTGTGTATCAGGGAGCGGGTGCAGATCGGCAACCGGGTGATTATCCATGCCGGTGCTGTCATCGGAGATGACGGCTTCGGCTTTGTCTCGCTGCCCACAGGTCATGTCAAGATGCACCACATCGGTACCGTGATTATTCACGATGATGTGGAGATCGGCACCAACTCTGCCGTTGAGCGGGGGACCTGCGGGGCAACGGTTATCGGGAAGGGTACCAAAATCGGGAACTTGGTGCAGGTGGGACACAACGTCAAGCTCGGTGAGCACTGCTTGGTCGTAGCCATGAGCGGCATTTCCGGCAGCGCTACCGTCGGCAACTGGGTGACCTTGGCGGGGCAGTCGGGAGTAGCAGGTCACTTGACTATCGGGGACAACTGCGTGGTTGCAGCCCGCGGCCTCGTAGCAGGGGATCTTCCCCCGGGTTCCTTTGTATCCGGTTTTCCTGCCCGTCCCCACCGGGAGAACATGCGGGCCATAGCGGCCCAAAGGAAAGTCCCTGAGCTGATGCAGCGGGTGAAGGAATTGGAAAAGCAGGTAGCAGCTTTGATGAAGGGTGATGCAGCGCTTCTGGAAGCAGCTGACGAGATCCCCGAAGATGAAAGCTGAGCCGCAGCTCCAAGAGGGCAGGATCGCTGGAAGATTTCGTCAAGATTTCCCCAACAGGAAAACCCTTTCTTACTAGCGAATAGGATGTCCGTGTGGATTTGTTTCCGGCGGCGGGTGGCTGCCAGATGCGGCAAATTCCGACTAGGAACAGCGCCAGTAGATGGGGCACAACTTGGAGGGAAATCAATGAAGAAGTGGCTGAGCTTTGCGTGGGTAACAGCAGTGGTCTTGGTGTTTTCGGCAATGGCAGCCGCCGGGACCACAGTTACTGGACCTACCGGTTTACTTACTATCCCCACGGCCGATGTGCTGCTGCAGGGGGAACTCAGTTTTGGCTATCACCTGCGAAACGGCGAGGGGATCGGAAACATAAGCTATGGGTTGCTGCCGGGGGCTGAGATCGGCCTTTTGACAGCAGGACCCGGGCACAGTGATTTTGGGGTGCACGGCAAGGTTGTTCTTTCCCGTGAAGGATCCAGCCTGCCCGGCGTTGCGGTGGGCCTGTGCGATGACTCCTTCTACATGGTGGCCAGCAAGAGGCTTGCGGGTGTCGGAGTCCGGGGTCATGTAGGGGTGGGTACCGGGCACTACGATGGGTTGTTTCTCGGTGTGAGCAAGATGCTGAATTCGGTAGTGGTCGATTCCGGGCCGAAGGGCTTTGCAGCGCCTGCAGCCTTGTTGGCTGTAGAGTACGTAAAAGGGTCTTTTAATCTCGGAGTAGATGTGCTCCTGTCGCCGGCGGTACGCATCAAAGCGGCTGTTGAGGACTTTGATGACCTCACCCTAGGCGTCAATTTCAAGATTGCCATATAAACCAACCCAGGTTGTCTTGCGCCAGGCCCGAAGAGGAGCAGTAAAGGAGGCCAATGACGTTGGGTTCTTTTAGCAGAGGGCGAAGCTTTGTGCTGAGACTGCTGCTCATCGGGTTGCTGCTGAGCGGATTTCAGGTAAGAACACTGGCTTTCCCCGCCGTTCGGGCCTTGGGCATGGGGGGCGCTTATACCGCGGTGGCCGACGACGCAGGGGCAGTATTTTGGAACCCCGCGGGGCTGATGCAGATAGAGGAGCGGTCCCTTGTAGGAGCCGTAGTCTTTCCTCCCGGCGAGGCTGAAGGTTATGAGGCGTTCATCGGTTATTTGGAGCAGGATACAGGCTACGGCGCGGGGGCTCTCTCCTGGTACCACGGCAGCCGGTTTGCCGGACCTGAGTTCAGTGCGGCAAGCTGCGGGGAAATCCACGATTTCTGCTACTCCCTGGCTAAACCGGCCGCCGGAGGGGTTTATTGGGGCGGTAATGTCCGTTATCTGCGGGGACGGGAGTCTTCCAGCAGCAGCTGGCAGAGTACCTGGACGGGAGATGTGTCGGTACTGGCCAGATTGTCCAGTGCTGTGAGGCTGGGCATTGCCTTCCGGGATATCCGGGGGGCTGTGAATGGCGGCAAGGGCCGTGATGCCGGCGGCAATCTAATGCTGGGGCTTGCCTTCGAACCGGAGAAAGGGGTCGTTTTTGCCGTCGACGGATATGATCTACTCAACCGTCTGCAGTCAAGAGCAGTGCGGATGGGAGCAGAGTTTCAGCTGACTGGCGGCGTGGCCCTTAGGGCAGGACTCCAGAAAGAAACAGAAACCAATTGGAAGGCCTGGAGTTGGGGAGCCGGGATAAATCTTGCCGACTGGCGGGTTGAATATGCATATCTCAGCGGGGATTACGAGGGCATCCACGCCATGGGTATCGCTTGGCACTTCTAAGCTGTGGAGGGCCGTCGTGAATAGATTTCAGCGGGGCGCATTCGGGCGGGAGGCATTGGGGGACAGCTCACCCGGTCCCGCCCGGAGGCGGCAGGACAACGGCAGCCTGTTGACAATCCTGGATGGCTATGTAATCAAGGAAGTGCTCAGCCCCTTTGGCCTGTGTGTCGGCGGATTTACCATCATTCTGCTCAGCGGGTATCTCTTCGAATTGATGGATTTGCTCTTGGTAAAGAAGGTGCCGGCTTCTACGGTGTTGAGGCTCTTGGGCTACAAGCTCCCCTCCATTGTCGTCTTGACCCTGCCTTTAGCAGTGCTGTTTGCCACCCTCCTTGCCCTTGGGCGCTTAGCCAAGGATAATGAAATCACCATTATGCGGATGGCGGGCTTCAGCCTCTTTAGGATCGCTGTTCCCCTCTTGGCCATCGGGGCGGCGGTCAGCGGCATTACCTATTGGGCCAATGAAAGAGTGGTGCCGGAAATGAACCACCTGGAGGCCAACCTGGTGCGCCGCATCGTCTTCGAGGACTCGCCGCCGTCCATTGAAGAACAGGTGTTTTTCCGGGACCCGGAGGGAAGGTTTTTCTACATCGAAAGGGTCGACAGCCAGCGCAGGCAGCTGCGCAACATCCTGGTCTATGATGTAAAGCACGGCCCCTATCCGAGGCTCATCACTGCCGCCGCGGGGGAATATGGGGAGGGCAAGTGGTGTCTCAGAGATGGTATCGTGCAAGAGCTGGATGAGAAGGGCATTGTGGAAAACCAGGTGCGGTTTCAATATATGGAGCTTCCCCTTGCCGGCAAGCCGGAGAGGTTCTTCGGAGGGCAGAAGACCACCAGTGAAATGAGCCGTAAGGAACTGGGAGAACACATCCAGCTGTTTCAGCAAAGCGGCCTTCAGGTGGACGATTTCGTAGTAGACTACCACCTGAAATTGGCACTGCCCTTTGCCAGTTTGATCTTTGTTCTTGTCGGCGCTCCCCTCTGTTTTGCCTTCGGCCGGGGCGGGAAGATGTTCGGCGTTGTTATCAGTCTGGTCATCATGTTCTTGTATTATGTTGTTACCTCCGTTGCCCGGTCCATGGGGGCCAACGGACTTATTCCGCCCATCTTGGCGGCTTGGCTCAGCAATGTGCTCTTCGCCGGTTTAGGGATCGGCCTTTTGGTCAAGAATCCCTAAACATCAGTCTCCACGATCTAGGTACCAGGGATGGTTGACTTTGAGGCAGGGAATGCCCGCATCTCAAAGGAGGCCTTCCCTGAATGTTTGGTAGAAAATCATTGGTTTTTTGCACTGTACTTCTCCTTCTAGCCGCTGTTCTGTCTGGACAGGGCTCTGCCGCTTCTAGATTTGTCAGCGGCACACCTCTCATACCTCCGGTTCCGCCGGGAACCCCCTCGCCAAAGGACCCGATCATTACAAAGGCCAGCCTATCCCTCTTAGGGGACTCAAGCAAAACCCTTCCCCTGCGGGAAGAGTTTTTCGTAACGCTGTTTTCCGGCAGCGGCATGAGGAAGGTAACCGCAGATCTGTACTATCCCAGGGACGGTGTCCCTGCCGGCAGCTTAAATGTCTATGTAGAAACGGGGGTCCAAGTCAGTCAGCAGGTGATCTCCACCTTGGTCTCCGAGTTTGAAGGGACCATTCGCCCGGTGATCAACCAATACTTTGGTACCGAA
The DNA here is from genome assembly GCA_012839845.1 of Bacillota bacterium. Lineage (GTDB taxonomy): Bacteria > Bacillota > Limnochordia > DTU087 > DTU087 > DTU087. Next base: position 1,807 of record DUMM01000070.1, on the reverse strand, counting down.
TCGGATATCGACAATAATGGTCAGATAACTCTCTTGATCACTGCCCTGGATTCCAGCAGCATTGGAGGGTATTTTGACTCCCGCAACCAGTATTCCAGCCAATGGGTGGCCAACAGCAATGAGCGGGAAATGATCTACATCAACTCCCTCATGCTGGATTTCGGCATTGACGGTGTCCTGCAGACCCTGGCCCATGAGTTCACCCACCTGGTTCAGTGGAATTACAACTGGAATTACGCGGCCAGCAATGTCTGGTTCACTGAAGGTATAGCCATGTACGCCAATTACCTGGTGGGTAAGGTCACCGGGAAGACCAACTACTGGGATTTCAGCACCATCGATGCATACCTGGCGGAGTATGACACTATCTCGCTTACCGATTGGCAGCAGCGCTACGGAGATTACGGAGCTGCTTATGCCTTCATGATCTACCTCTCCGAGCACTACAGCCCTGGCCACCTGAAATCATTATTCCAGGATCCCCGTTCAGACCGCATGGAAGCCCTGAGGGACTACCTGGCTGGCTATGGGATAGAGACGGAGTCGCTGCTGGCAGACTGGGCTGTGGCAAATGCCTTTGACCTTTCCGAAGGCCGCTACGGCTATGCCGATCTTTCCTTGGGACTGCCTATGTCCCGTCTGCCCAGCCTCTCCGGCGATATGCTCACTTTACCGCCTTGGACAGTCCATTACTACCGCCTGTCGGGAAGTGCCGACGGCGCTGCTGTCCGGCTTGTGGGACAGCCAGGACTTGCTGCAAGGTTAGTCGCAAAGCAGGTAGACGGCAGGACAACTGTCCAGGAATTCAAGAAAGGAGCTGACGGTGAGCTCTACTGTCAGAGCTCTTCTGGCGGCGGTGGGGTTGAGCTCATCCTGGTTGCTGCCAACACTGGGGAAAGACAGCAGGTAAAGGTGAGCCTCGAGATGCCAACTCCTGGACCGGAGGAGTCACTGGAGACAGCCCTGCTGCCTGATCTCTTGGTGCCGGGGCGGTACACCGTACTTGTCAAGACAGACGGAGGTCTGGATGGACCGCCGGTTATTGAGGTCAGCGGCATCCGGGGCGGGAGAAGGCTGGCTGTAGCGCAGGCTTGGCCCGACGAGGGGCTTTATGTTGCCGAAGCCTTTGATGTTGGGACTGTAGGGACAGGACCGGTGCTCGTAACGGTTACAGGCAAGAAAGGCGGCAAAGAAGTAACGGCAAAGCAGACATTTCAGCTGTAGCACCAACTAGGACCGGGAAGGAGCAGGTCACATGACAGGTCATTTGTCAGATAAGATCCAGTCGTCAAACAGCAGGCAGTTGAAGAGGAAGAGTTCCTGCGGGAGCAAAGGGATGGTTGTCGGCCTGCGAAGAGCTTTGCCTAAGGGTTTAGTGCTGCTCTGCTTGATCCTCTTGGCCGCGGGCTGCGGGCCGAAAGGGTATATTGAAGGCACTGCATATCGTCCGGATGGGCAAGTTCTAGGTGCAGAGGAGCTGCTGGTCAGCGTTGACGGGAAAACCCACGTAGTTGTCACCGGTCCAGATGGTACCTTTCGCATAGGCAATATCGCACTGGGCAGCAGGCGGGTGCAGGTATCCTTCTACGACGCCGCCAGCGGGGAACGGTATCAGTGGGAGGGAGCTGTACAGGTTGGCATACAAGGAGTGAAAATCACCGTTGAACTGGGCGGCAGGCTTCAGGGGTTTGATGAACTGGTCCAGGCAGTTTGGCGTCAGCTGGTCAGCGGGCAGTGGGAGAGCGCCAAGAAAAATCTAGAGGCTGCCGCGGCCTACAACCCTCAGGGAGATGATGAAGCCGCCTGC
>DUMM01000069.1 GCA_012839845.1 Bacillota bacterium | reverse complement strand
TTCATGTCTTCGAGCTATTTCATCGGCGATGCCCGTAACAACTGCGGCCAGGGCCCGCACACGACCGTTAGCGGCGGTTGCCTGGACCACGTAATCTCTAGTGTTGACCTCTATTGGTTTCTGAGTGGAGTTTGCCAATTTAGTTACCTCTCTCTCCGAATGTCAAGTGCAGCGGACGCCAGAATTCGTCTGAGTGCATCCCGTCCAGTATTTTACCACACAGCTTTCGAGGAATTAATGAGTGCAGCTCGGCAGAGGGAAAGTCGAGACGGTGCAGCGGCTGGGAAACCCTAGTTGGCAAAGTCCCATTGGACATAAGGGGACTGCGGGGCAGGGATCAGGGTTCGAACAGCAGCCGCTGTTCAAAATCCAGGGTGAGGAGTTCCGTGAGCCAGATGAGGAATTCCGCCACCTCATCGGAGGTCTTGTCTTCGGTCCAGCCCGTTTCTTCAAGGGTTCTCAAGACCAAGTTTGACACATGCTGGGCAAATCTTTCGGCGTAAGTTTCAACTAAAAATTCAGATGCCTGTTCATCTGCAGCGCAGAGCAGCCTGTTATACAGGCGAAAGGCCTGCAGATAAAGGCGCTCATTGCCCTGCTGTTTCGCCCGGAGGTATATCTCCCTGAGCTTAGCTAAAGTGGTTTGTTTTACCTCAGCTTGGGGGCCCAAAAGGACACACTCCAACTGGTTTAGCTGCTCATAGATATGATCAACGATCTCTTCCGGTTTAGGCATCTCCATGGAAAAGCCTCCCTGATCATCTCCGAGATTTCACTCTATATATTTACCGGCATTCCAAGACTCTCCTGCCTGATGAAGACTTAGTAGTGAATGGAGAGGGAAGTAGAAGGTACAGAATGCTGGCGGCAGAGTCAGCTGGTCAAGACCTTGTGGGTGAGAATAACTCCTGTTGACAGCACGTGCCGGTCTACACACGGCTTTCGGACAGAATTACAGGTAGGCTGGTCTCCTAGGCTTTGGGGAGAAATTTGACGAGCTGTACCACGGCTGAGCAGTGCTCCTGAGTTGTGCGCAGGGATACTTGGTGGTGATCCACCAGGGAGGAGACAACCAATAGGTCTATGTCTTTATAGGGATTCTGCCATTCTAAGGCTGGATGGGTGGCAACCGTTCTCCGGCAGAAGCATTTGCCGGTTATGATACAGGTGATGGTAACTTTGTCAGAGGTCAGCAGTATAACTAACCGCAGCTCATCGGCACAAAGATGGCGGTGGGCAAAATAGATCAGATTGCGGCAGGCGTCGGTCACTGCTACCTTATACCCTGCTATATCACACACCTTGAGCCCCAGCTTGTCAAATAGGTCGCTGATGGTTAATCGGGGGATGGTCAAATACTGCTCCTTCAAAGGAATGGTTATTTCTACTCTCTCCAGGTGCTCTTGGTCAATGTACCTTTTGTTCATCTAAGTCGCCTCTCTGGCCCTCGCTGTCATTGTTCACCCCAATCTTACCCGGCAACCTCCGATTTGAAACAGCCATCATCTGCTGCGGTCTCTCGCTTGAGGCGGTTGGCAGGGCCTTTGTGAGCCTTTGCTTAGTCTAGTCTATATCCTTCAAGAACAACATGGGAAAGTGTGGAAGAGGCAGACCCAGTTCTTTACTCCCTATCGCAATAAGTGGAAAACAACAGATTGGGTAATGTTATGGAGAACGGCGGAGCAACATGGAGAATTCAGTTCTAACCAAATCGACATGGACAGCCCTCTAGAATCGGTATAATGATGTTGCACTTGCCCAGAGGAATAAACGGGGAAATACCTGAGGGAAGGACGGACATGAAAAACAGACCAAAGCTCCGCGCCCCAGAGTTATCCGGCAAAGCAATGGTATTGGCAAGACTTTTTCGGCTGCTGGCGGGTTGGCTCAAAAGAGCCGCAGCAGTGGCGGCCGACGGGAGATTGCCTCTTCTTAGCCTGCTTGCCTATTTGTTGGGCAGAGCTCCCCTTGTTCCAGGGATCTATCCCTTCGGTTTGGCCGCAGTGATGACTGCGCTTAAGCTCCGAGGCCCCTTAGCTGGCTTTATTGTCCTGGTTTTCGCAGCCCGGGGCATGACGGCCCAACTCCCATCCAGCACAGTTCAGTATTGGTTCCTAGTCGGCAGCCTTACCTGTGGAGCTGCAGTCTTGCCCTATTTTGCCAAGCTTCGGACAGGGATCAGCACAGCCTTTGCCATCATTGCCATACTGACTGTGCCGCCTCTGCTTTTGACGGCGCCTTGGCTTGTGCCGGAATTTATTACTTGGCTGCCGACCCTAGCGGCTGTATGGGCTTTGGGAAACCTCTTGATGCCTATTACAGAGCTAAATGGCAGGCGCCGAACTGTTCCTTTAGACTATCAAGAATTGACCGCTGTAAGCTTGATAATCCTCGGCACCTTCCTGGGCCTCAGCGACATACGTGTCGGTACTGTTCATCTTCAGGAACTCTTTGGCTCTGTATTGCTCTTAACGGCTGCCCAGATCGGAGGGCTGACAGCCGCCGCGGTCGGGGGCATGCTCTTAGGGTTTCTTACTGCCTTGACCAGCGGCAGCCTAACGGCGGTGGGTATCTACGGCGTGTTTGGCCTGCTCTCCGGCTTGGGAGCCCGCCGCCAGAAACTGGGCGTAAGCTTTGCCTTTGTCACCGCCAATTTAGTGCTGCCCCTTTTCGTTGGGAATACGGATGTGTTGTTCGAGCAGTGGGCTGTGTCAAGTGCCGCGCTGCTGATCTTTTTCTTATTGCCCACAGGTTGTCTCCGCAGACTGGCTAGAGCGCTTCCCAGCACAGAAGAACAGCGTCGCAACCAGGAGCTGACCCACAAGAGGCTGCGAGAAATGCTCAATCAACGACTGGATGATTTTGCCCGGGTTTTTGAAGAGCTGTCAGCCACCTTTAACCAGATTCCCCGCCGCCCACCAATGCCTGACCGCAGCTGTGACGATTATCTATTGTCTCTTGCCAGAAAGGCCTGCAGCGACTGTGCCGGCTTCCAAACTTGCTGGGAGACCCGCTTTCATCAAACCTATTGGGATATGGTGGAGCTATTGGCTGTCGCCGAAAAGAAATCCCGCATCGGGTTCGGCGATCTTCCTGAACAGGTGGTCAAATACTGCATGCAGCCCTACCAACTTACAACCAGCATCAATGCGGTTACAGAGATGCTGCGGTTGGAAGCCTTTTGGCAGGGGCTGCTGAAAGAAAGCCATGAGCTGGTGATTAACCAATTGGAAGGTCTTTCCCAGATAATGCGCTCCTTTGCTAACCAGATGGAATTGGAAGTTGAATTCGATGAGGAGTGGGAGATGCGCCTCAAGGCGGCCCTGGGCCGCCAGCACATACCGGTTGAATCGCTGCGGGTAATCAGGACACCGGGGGGCAAGTCGGAAATCCACATGCGGATGGAGCACTGTGGCGGCGTACAGGCCTGCCAGGAGAAAGTAGCAAGGGTGGTCTCCCAGGTCTTGGGCCAGGAGTATTCTGTGTGGACCAGGGAGTGCAGTGATGCCCTGCCCAGAACTCGCTGCCAGTTTGTCCTGCTTCCCGAGCGGGTCTACAATGTCCAGATCGAAGCTGCCCGGGCGATTAAGGACGGAAGCCTTATCTCAGGAGACAATTACTGTCAGGTTTGGCTGCGGGACGGCAAGTTGGCCATTGTGGTGAGTGACGGCATGGGGTATGGGCCGCGGGCTGCTTTGGAGAGCACTGCCACCATCGGCATGTTGAAGCAGCTCATGCAAGCCGGCTTTGACCGGGAGTTTGCGGTGCGGACAGTGAACTCTGTCTTGCTGCTCCGCTCTGCCGATGAGACCTTTGCCACGGTTGACTTGGCCATTGCCGACCTTTACACAGGAGAGCTGGAGTTCATCAAGATCGGCGCAGCGCCCAGTTTCATCGTAAGAAGGGGCAGTGGTATCGACATTGTCCGTTCCAATACCCTGCCGATAGGCATCCTCAACACTGTGGAACTGGAACCGCAGGTCGTGACCTGGCGTCATGGGGATATCTTGCTTATGATGACCGACGGGGTTATGAACGGGTATTCCGGGCTTAACGAAGAATGGCTCAACCGCGTGGTTCGCCGGGCTCCCCAGCGGGACCTGAAGGTACTCCTCGAACTCATCCTGCAGGAAGCTCAAGCAGTCAACGGCGGTGAGATTAAGGACGATATGACGGTGGTGGGAGTCCAGCTCCGTAAGCGAACCGGCGGCGGGGATGTTGTCGAGGAAAGCAGCATCAACGAAATACCAGTGTACAGCCGACGGTTGGCATAGAGTTGCGGGGATTCAATCAGCAGAGTTAGTGTAAAGTTATTGTAGGTCATCCAGATAGGAAGATCCTGGTGGGGAATAGAAAAGAGATCTCACTGCCATTGCAGCTGGCAGAGCACAAGGCTCTAAGGAGTGAGATCTCTTATGAACATAG
>DUMM01000068.1 GCA_012839845.1 Bacillota bacterium | reverse complement strand
TCTATGCGCTCCGCCCATAATTCTTGTTTGCTTTTCTCAGTCATACAAACCAACTCCCTTGCCGTGATGGATTTATTATCCCATCATCGGAAGGGATGGGGTAGGTGTACTAGCTTTGACGCTTACTCTTGACGCTATCCTGATTCAGGCTCAACCTTGAAGGCGATAATTGCCGTATGGTACAATACATGGGAAAACGCAGGAAGGAGTGCTGATTACTTGCAACCGAGAGATGATCAGCTCCAGAAGGTCCAAGCTAAACTGCCGATCCTGATAAGCGACGCCAACACGCTGAAATACTCAAATGGGCAAGTAGAGATCCTAGACCGACGCAAGCTGCCCTTTGAGCGGGAATGGCTGACCTGCAGCGATTACGAGGCTACTGCCAAGGCCATAGAGGATATGGTCATCCAGGGCGCTATAGGAGTTGCTGTAGCCGCGGGACTGGGATACGTCCAGGCTGCCCATGCTGCCAAGGCCTTGGGCCCGGACCAGCGCGGGGAAAAGCTGGCAAAGGCGGCAGAGAGGCTTAGAAACACAAGACCCACCGGACAGCGGCTGTGGGCCTTACTCCACGAGCTGGAAGGGATAACGGCAGAGTACTTGGATTCACCAGATCTAGAGGATAAGCTGCTCAAACACGTGTGGGACTACCTAGCTTATTTCGATAACATCAGCCGAGAGACCGGACGTCATGCAGCCAGCCTCTTGGATGACGGCGATACTGTACTTACCCACTGTTTTCCAGCGGGTGCTGTGTTGTGGATGCTGCACTTTGCTAGAGAAGCCGGCAAGAGAATCTCCGTCTACTCTTGCGAGACCAGGCCGTATCTGCAGGGTGCTAAACTGACAGCTCCCAGCATCTACGAAATGGGCATACCTGTAACCTTGATTACCGACGGCATGAGCGCCTACATGATGGCAAAGGGCAAGATCACCAAGTATGTCACAGCCGCCGATGCTGTGGCCATGGATGGTTCTATCGCCAATAAGGTCGGAACATACCTTCACGCCATCGCTGCCCACGCCCACGGTATTCCCTTCATCGTCTTGGCCTACGAAGGCGTCGATCCCAATATCCCCACCGGCGCCGACATTGTCATCGAACAGCGGAACCCCGAGGAGGTTAAAGAGGTCAACGGGGTACCCACTACTATCCCTGAGCTGCAGGCGGAATACCCGGCCTTTGATGTCACCCCTCCTCAGTATATTTCCGCCATTGTCTGTGCTAATGGAGTTTTTGCCCCTTCAGATATCAAGAACCACGTGATGGTCGAAAAAAGATCCAGGGAAGCAGCTCAAAATTAGCTGCTTTGTTCGCGATAAGTAATGGGAGGATGACCATAATGGCGCAATCGAGCGCAGATAGACCGCAGGTAGGCGGTGTGTATTATGCGACCAGACTCCGGGAAGGGGACCTTGCCCCATATGTCCTCCTGCCCGGCGACCCAGATAGGATTCCGAAGATCACCTGTTATTGGGACAAATTCGAGGAAAAGGGCTATTACCGGCAGTACCGGACTGCTACCGGCATATATAAAGGAGCAGAGATTTCTGCTGTATCTACCGGCGTGGGCGGGCCTTCCACGGAAGTAGTGCTGGATGAGCTCGCGCGGCTGGGGGCAGATACTTTTATCCGGGTCGGCACCAGCGGATCCCTTCAGCCCCATATCCACTGGGGTGATTTAGTCATCAATACCGGTGCTGTCCGTTTTGACGGCACGTCCAATCTCTATGTCTGGCCAGAGTATCCGGCCTATGCTGATTATGAGGTGGTCATGGCGCTTGTCCAAGCTTGTGAGGAGCTGGGGTTTACCTATCACTTGGGACTGGCGGCTACCGCCGGCTCCTTCTATGCCGGACAAGCCAGGCCGGCCTACGGCGACTATGTTCCGCCTGGCAGAGAGAACTTGCTGCAGGAATACCAGCGGGTGGGAGTTACCAACTTGGAGATGGAAGGCGCTACCATCATGACCCTGGCGAGGCTCTACCGCAAGCGGGTAGGAATGATCGTTGGCATTGTGGCCGATCGGGTCAACAATGTCTGGAACGACGAGGGAGTCGAAGAAAAGGTGTCTCAGGCTGCAACCCACGCGGTCAAGATTCTGGCCGAATGGGATGCGTTAAAAAAGCAGGCGGGGAAGGGTTATATCTACCCCGGCCTGTTAACTAACACAAGGGAGGAGAGGTAAGGTGAAGAGGGTAGTCGGCATTTTAGTTCTGGCAGTAGTACTGTTCAGCCTGACCGGCCTAGCTGCCGCCGCAGAACCGCTGAGGGTTATCCTGGTTACGGATATCGGCGGTTTGGGCGACAAGGGCTTTAACGACGGCGGTTGGCTGGGGGTGCAGATGGCTGAGAAGGAGCTGGGGATTAAGGGCAATGTAATCCAGTCATTTCAGCAGACAGACTTCATCCCCAATTTGACAACAGCAGCCCGGCAGGCCGATGTGGTTGTCGCCCTGGGCTATCTGATGGCAGATGCCATCTCTGAGGTGGCAGCCCGCTTCCCCAATGTTAAGTTTGTCCTGGTCGACTCAGCGGCGGAAGAGCTGCCTAATCTGGCCTCCTATGAGGTCAGAGCTGGTCAGGGCGCGTACTTAGCCGGAATTATAGCTGCAGCTGTCACTCAGACGGGCAGAGTCGGCATGGTGGAACCCATGTCTATTCCACCGGTGATTGCCTTTACTGCAGGTTTGGGAGCAGGCATCAAGACTTGGAACGAGCTGACCGGCAGCAACGTTGAACTGGTAGTAAAAGACGTGGGTGCCTTCAACGATCCCGCCAGGGGTAAAGCGCTGGCCCTGTCTATGGTCGGTCAGAATGTGGATATCATGATGAGCGGCGCCAACACAGGCCTTGGCGTGTTCCAGGCAGTCAAAGAGAAAAACGAGGAAGCCGGCATTACCCTGGATGCCGTAGCCGCTGGCGCCAGGCCCAAGTACTTCGGTATAGGCGTTGATCTTGACCAAGATGATATTTATCCTGGGATGATGCTGACCAGCGCCTTGAAGAACGTCCCTGAGGTGATCTTTGGAGCCATCAAGTCCGTCCTGGATGGGACCTTCAAGGGCGGCAACCATGTTGTGGGTATTCAGGAAGATGCCACCGGCATCACGGATCTGCGCCATACCAGGCGGTTTGTGCCCGATGAGGCCATGGCCGTTGTGGAAAAGGCCGTTGAGCTGATGAAGGCTGGAAACAAAGAGCTCGAGATTCCGCTGGCAGTAGAAAACGCCGAGAAGTTCATCCAGGAGTTCAAGGTTCCGGAAGAGCTTTATTCCGCATTGCAGTAACCTAGACTAGGAGGCGCGTGAGATGGTCAGCCAGGACACGCCATACGCAGTTGAAATGCTCCAGATCGTCAAGAGATTCTCCCAAGTTACGGCAGTGGACCATGCAGACCTCCAGGTCAGGCGGGGAGAGGTCCATGCTGTTATCGGGGAGAACGGCGCAGGAAAGAGTACTCTCATGCGCCTCCTCTACGGTTTTTACACGGCAGACAGTGGGACTATCCGTATTAACGGTAAGACCGTAAACATGACAGACCCGGGGGTTGCCATTGCCCACGGTATCGGCATGGTGCACCAGGAGTTTATGTTGGTTCCCCGGTTAAATGCTCTAGATAACATCATTCTGGGGCAAGAACCCCGCAGGGGACTTAGAGTAGATCGGCAGAAGGCCCGGGAAGAGATCGTCTCCCTGGCGGCTGAGCTCGGCTTTCAAGTTGACTTAAGTGCTGAGGTCAGGCAGCTGCCTGTAGGTGTTCAGCAGAAGATTGAACTGTTGAAGGTGCTCTATCGCGGGGCGTCCATCCTGATCCTTGATGAGCCGACTGCGGTTTTGACGCCGCAAGAAGTCGACGAGCTGTTTGCGATGCTCAGGAATCTGCAGCAGCAAGGCAAGACCATCATCTTGATAACCCATAAGCTCGATGAGGTGATGGCCGTTGCCGACCGGGTGACGGTAATGCGCCGGGGCAAGACGGTGAAGACTGTATCGACAGATTCCACCACCAGCAGTGAGCTAGCTTCCCTGATGGTAGGCCGGAATGGGATCTTAGATATAACTCCACCACCCCACGAGCCGGGGGAGACTG
>DUMM01000067.1 GCA_012839845.1 Bacillota bacterium | reverse complement strand
GCCGCCGGCTGCAAAGAAGGCCACAATGATACCGATGGCAATTAAGAACACCGGGACTGCCACCGAAGACATGCCAACCGCCAGTCCGCTGATAATGGTCGTACCCGGGCCGGTTTCAGACTGATGAGCAATTCGTCTCACCGGTGCATGGGCATCGGAGGTGTAATACTCCGCTGCCTGGCCGATGGCTATCCCAACGATAAGACCCACCAAGACAGACACAAAGGGCGACAATGTACCCAGCATCGACCTACTGAGTAGGAAGGAACCTATAATCAGCAGAATACCGCTGATGTAAGTCGCACGGTTCAGTGCACTCTGGGGATCGTTGTTATCCCCTCTCACAAACTGAGCACCGATAATCGACGCGATAATGCCGATGGCTGCGAGAGCCAGCGGGAACACAGCTCCTTGGACTCCGAAGGCTATGCCTCCCAAGGTAATGGCAGAGATAATGGACCCGACATACGATTCGAACAAGTCTGCTCCCATACCGGCAACGTCCCCAACATTATCGCCGACGTTGTCAGCGATCACTGCAGGGTTGCGGGGATCATCTTCCGGAATGCCAGCCTCTACTTTACCCACCAGGTCAGCGCCAACGTCAGCAGCCTTGGTGTAGATACCGCCGCCGACGCGGGCAAACAAGGCGATAGATGATGCGCCGAGGCCGAACCCGGTAATAACCCCAGCATCCCGGTAGATCATATACAGCACCGCAATACCCAGCACACCCAGCCCTACGACGGTCAAGCCCATAACTAAACCGCCTGAGAAGGCTATGGAAAGTGCACGGTTCAAACCGCCTTCCCTGGCGGCATTAGCTGTTCTCACATTAGCTCTGGTAGCAACCTGCATGCCGACATAGCCGGCAGCTATCGAGAAAAGACCTCCTACAACAAAACACAGGGCTACTCCCAAACCCAGCCCGGGACTTAGCAAGAGGACAAAGAACAAAACGGTCATGAATACGGCCAGAACACGGTATTCTCTCTTCAGGAAAGCATTAGCTCCTTCTTGTATGTATGAAGCTATCTCCTGCATACGAGCAGTACCTGCTGACACTGCGCTGATGCTCGACGCTCGCTTCCAGGCGACCGCCAGTGCAGCCAGCGCGCAAAGGATAATCAGCCACGAATTCACCCTTCATTCCTCCCTCATTATGTCTCGTGTGAGTAGTAAGACTGCTGCAGCACCTAGCTTGGAACCAGAGCTTCCCTCCTCACCGCTGCCAGTTGCCTCCGGCCACGGCTCACCAGCTGCCAAAAACAGCATTTGACCGGAAGTCGGCATATTCTTCCTTTCAGCAGTGAATGCCCCTTCCTTACAACCAACGTCTATTTTAACACAGCCAGGTTAGGCTTTCAATTGCTCCCAATTTCTCTAAAGGGAAGACCAAATCATCTGAACAGCTTTACTCATTTTCCACAAACAACCACTTCGGTGCGGGCCAAGGCCTCCTCCATGAGTTCCTCCATGGGCAGCCTTTCCTCTGCCCTTTCCACCTCCGCCAGTTTAGGATGGGTCTCCGGATGCCGGGGGACGAATATCGTACAGCAGTCCTCATAGGGCTGGATTGAAATACTGTAGGTGCCGATCCGCTCTGCCAAATCGACGATCTCCGTCTTGTCAAACCCGATGAGCGGCCGGAATACCGGCAGCCTCACCACCGCATTGGTGGCGGCGATGCTCTCCATGGTCTGGCTGGCAACCTGTCCCAAGCTTTCGCCAGTGATCAGGGCAGCTGCCCTCTCCCGCTGGGCAACGGCCTCGGCCAGCCGCAGCATCATCCTCCGCATGATGGTGACCATCAGCTTGGGAGGACAGTGTTCATTGATGGCCTTCTGGATTTCAGTAAAGTGCACTACGTGCACCGGGACGGGGCCTCCGTAACTGGATAATACCTTTGCCAAGTCTAGAACCTTCTCCTTGGCCCGCTCACTGGTAAAGGGATAGCTGTGGAAGTGAACAGCAGTGATTTCCACACCCCGCTTCATCATCTGGTAACCGGCCACAGGGCTGTCGATACCACCGGAAAGCAGCAGCACCCCTTTGCCGCTGACCCCAACCGGCAAGCCTCCCACACCGGGGATTCTCTCGCTGTAAATATACGTGTAGTGCTCTCGGATCTCCACCTCTACCGACAGCTGCGGCTGATGGACGTCCACCGTCAGCTGAGGGTACTTCCTGAGCAGGCAGGCTCCCAGCCTTTTGTTCATCTCCGGCGAGGTAAGGGGAAATCCCTTGTTGGCCCGGTGGGTGATGACCTTAAAGGTCAATTTATCTTTAGGACTGATCCGCCGTTCTCTCAGGCTTTCGGCAACCAGCTTCACGGCCGCCTCCTCAATGGCTTCTACCTCTAGAGGAACCCGCATCACCGGGCTGAAGGATGCGATGCCGAACACCTTCTGAAGGCGCTGGATAATTTCCTCTAGATCGGCCTTGACCGGCACATAGAGCCGGGTATAAGCCCGCTCCACCTCATCGATGCCCAAATCCCTCAGGGCTGCTGCAATATTGGCCTGCAGCCGCTGTTCAAATACGTGCCGGTTTTTGCCTTTGGTGCCGATCTCGCCGTATCGGATCAGCAGTAGATCATACATAGCACTGCCTCCTGTTAATACCGCTGAAAGCGCCGCAGGTCCCTGACCGCTTCCCTGATGAGCTCTGCGGCCCGTTCCACTTCTTCCATTGTATTCTCCCAACCGAAACTGATGCGAATGCTGCCCTCAGCAGCCTGGGGATTAACACCCATAGCCTTGAGCACATGGCTGGCAACTTCCCGCCGGGAAGAGCAGGCGGAACCCGTTGAAACGAACAAGCCCTCCGCCGCCAGGGCATGGACCAGCACTTCACCCCTCACGCCGGGAAACCCCACATTGACAATGTGCGGTGCATTCGCAAGAGGGCTGCCCATCACCTGGGCATCCGGTATTTCCTCCAAAAGGGCCAGCAGCCGCTCCTGCAGCCGCCGCCACAGGGCAGTTTGCTCCTCCATCTGTTCCATGGCTAGGGCAACGGCCCTTCCCAATCCGACAATTCCCGGCACGTTTTCGGTGCCAGACCGCATCTCCCGCTCCTGGCCGCCTCCGGTTATCTGGGAGACGATCCTCACGCCCTGCCGGCAATAAAGGCCTCCCACTCCCTTAGGAGCACCCAGCTTGTGGCCGCTGATGGAAAGGAGATCAACCCCCAGCTCCTTCACCCGGCAGCGGACTTTCCCCAGGGCTTGCACCGCATCGCTGTGCACACAGACCTCCGGGTCACGTTCCTTAACCAGCCGGGCGATTTCAGCAACCGGCTGAATGGTGCCCACTTCATTGTTGACCGTCATCACCGTGACCAGTACGGTGTCATCCCGCACGGCCTTGACCACATCTTCCGGAGCGACCTTCCCCGTACTGTCAGGGGGCACCAAGGTGTACTCGCACAAGCCCAGCTGTGCCAAATGCTTGAGGGTTTCCAAGACGGCAGCATGCTCAACGGCCGATGTCACAACGTGTTTCCCTTTTCGGATCTTCGCCTGCAGGGTCCCCCGAATTGCCAGATTATCTGCCTCGGTACCGCCGGAGGTGAAATACACCTCATCGGCCTGGCAGCCCAAAGCCGCTGCCACCGCTTCCCTAGCCTGGCGTACCAAGCGCTCCGCCTCCAACCCCAGCGTGTGCGGAGACGAAGGATTGCCGAAGGCCTCAGTCATGGCCTTTTGCACGACTTCCGCAACGTCTGGTATTACCCGGGTAGTGGCTGCATTGTCCAAGTAGATCATATGAGTCCCCCTGCCTTGGCTTCAGCACCAGCATCATGACTACACTTCCAGGCGTTTTGCGCCATCCTCTGCCTCACACACGTAAATCTCCGGTTCAACGCCGGTCTTTTCAGCGTACCGGGCCTTAACGAAGGCGACAAAGTCGTTCACCTTATCGGCCCTTACCAGGTTGACGGTGCAGCCGCCGAAACCAGCTCCAGTCATCCTGGCACCGCAGGTACCGGGAGCCTCCCACGCCGCCTCCACCATGATATCCAGCTCCTTGCAGCTGACTTCGTAAAGGTCCCGCAAGCTCTCATGGGATGCCCGCATGAGCTTGCCGAATGTATCCACATCACCGGTCTGCAGGGCAGTGACGCTCTCCATGACCCTTTGGTTTTCGTAGACAATATGCTCACACCGCTTGGCCACAATCGGCGGCAGCTTGTCCTTATGCTCGGCAAAATCCGCCGGAGAGACGTCCCGCAAAGCCTTAATGGCCGGAAGGTATTGTCTGAGAATTTCAACCCCCATCTCACACTGGCGCCGCCGCTCGTTGTATGCCGAATTGACAAGTCCCCGCTTCACCATGGTGTTGGCAATGACGATTTTGTACTCATCGCTGGAGGGAAGCGGCACAAGCTCGTACTCCAGTGAGCGGCAGTCCAAGAAGAGGGCGTGTCCCTTCTTGCCCAGGCCGGAAATAAACTGATCCATGATGCCGCAGTTTACCCCTACGAAATTATTCTCCGCCGCTTGGGCGATCTTGACCAATTCCACCATGTCCACGGCAAACTTGCCCACCGCGGCTGCGGTAACCCCGGCCGCCATCTCTAGGGCGGCGGAAGAGGACATGCCTGCTCCCAAAGGTACATCGCCGCTGAATACAGCGTTCATTCCCCGGACCGGCAGCCCCCGCTCCTTAAGCAGCAGCAGAACTCCTCGGATGTAGTTGCTCCAACCCGCTTTCTCGTCCCTGACAATGCTGCTTAGGGAAAAGCTGGACCTCGAGTCCAGGTCCAGTGCGTAGAGATGAACCTCACCATCATCCCGAGGAGAAGCCGCCATGATGATCTCCCGGTCCACCGCCGCCGGCAGCACAAACCCATCGTTGTAATCCGTGTGCTCGCCGATCAGGTTCACCCGACCCGGCGCCTTGATGACTACCACTTCTTCGCTGTCGCCGAAGGTTTCTATCAATTTGTCCCGCACCTGTTGTGCCCGTCTAAGGGTGTCGGCCATCAACTCTCCCCCCGTTTCTCGTTTCTGCCCCGCAGAGCTTGCCGTGCAGCCCAGCCAGCTTCCTGCCGCACAGGCGCCTGGTTTTTCCAGGCCCTTCTGCTGCGCTTGCAACCAACTGCCTGCGCTCAATCATCGATTTCCTCCACCGTCTTAGGACCCGCGGCCCGCAGCTCCTCCGCCTTAGCCTCTGGAGCTGAGTCGTTAATGAAGGTTCCTGCCCCTGACTCACAGCCCGCTAGGTACTTCAGCTTGTTGGCACTGCGGTGAGGCGGGTAGAACTCGATTCTCAAGTGCCCCAGCCCTTTGTGCTCACCACCGGTAGGCGCCTGATGAATAGTCATCAGATAAGGCAGCGAAAAGCCGAACAGGTGATCATACTTCACCATCACCAGCTTCAAGATCCTGGCCAGATCCCACTCTTCATCCCCACTCAGAGCTAGGAGCGACGGCTTGTGGTCCTTGGCGAAGATATGCACTTCATAAGGGTAGCGGGCATAAAAGGGAATGGCCGCCGCAAAATGCCGGCTTTCGGCCACAATCCTCCGGCCGTCATCTATCTCCTGGGCGACGAGATCGCACACCAGGCACCGCCCCGTCTTCTTCCGATGCTCGATCAGAGCACAGAGTTCGTGTTCCTGCACCGGAGGGATGTAGGGAAAGGCGTAGATCTGGCCGTGGGGATGGTGCAAAGTCACGCCAACCGCCTCCCCTTTATTTTCAAAGATTAGTACGTACTGGATCTCCTCCCGACTGCCCAGCTCCTCGTACCGGTCCTTCCATACCCGGATCAGATTCCGGATGTGCCTCACAGGCTCCTGGGCCAGAGTGCCGTCGTGGCGGGGAGAGTAAAGGACTACTTCGCACTCCCCTTGGGCAAGGTCCACCGGGGTAAGCTCCGTTCCCTCAACATCGGGTTCTGGAGGATGGGGTTGGAGCGATGGGAATTTGTTTTGGAAGACCACAATCTCGTAGTCCTCAGCCGGCACCTCGGTGGGAAAAGCGCCGGGCTTGGTCGGACACAGGGGACAGAAATCCTTAGGCGGCTTATATGTGCGGTCCATCCGGTGCGTGGCGGTAATCACCCACTGCTGGCGTAAAGGATGCCATCTTAATTCCGACATGGACCGCACTCCTTCCCATCCTGCGGCTTTTCTTTCCTTCCAGACGCAGTTTCCTCTTCGTCATCAAAACTGTAATAGATTAAGTAACGACCGTCATCTTTAATAATTCGTTCCTTACGCATCAGTTCGCACCGCCCGCCTGCGGCGGGCGCTGGGCTTCCTCCTCTCCCGGACCGCACATTCAGGGAGTCCGTGCGTTTCTATACTCTGTGTTTTTCCTCACGCTGAAGCACTATTGCAGGACCACCTGACCCCGCGTCGGCTGCCTCTCCAGGTCAGGCGCAAACCTGCACGCAGCTCTTCGTTCCTGCCTTCCATGGCACTGTGCAGGAATCTTTCAGCTGCCGAATCCATGGGGATGCTTCCTGTGCCAATCCCATGCGGTCTGAACGATGGTTTCCAGATCGTGGTACTTGGGCTGCCAGCCCAGTTCTGCCGTGATCCGTTGGGAACTGGCAACCAGTACTGCTGGATCCCCCGGCCGTCGGTCTCCTTCTACCCTTTTGATGGGCCGGCCCACCACTTTTTCCACCATGTCGATAACTTCCCTGACGCTGAAACCGGCTCCGTTGCCCAAATTGTACACATTGGAAGCTGCCCCTGCCGCCAGGGCATCCAGGGCCAAGACGTGGGCCGCTGCCAGATCAGTTACGTGGATGTAGTCCCGTATGCAGGTGCCGTCGGGGGTATCGTAGTCGGTACCGAAGATGGTAACGCTGTCCCTTTGTCCGAGGGCCGCCTGGAGGATAATCGGTATTAAGTGGGTTTCGGGACGGTGGTCCTCGCCGATGGCACCGCTGGGAGATGCGCCGGCGGCGTTAAAATAGCGCAAAGACATATACTTGAGTCCATAGGCCTCATCGTACCTGGCCATGATCCTCTCAAAAAACAGCTTGCTTTCCCCATAGGGATTGGTGGGCTGCTGGGGATGGTCTTCCCTGATTGGAGTCTCGATGGGCTCACCGTAAACAGCCGCGGTGGAAGAAAAGACCATGTACTTAGCTCCATGGGTTACCATGGCATCAAGCAGCTTCAACCCGTTGGTCACGTTGTTGCGGAAATACTTGTCCGGATGCTGCACCGACTCGCCTACCAGGCTGTCTGCTGCAAGGTGGACAACAGCCTCAATGCCGTATTCGGCAAATATGCCGTTGAGCAGATCGGCATCTGCTAAATCTCCCTCAATGAAGGTGCCGCCCAGCACCGCTTCCCGGTGGCCCTTCTGGAGGTTGTCCAAAACCACGATGTTGTGCTTGTTTGTCTTCAGCAGCTCTTCTACCACATGGCTTCCTACATAACCAGCTCCGCCTGTAACTAGAATGTTCACGCCAGCGGCCTGCTTCCTCCCCGCCGGGGTCGGCGAAAGCAGCAGGCCTTCTCTCCTCTCTCATGGTCTAGGCTCCACACTATCCTACTAAATGATACCCATTGATGAAAGATTTATCAATGGAGGTTTGCAGCTTGGGGATGGAGCTTGAGTGCAAAACAGCAAAACAGGCAGCTCTCCGACAAATAGAGCTGCCCGACCGTTTTGCTGCCCTCAGTTTCTCCAGCTGTGGGGCTCGAGTTCTAAACCCCAGCTTCCCGCACTACTCTCCGGCGCTTGTCTCGTACTCCTCCCCTTCCTATGGGGCTTTCCTCGCTTTACTCCTCCCCTTTCCACCCCGTTCATCTCTCGGCAAGCCCGCTGCCTTCACCCAGTCCCCTGAAGAGCCGCTGAAGCTTGAACCTGCCGCTGAGGTGGTTGGCGGCGATAATGACCAGCACGATGAAACCCCACATGGCCAAGATAAAGAAGGGATCCATTCTGAGGAGGTTCACCCCTGTGGAGATGACCTGCAGGATCATTACCGCCAGCACCAAGCCCGATACCCTGCCGTCGCCTCCCAAGGGGTCTACTCCGCCCAGGAAGCAGGCCAGCACCGATACCAACAAGTACGATTCGGCGTAATTAGCCTTTACCG
>DUMM01000066.1 GCA_012839845.1 Bacillota bacterium | reverse complement strand
CGGGCATGAATGACTCCCGGCTAGTGGAATCGTGGCGCAAGGTGAGAATTTGACCAGGCAGTCCGAAAATCACCTCTTGGTGGGCGACAAATCCCGGCAGCCTGACGCTGTGAATGTGAATGCCTCCCAGCTTACCGCCTCTCGCACCAGGCAGGCTTTCCCATTCCTCCACCGGCCGGCGCCCACTGCCCTGCACCCCCTGGCTTTCCCAAACTTCAGCAATTATCTGACCGGTTTTCAGTGCAGTACCCGAAGGGGCATCCTTCTTTTGGTCGTGATGCAGTTCAATGATCTCAACATGAGGAAACCAGCGGGCAGCTTCTGCGGCGAAACGCATCATAAGGCAGGCACCAATGGCAAAATTCGGCGCTACCAGCACACCTATTCCCTTTGCAGTGGCCGCACTTTCTATATCCTCCAAATCCGCCTGGCTGAGCCCCGTGGTTCCAACAACCCCGTACACGCCAGCTCTAATGGCAGTATGAATGCTATCCACAACACTCCCCGGCTCGGTAAAGTCCACCAACACTTCAGCACCTGTATGCCGCAGCATCTCCTCCAGGGAGGTCTCGATCTTTATTCCTAAGGGGCCGATTCCCGCTATGACACCGGGATCTTCACCAGCAGCTATCCGATCGCAGGCTCCCACAAGGGTAAGATCGGCAGCTTGGCTGACAGCTCTCACCACTTCCCGACCCATCTTGCCTGCTGCGCCGTTCACTGCTACCTTGATAGTCGTCACTGGCTAGCCCCCCACATTCTCTCTCATTAGTTTTTATTCTCCAGTACAAAGATAATTTTGTCAAGAAGGACGCAGCTCGTCAGGGCCGATTCTTAGGCCCACAGCTGCTTTTCGCTGAACCAAAAAAGGGCTGCCCAGAGCAGCCCAAAGGTGTGTACTGAAACCCGGACCTTTTAGTGGGTCTCTACGTCCGCCGCACCGTTATCCCGCATGATGCGGGCTGCATCCTGCACGAGGTCGGCTTCGGTATCGATCACCGCTAGAAAACGGCCTTTCTTAACCTCCTCTTCGTAGAACCTGCTCCGGTCCTCGGGAATACCGAGATCCAGAAG
Source organism: Bacillota bacterium (assembly GCA_012839845.1). Classification (GTDB taxonomy): domain Bacteria; phylum Bacillota; class Limnochordia; order DTU087; family DTU087; genus DTU087. Next base: position 24,892 of record DUMM01000066.1, on the reverse strand, counting down.
TCCCCCTGCCACACCGCCGGTGACGGCTCCAGAAAGGGTAGCAGCTAAAGGTCCGGCAGCAACGATGGGCCCAATTCCCGGAATGGCCAGGGCTCCTACTCCCGCCAATAGGCCTGCCACGCCTCCTAGGACGCTGCCCCAGGCAGTACCCTCGCCTGCACCTCCCATAGCGCCCATTCCGCCTCCGGCTTCCACATCGCCCTGCTGGCCCCGACCTTTGGCGATGACTGAGATCTCATCTTCCGTAAACCCCCAGTCTCGGAGGGCCCGAACTGCCTTTTCCGCTTGTTCACGGGATGAAAAGGTGCCGACAACTGTACTCACGCAAATCTCCTTTCTTGGGCCAAAGCCGGCAGGAAGAACGGAATGGTGCCCTTTCCGGCTTTGGATGTTGTTATGTTTCCCAAGATAGGGTACCCTTCGGAGGGAACAAGCATACATGGTACCTACCTGTCTGCGTTCAGTCCCTGCAGGTATTGGTTCTCGTCCTCCATGGTGGTAAGATCGACGATAATCAAATCATGGCCGATCTTCTTGATGCCGTGGAAGGGGATCACTAAAGTGCGCCTGCGCAGGAACGTCCCACGGTTAGGTATTATCAAAGAGCGGATTGTACCCGACTCTGTATCGATCACCAAATCGCTCTCGCTGATAATCCCCAAACGGGCCCCCTCATCGATAGATATAACCTCTTTTCCTGCCAACTCGCTGAACCGCATAGTCTGCCTCCCGACTAAAAATACCGTCCCACTTTAATGCTGAGAACCGGCCTTTCCTGCCAATACCAATCCAACCGCCCTTGGTCAGACTTGCCCCAGGCAACCTCCCAATAGCCCTGCTCCATTTTATGCCTGACGGCCGCGTATGTATAAGTCTCTCCCGGCCGCTGCTTGTGGATAATTTCTCCCTCCCACCGAACCAGCCAATGCCAAGGGGACTTAGCCCCGTCAACTTTGATACCGGTCCTCCAGCAAGCCTCGGTAGGCTGCCAGCGCAGGTCCAGCGTTACCAAGGGAAGGGGCTGCACCCGGCTTTGCAGCTCAGCGGGATTACTGCCCCCCAGCCGGCCCCTTACCCGCAGCTTCCAAGACGGCCAGTTAGTATCCCAAGTGATTTGAATGCTGTTTTGACCCGCTTCTCGCTCCCAGCCGAAACCCAGCCGATAGGTAAACAGCTGCAGACGGCGGCGGTAGGTGAGCTCCGCCTCCGACCTAGGGCCGGGTATCTTGACCGCGTCCGCCTCCTCCAGCCTCATCAGCTCTTGGAATTCAGGCACCGGCTGCTCAACGCCAAAGGACAGCCTCAAAGACTCATCCCGATGGGGACTCCTGTTCAGTCGGACAGCTAACCCCGCAACTCCCGGACCTAGGGAATCGCTGTCTCCCGTTGCCAGCAGAAAGCCGGGATTGGTGCGGTACGCGTCTAGCCCCCAGTTTAGACTGCCCACAAGACCCTCTATCCTGGAGATAACTGCAAGCCCTTCTAGGTCACGGCGGTACTTTCTCGTCACATCAAAACCCTTCAGCACCGCCGCTTGGCCGGAAACCCGCAAGTTCCGTCCCAAAGGCCACGTTCCCAGCAGAGAATGCACCTGCCGAGCAGTTCGGGTGGCATAGGGACCGCTCTTCGGATAGTGCCACTGCCAGCCGCTGTCGTGGGACAAGTAAATATATCGATACTTCCCTGCATTCCAGATGGGCGGCAGCGAGATGTCCAGAAGAAACAGCGGGCCGTTATCTCCGGTGTTCTCAATTTCGCTGATCCAAAGTCCCCTACCGCTCCACCGTCCAAACGTCCCGTTCAGTTCCACTCCCGCTGCCCCTTCTGCCCTGCGGGAAGATGCCAGGAGCCTAATGGGGTCCAAAGTGCTGCGAAAGCCAGCGTTGTGAAATATGCTCACTTCCATGCCGGCAGGCCTCACCTTCAGCTGTGCCCTGTCCAGTTTAGGACTGTCCGCTGCTGCTTTTACCAGTTTCAGCTCAAGGGCCGCCGGCAGCCTAAGTCTTCCCACTCGCCCCTGCCAGCTTATGCCCTGCACAAACTCCACACCTGCACCGTCTTGCGGCTCTGTAGGCCGGGAGATTTCCAGCTCCACTAGGCCCTTTGCTGATACAGCTTTCACATCAGCAAGAGACAGCAACCCCAGTGTCAGAACCGCGGAGAGCAACGCCAGCACTGAAAGCACAGGTCTCACCGACCAGTCGTCCTCCTTTCCGGCCGGTGAAAAGACAAACACCCGGCGGGCTGGCACATGCTTTACATGCCCAGCTCCCGGGCATCCTGGGTAGGCGTGTTCTACTATCATTTATTATCCCATTAACTCCCTTATTTGGCAAGCACCTCACTCGACTGCCAATTCATTAACAGCATAGCCCTTCTTGTCTGACAGTCCCGCCTGACGCCGGAAATTCTCCCTATTTTTCTCCAGATACGCTTGATAGATCTCCTCAGCATCAAATCCGGCATTGATACACATGCTGACAAAAAAGTGGAGGATATCCACCAGCTCTTCCTTCACGGCATCCCGATTCACCGGCTGGGGGTTTTTCCACCACTTGAAGTTGACCTCGGCCAGCAGCTCCCCCAGCTCAGCCACTATCGCCAGAACATCCCGCTGGACCCAAACCTCGGGTTCCACAGCTTCCAAGTGCCTCTGCCGGGCAAGCTGCTCATCAAAAGCCGCCTGCAGTGCAAAAATGTGTTCCAGCTTGTCCACTCTGTCCGTCATCCTTCTCCCCCTATCATGCAGTCTCAAAGGCTGCCTCTTCCAGGAGCTCTCCCCGCGGTATAGGTCCTACAACCGCGAGAGAAAAGGGCTTTTCAGCGAAGAGGCGGTGTGCAACCCGCTGAACGTCTTCAAGACTGACAGCATCGATCTTGGCAATCAGCTCTTGAGGCGTGAGCAGTCTCTCGTTGTATAATTCGGCCAACGCCAGGCGGCTCATCCTAGTATCCATGCTCTCCAAATCCAAGAGCAGGCCGCCCTTCAGCTGCTCTTTCGCCCTCATGAGCTCTTCAGGTCGCAGGCCCTCCCTGACCACCCGCAGACACTCTTCCCGGATCAGCCTAATAACCTGTTTCGTGTTCCGGGGGCTTGTACCTGCGTACACCGCCATAGTCCCTACCTCTTCATAGCAGGTATGGTAAGAAAAGGTAGAGTAGACTAACCCCCGTTCCTCCCGGAGGTTTTGAAACAACCGAGAACTCATCCCGCCTCCCAGGGCGGTGTCCAAGACATGCAGGGCGTACTTATCCTCATCTTTTCGGGAAAGGCCGGGAACTCCCAAGCAGATGTGGGCCTGCTCCGTGTCCTTGATTTTGAGATACCGGCCCCGTCCCCAGGGCTGGGAGTTGCTGTGCTTTGGAGGCTGCTGGCCCTTCCAGTCGGAAAAATACCGCCCGACACAATCCACTACTTGTCCGTGCTCCACGTTGCCGACAACGGAAATAACCAGATTGGCAGGTACGTAGTGTCGGGCATAGTAGGCTAAGAGGTCCTCCCGCCGGAGGCACCTCACTGTCTCTTTGGTACCCAGGATCCCCCTGCTTGCCGGATGGGGCTTAAGCAGGCTTTGGGTCAGGCCCTCGTGGACCAGATCCTCAGGGGAATCCTCGTACATGCGGATTTCTTCTAGAACCACTCCCTTTTCCTTCTCCAGTTCCTGCTCGGGAAAGACGGAGTTGAGCAGCATATCGCCCAAGACGTCAATCAGGAGACTGAAGTGCTCATCGGGAACCTTACCGTAATAACAGGTGTATTCCTTCTCAGTGTAGGCGTTCAGCTGACCCCCGGTGGCATCGATGGTTTCTGCCAGTTCCCGGGCCGACCGAGACGCCGTACCTTTGAACATCATATGTTCCAGCATATGTGAAATCCCCAGCTGCTCATCAGCCTCGTCCTGGGAACCGACTTTCAGCCAGAACCCCACAGTAGCTGAACGAACATAGGGGATGAATTCGGTCACAATCCGAATACAGTTGTCCAGCGTCGTTTTCTGCAATCACTATTCCCCCTTGCAGCCAATATACCGCTGCGGCCAATTCCTGTCAAATGTGGGTATAACCTTTCCTGGAGAATACCGGGAAAGTCCGATATAATGGCGGTTGTAGCGCCGGTCTTGCAGGCTTGCAGTCTCTTCCCCCGTGAAAGGAGGCAGCCATGTCTCAAAGCGTAATTGTCATCTTGCTCGGCCTCATGCTGTTTATCTCCAGCCTGTTTGGGGGCCCGTCAGATACCACTGTACCACAGGGACAACCGCCCAATCAGCTCGAGACATATACTGTTACCGGGCAGATCCGCAAATCTCCAGCAACCCTGTACGAAAGTCCCAGCACCGACAGCAAGCGCATCGCCACCGCACAGCCCAGTACATCGGTATCTATACTGGCCGAAAGCGGCGACTGGTACAAAGTCCAGCTGCCCGACGGAACCACCGGCTGGGTGCTCAAGATCATGGTCAGTACATCAGGCAGCATCGGCAGCTTGGGATTCTTAACTAAGGAGGTCTATGGGTATTTCGTTCAAAACACCAATGTTCCTTCTCAGCCGTCTCTAGCGGCCAATTACAAGAAGATGACCGGCATCGCTCCGTGGGCCTTCAGCATAGATGGAGAGGGCAATGTGCACAACCAGATGAACCCAGAGATCCTGGCGGAGACTTTGGCCTTTGCCGGAAACCGCAAGCTCAAGACTCTGGCTGTAATCACCAACTACGACAGGACTACTGAGAGCTTTAGCGGCAAAATGGCGCATGAACTTCTCACCAGTGCAGCCAATCGCAAACGGGCGGTGGAGAGCATCTACAAGACCGCCGTCGAGTGGGGGCTCAGCGGCATTAACATGGATTTTGAACACGTATATCCTTCCGACCGCGAGCATTACTCCCAGTTTCTCCGGGAACTGAGTGAGCGCCTCCGGCCGGCGGGAATCTTGGTGACTGCAGCTATACCGGCCAAGACCTATGACAATCCATCATCCAGCTGGTCAGGAGCCTTTGACTACCAAGCCATCGGGCAGGCCGTCGACAGGGTAATCCTCATGGCTTACGATCAGCACTACGCCGGCGGATCGCCGGGTCCCATCGCCTCTGCGGATTGGGTTGAGCGGGTACTGAAGTTTGCGGTATCCCAGATCCCCAAGGACAAGGTGATCTTGGGTATACCAGGTTACGGCTACAGCTGGCAAGCGCCGGGCAGCGCCCACTCAGTGACGTACCAGCGAGCCGTTGAGCTGGCTGCGAAAGGCAGCGGTGTCCGCTGGAATAGCGACCATAAATCGCCTTACGCCACCTATGACGGCCGGGAAATGTGGTTCGAAAATGCCGCCAGCATCAGTTACAAGCTGGAGCTGGTGAATAGGTACGACATCAAAGGCATAGCCCTGTGGCGATTGGGACAGGAGGATCCCCAAATGTGGCAGCTGATAGCCGACAAGTTCTAGGAAGAGCCCGGTTCCTCCCCTTCCATCTCTTGGAGTAGTTCGCCCACAGGCAGCAGCTTAAATCCCCGTTCCCTAAGCCCTTCTATAATCCTCGGAAGGGCTTTCACTGTATTTACCTTAGGGTGCATCAACACAATGCCCCCGTTTTGCGCCCTGTTCATCACCCGGGCAACGGTAGTCTCCACACTCGGCTCCTGCCAATCGATGGTATCAATGGTCCACATGATGGTGCGATATCCCAAGGCCGCGGCGGCAGCAGCCACTCTACGATCCACCTCCCCGTAGGGAGGTGCAAACAATTGGGTGGGCTCGCCGACAATGCCCTTCAGCAAGTTGTGGTTTTCCAGAATCAGCATGGTAAGGTCCGAGTCAGAAAGACGGGTTGGGTGAACGTGACGCATGCCGTGGTTAGCAACTTCATGACCTTCGGCGGCCATCCTCCTGACAAGCTCCGGGTACTGCTTTGCCCAGTGGCCGGTGACAAAAAAGGTTGCCCTCACTCCGTACTTGGCGAGGGTGTCCAGCATGTCCGGCAGAACCTCTTGCCCCCAGTCCACATTGACGCTCAGGCTCATCAGGGGTTTGTTTGGATCACCCCGATACACCGGCTCAGCATCCGCGGCCGTAAGGCTGAAAACATCTATGCTGTCCTGCCAGTTGGTCTGAACAGCAGCAAGAACAAGGCAGGCTAACCACGAGGCAAGGAGGACTGCAGCCCAGGTTTTCTCATCTAATCCCCTGAGGCTGATGCACACATAGACAAACCGCTTCCCGGCCCGGCTCACAGCCCCTTTCCCCCTCCGGTGAATGCCCTAGAGCGGGTATCTTTGGGCGGTTTCAAAGGGCGCTGGATGCCCGAATGGGGTTCAATGTAATAATTGTCCCGGTAGATAAGTTCCGAAATGGGCACGATCTCAAATCCCCGCCGCTTCAGTTCCGGTAGGATCCGCTCCAGAGCTTCTGCAGTGTATTTGCCGTTATTGTGCATCAGAACTATTTCACCAGGGCCGGCCTGGCTCAGCACCCGGTCGACTATAAACTGTGCGGAAACGTCCTTCCAATCCAGGGAGTCGATGCTCCACTGGATGGTGTAATACCCCAGCTCCTCAGCAACTTCGATGACTTTATTGCTGTACTCTCCAAAGGGCGGGCGAAACAGAAAACAATCTCGACCGGTGATGGCCTTGATATTGCTGTGATTGCGCTCCAGCTCTTGGCGAATAGCGGCTGGACTGAGGCTGTTCAGATGGGGATGTGAATAGGTGTGATTGCCGATCTCATGTCCCGCGTCTGCAATTTTCCTGACGTACTCGGGATAGTTTTCCACCCAATAGCCCCCTAAGAAAAAAGTGGTGCGGACGTCGTTTTCAGCCAGTATCCTCAGCAGCTCATCGGTGTGGTCCACTCCCCACATGGCATCAAAGGAAACCGACATCCGCTTGTCCGGCACTTCTACTTTGTAAATCGGCACTAGGCGAGTCGCCAGCATTGTAGATACGGTGGTGATGGCTTTTTCCGAAAGCCAGTGCATAGCGGTAAAAATGGCAAAAGCCGCAGCTGCCAGCAGCAGTCTTCCCCACGTGCCCTTAATATAGATAACCCGCATAGCTATCCTCCTCCGACGGTTCAGAGGGTAACTTCTCTACTTTGGCATCTTATTCAGCTTAGTCCGGGGATAGAAGCGGGTGCTGCTTTTCACCCCGACGGCTCCAGCAGACATGTTGGCTGTACGCAAAAAGCAGCCCTCCCGTGGGCTGCCTGAGGAACTGAACTTGCTTTTCTGCCTTATTGAATGTAGACCCGCCGACCGTTGGCTTTGCCGGGGTTTTTCTTGGGAATCCTCACCGATAGGATCCCGTCTTTATACTCCGCCCGGGCCTCATCGGGCTTAACCTCTGCTGGTAGAGAAACTGTGCGAGCAAAGCTGCCAAACTGGCGTTCAGTTCGGTAGATGTGCTCATCTCTGAATTCCTTGTTTTGTTCCATCTGGCCGCTGATTCTCACCGAACTCTCGTCTACATACAGCTGTAAGTCTTCTTTGCTGACCCCGGGGACCTCAGCACTGACGATCACTTCTGACTCTGTCTGGTAAATATCCACCTTCGGAACTCTACCTTCTCCCAAGTAGGGGAAGGGCCCCCGTTCCAAGAACTCCCACATCTCCCTGCTCAATTCCCGCAGAGGACGCCAAGGCGTGAGGCTCACCCTATCACCTCCGTAAGCAGCTGCTTTGGTTTTTTCCCCACAGCCTTAGTCTTTCCAAAAGATCAAATAGTTATGAGCGGGCCAGCCACTCTCTGATGGGTCCTAAGGTTTCCCGCCAGGGTTCGATGACGGTGGTGCACTCGGGGATCGATCTGAAAAAAGCCTCTCCGTAGGGCTTGCTCAAGAGCCTTGCATCACAGACGACAATGACGCCGTGATCTGACGCCCGCCTGATCAGCCGCCCAAAGCCCTGTTTGAACCGGATAACTGCCTGAGGGACCATATACTCCGCAAAGGAGTTGCGGCCTGCCTCCTCCAGACGGCGAATGCGGGATGCCACCACCGGATGATCGGGTACCTGAAAGGGCAGCTTGGTCAGGATTACGCAGGATAGGGCACTTCCCGGCACATCGACCCCTTCCCAAAAACTGCTGGTGCCAAAGAGAACTGATCCCGTGTCTCTGCGAAACTCTTCCAGCAGCAGGCTCCTGGCAGCTGTCCCCTGACACAGGGCGCGGATCCCCGCATCTGCCAAGGGCAACAGACAGTATTGATAGATCTCCTGCAGCAGGCGGTAAGAAGTGAACAGGACGAAAGCCCGCCCGGAGGTGGCAAGCAGTACCTGCAGGACGTATTCTGCTAGATCGCTGCCGTAAAAGCCATATCTCGGTTCGGCAATATCCGTCGGAACACAGAGCAGCACCTGGCGGCGGTAATCAAAGGGCGATGGGATGACTTCTTCCAAGGGAGGCTGCCCTAGACAGCTGTCCGGGAATATGGTTATACTGTCCAAGCCCAGCCGGCGGCGAATGTGCTGAAAACTGTGGTCGATAGCCATTGTTGCCGAAGTAAAGACCGCGGCAGCCAAGTGCCGGTAAACCGCTTCCTGCAGCACTTCAGCCACCTCGATGGGCGCTGCCCGAAGGCTCAGCTCGCCGCGTCTGCCGCTCAGCTCACCCCAGTAAACGTAGTCGGGAGGCGGTTCTCCTGACATGAATTCCAGGAGGGCCCGGCTTTGGGTGAGGCGGCTTTCCAAGGCGCCTACCTCAGCCCTGAGTATTTCCCAGCCCTCCCCTTCTGCAGGACTCAGTCGATCCTTGAAGCTGTTCAACCCCCGCTCCAGGTCCTCGAGGCTGGCCAAAAAGTCTCGGCTTTCGTCGGACAACACCTCCCAAAGCCTGATACCCCCGGGGGTTGGCCAAAGGGGAGCGGCCCGCTCAGCTGCGCTGGTCCTGATAAGTTCTGCTGCCCGAGCAAAGAAGATAGAAGCTGCAGCTTCGCAGCGCTCCAGCATGGGCACCAGTTCATCGGTCAGTTCGGCAAGGACCGCCTGAGCCTTAGACTCCGGCATCCCTGGAGCGGTCTCCAAGAGCCCTTGAATCTGGTGCAGAAGTCCTGCTGTCTTTCCCCGCTTTCTTCTTTGCAGGCGGCCTAGAAGGCGGCTTATACCTATTTTGCTGAGGCTGAAGCCGAAGTGCTCGGTGGCCACATCCTCTATATGGTGGGCTTCGTCCAAAATCACATAGCGATAGGGCGGCAGCACCGAGCGTTTGGTGTCAAAGCCCATCACCCGCCGCACGGCCAGATCAGAGAACAGAAGATGATGATTGACGATGATTATGTCGGCCTCAAAGGCCTGCCTGCGCTCGCCATAGTAAAAGCACTCGTTGATAAACGGACACCGATGGCGAAGACATACGTCGCTTTCAGCACAGACCTCCCACCAGGTTTCATCGCTGAGGGGAAAGTCCACCTCGCTGCGGGAACCGGTCCTGCACCTAGCAAGCCACTGCTCCAGGGCAGCCAGCTCCTCTGCTTCCCTGCTGTCCCAAAAGCCTAGTTGTCGGTACTGCCCCAGAGCTTGAAAGCGGTACAAACAGAGGTAATTGCTCCAGCCCATAATAACCGCGACTTTGAGGTCCATATCCAGCACGCTTTGGAGAAAGGGTACGTCTTTGTTGATCAGCTGCTCCTGAAGGTTGATGGTATTGGTAGAGACGATCACCCTCTCCCCGGAAAAAGAAGACCAGAGACCGGCGGGAACCAGATAAGCCAGTGATTTGCCTGTTCCGGTTCCAGCTTCAACGAAAGCTGCTCTACCTTCCCAGAGGGCTCTGGCTACAGTCTTGGCCATGAGCAGCTGCCCAGGGCGCTCTTCATAACCCTCTAGGTGCTGAGAGATAGGTCCCCCCCGCTCAAACACCTTTTCAACTAGGTTCTCCAGCTCTCCCAGGGTGAGTCTCTTTACCTCTCCTTTTTCCCTTTCGCCACCGTTCATGCAGCTAGGCTCCTTGTGTCTCAGATTCTCTTAAGACTTTCTCCTTGCAGGAGCTCCTACCTGCTGCTATGACTCTCTCCGCCCCCAAAGATCTAGTCGGCGGAGCAGGTGGTGGCTTTCAATTACCTCAGAAAAGGAAATGCGTTCTGCCAGGAGATGAAGCAGCGCGAGGACAACAAGAACCGCCAGCCGCCCCGGCGGGGCTAGGCTCAGGGAGGAGGCCATTCCTAAGAGGGCACCTAGGGCATTGGAGCCCACATCACCCATCATCGCCAGTCCCCTCAGGTCAAAGGGAAGGTAACCCAGAAGGCTGCCGATCCAAGGCAGCATAGCCAAGGCAACTGGATTTCCCCCGCAAAGGATGAGAACCCATCCCAAAAGGAAGACTTTTCCAGCCCGCCCGGGCCGCAGATCAAAGAGATTGAGGGTATTAGCCCCTGCGGCGATCAACAAGCCGTCCATAAGCACTATTGGAAAAGCTGCAGCGCCAGTGCCGTTCCGGAACTCTCCGGCAGACAGCCGGCAGCCTGCCAGTACAAAACCAAAGGCAAGACCCGCCACAGCCTTGACTGCCCCGGTGGTAAGCTGTCCGGTGATAAAGGCCCTAGCATGGCCCAAAAGGCCTGTTTGCCGGCGGTCCCCTACAAGGTCATCCAGAAGGCCAAGCAGGCTGTATCCCAATCCAGTTGCTGACAGGAGCAGCCAAAGGTCGGCTGCCGCCCTGCGCTCCGCAGACGGCGACAAAAGCGCCGATAAGCCCAAGATTCCCCCCATCAGCGAGCCCATCCAAATGAACAAGAAACCGGCTCCCAGCGGCACGTCTACTCCCCGGTAGTTTCGCCTGCTGGCACCACCTCTTTTCAACAGGTGCAAGAAAGACGGCATGATGATGTACGTTGCCAACCCTGCTGCAGTCGAGACTAATACAGCGTCCAACAACCGTTCCTCCCACAGCGTTCAGCCGAGGAGCCAGCGCCAGCAGCGCAGGATAGTCACCAGTACGTGGACCAGCTGCCGTCCCCGGTGCATTACACCCTTTAGGTCTCTTCCCGTCCGCCTGTGGCTCATGGCGACCGGCACCTCTACCACCCGGTACCCAAAGCGGTGCACTCCCATACCCAAAGCGGTTTCAATGCCAAAGCCGTACCCAGTCCCCAGGTCCTGCCAGACTTTTCGCTTCAAGGCCCGCTGACCGGAGAGAGGCTGAGTAAGAAGCGGACCTCCACTTCTCTTCACCGCCCAGCGGGATAATCCCTGAACCAGACCGAAGCCGCCTTGCCCTGGAATTAAGGGAAGTACGGCAATGGACATATCTGCCTCACCCGCTGCCACTGGCTCCAGCAGCCGTGCCGCCTCCCCGGCGCTTTCCCCCAAGTCAGCATCCAGAAGCAGCAGGATATCCCCCTGAGCGAGGGCACATCCTACTGCCAGCGCTTGTCCTTTGCCGCAGTTGACCGCCAATGAAAAGGTCAGAGCCCCTGCCTCCCTGGCAGCTTGCGCTGTAGCGTCTTGAGAGCCGTCATCGATGACGATGATTTCACTCACAGCTTCCAGCGACTGCAGGGCCCGCACAGTCTGCCCGATGACGGCTGCTTCGTTATAGGCCGGAATAACGGCAGATACTCTCATTGGCTGTGTTCATACCTTCCTATCGACGGCTATCCCGGCTGACAGCAGCCCAGAGAGCCTTGGCATGCTTGCCGACGCCGTAGTAGCCGGTCTTTTCCGCCGACAGCCCGAGAACTAAAGCTATTCTGCCCGCGGCATCATCGAGGTTATCCAGGGCCAAAGCGCCCAGCTTGGCCAGTTCGTAAAGGCGATCCCCCATATCCGCTGTTCCAATGACGGCAAAACCCACACCTGTCTCCTTTGCCTGTGAGGCCAGCTGTCTTTCCCAATCTGCGGTGGCCTCGCCGCTCCCTACCAAGAGGATTATATCAACCAGCCTGCCTGCCTCTTCCTGAACTTCTTCTCCCAAAAGACTGTTGCGGTCATCTGTCAAGGCCTGGAGGTTAAGTGCAAAGCTCCGATGGTCGCCCTGTTCGGCCGCCAGTCTCCCCAACATCCTGCTCCCTACCACCACTGCCCCTGCACGCTCAAGCAGCTCGTCAAGGGGTTCCTGCCAGTTCTGCCGCCATCCATCATCAGCATACACTACACTGACTCTAAGGCCTGCTAGTACCCCCTCCAGCAGCGGCTGTTCTAAAGCTGCCAAGAGAGCCTTCTGATCATTGACGAAACGTGTGAGGACTGCGTTCTCCTTCTTCAGGAGGTCCTGCTCCGACTGCAGCGCGTCAAAGCGTTTCTCCAGGCCGGCAATGAGCCTCTCCTGGCTTTCGATGAGCTTTCCCTCATCGAGGAGACTGGCCCCGATGAGAATTCCAAGGCCTAAGGCAAGGAAGACTGCCGTTAAGGACGCTATATGGTACCTAATATCCAGGATGATGGCTGATCACCCCTCTGCCTGTGCTCTTCACCACCGCCAGGCCAGGCGCACCTGGAGAAGAATCAGCCGCAGCACCTGTCGGACCGGGGAAGACAGCATAATAAGCAAAGCCAGCGGCAAGGCAGCGGCGATTAAGACCTGCAGCAGATGCCGGTGTCCGGGTCTGGTCTTGTACAGCTCACTGACCCCTCGCGCGTCTACCAACACCGACCCCACCTTCAGCCTGACTAGAAAGGTGCTGGCCATCCCGGGCCGGCCCTTTTCCAAAAAATCGATCATGCTGGAGTGGGTGCCCACCGCTACTATCAGGGAAGCGCCGGCTTCATAGGCCAACAGCAAGGCAATGTCCTCGCTGGTACCCGGTGCTGCCACAGTCTTGGCAGTGAGCCCCAGTTCTTGCACTCTGCGCAAACCCGGCGCTCTGCCGTCGGGGTACGCGTGTACTACGATCTCTGCACCGCTCTGCAGGGTCGCATCGGAAACGCTGTCCATATCCCCTACGATGATGTCCGGTCTGCGGCCAAGTTCCAGCAGTGCATCGGCTCCCCCATCTACCCCAATAAGAACCGGCTTCACTTCGGAGATGTAGGAGCGCAGGGCAGATAGGTCTGCCCGGTAGTTGTGCCCGCGGACAACCACCACCACGTGACGGCCCATCATGGTGGTCTCCAGGGGCGGAAACTCCACTTCTCCCAAGATGAACCCCTTTTCTCGCTGGGCAAACTCCAAGGTATTGTCGATGAAATCTTCGGCGAGAGATATCAAATTGGACTGGGCTTTGGCCATCTGCCGCCGGATCATGGCCTCCGTCAGCACCGTTCCCTCGGCCAGCAGCTCGCCGCTGAGGTTTTCTATCCGATTCCCCACTATCCGGATCTGTTCGCCTTCCTTGATGTTATCCAGAACTTCAGGACCCGCATTGTCAACCAGCAGCACTCCGTATTTGGCCAGCAGCTGGGGGCCTAAATTGGGATAACGCCCCGTGCTGAAAGGCTGGGCATTGATAACGGCCTTGATCTTAGCTTCCAGCAGGGACTCGGCGGCGACTTCGTCCAGATCACAGTGGTCGATCACCGCTATATCTCCAGGCCGCAGCCTCTTGATCAGTTCCTTGGTTTTCCGGTCTACCCTGGCAGTTCCCTGTATCCTCACCAACAGCTGCCCCCTCAAATGAAAAGCGGGAGAAGCTGCATCTCCTCCCGCGGATAGTATGCTCATCACCGCTCAAAGCCTATACCCTTTCTCCCATCTGCCCCAGCTCAGAAAACCTTTCCTTGGTCCTAAGTTCCAGTCTGATGTGGTCTGCCAGCTTGGCGATAAAGGAAGAATTTGTGGGGCGGCCGCGATTGGCGTCCACTGAATAGCCGAACATGCGGTGCAAGACCTCCACATCTCCCCGAGACCAGGCAGTCTCGATGGCATGGCGCATGGCCCGCTCAACCTTTTCCGGTGAAGTGCGGTTGCGCTTGGCGATGATAGGATACAGACCCTTGGTCACCCGGTCCAGCAGATCCGCATGGTAGACTACCAAGGAGATCCCGTCCCTAAGGTAACGGTAACCTTTGTAGTGGGCTGGAACCCCCAGTTCAGTAAGGCGGCGGGAGATCAGCTCCTCAACCTGCGCCTGAGGCTGCCAGCAAAGGCTCTCTTCACGCACCGCCTCAGCACTCGCTCCTCGGACAGCCTCCCGGATCCGCCGTAGCAGCAGCGAAGGCTCAAAGGGTTTGACCAGAAAGCAATAAGCCCCTCGCTCTAAAGCTTTCTCTACAAGCTTTCCGGTATCCAATGCGCTGAGGATCACAAACCGGCTCTCGATCCTTCTCCTTCCCGCCTCCTCCAATACGGCTAAACCGTCGATGCGGGGCAGTACCAGGTCCATAACAACCACGTCCGGCTGCAGTTCCACCATTCTATTCACAGCAGTGCGGCCGTCGTGCACCGTGCCGACACACACCATGTCCGATTCACTGTCGATCCAGACCTTTAGGAAAGAGCAGAGTTCCTTGTTGTCATCGACGACCAATACCCGAATTGCGCCTCCTACAACAAATCACCACCCCATGAGATAGTGCCTTTTCCAAAATTCGGCACTTATCCAGGGGTTCCTCCCAAGACTGCTTCAGGAAGCCAGTCTTCGGGCGGCCGACGGCGCTGGCAGCTGTGCTTCCTTCTCGCTGCCGCCAGACCAAAGACCTGCCTCATGGAGCATCCATTCGGCAAAAACTCCGTATCCCCGTTGGGGGTCGTTGACGAAGACATGGGTAACTGCACCTACTAGGGCGCCGTCTTGCAGTATGGGACTGCCGCTCATGCCTTGGATGATACCGCCTGTGCGGCTTAGAAGCCGCTCATCGGTCACCTTGAGGATGATTCCCTTGTCGTCCGGGCGGTTTTGCGCGTTGACCTTGATAATCTCCACAGCAAAGGACTCCACCCGTTCTCCATCCAAGACCGTGAGGATCTCTGCCGGGCCTGCCTTCACATTGGCAGCAAGGGCTACCGGTACCTCTCGGTCCCACGCCGACGGCACCACATCGGCAGTGAGCCGCCCGAAAATGCCGAACTTGGTATTCTTGTCAATGGTGCCGACAACATCTTGCTCGCTGCGAAAGGTACCCCGCTTCTCACCGGGGCTGCCCCGTAAACCCCGGCGAATCTCGGAGATCTGGGCTCGCACAATCCGGCCGTCTTCAATATGTGCTGGACTGCTGGTGGGGGTGGTAACCAGGTGTCCTAACGCCCCATACTTGCCCGATCCCGGGTGATAGAATGTCAGCGTGCCAACCCCGGCAGTAGGCTCTTCCAAGACGATTCCCAACATGTACCTGGGAACAGCGCTCCTGCCCAGTCCTCCTTCCACCGCCACCGGCCGGATCCTCAGCGGCAGTCTGCTGCCCTGCCTCTTGATGGTCAAGTTAATGTCCTTTCCCGACTGACCCAGCCGGTCAATTAAGGCGGCCGCCTGCTGAACGCTGCGCACCGGCTGTCCGGCGATCTCTTCTATCACGTCTCCCGGCAAGATCCCCGCATCCCTTGCCGGGTAGTATTCCTTCCCATCAATCCCCAGCACTGGGAAGGTCCGGCTGACAATCAAGCCTCGGCTGGTGAGCAGAATTCCCACCGCCTGACCGCCGGGACGCACATAGATCTGCGGAACCACATCTACAACCATCTGCCGCAAGGGGATGATGTCCATAAAGCGCAGTTCCAAGTCAATCCGGCCCAGCTGCTGGGGGCGAATGGCAAAACCCTCATCTGTTCTGACAAGTATTTCACGGGACCCAGCGGACTCCCTTAGGGTGAAAAAAGGAAGGACCTGCAGCAACTGTTCCTGCCCTGCCAGGAGCCGCACGTAGAGCGGCTGTTTGAGGAAGAAAAGCAAGACAAACGACCCGGAAGCGAGAAGAATGATGAACACTGCAGCTAGTGCGGTGCGCCGTCTACTGCCACCCATTGGCTTCACGCTCCTCACCGGATAGATCGGGCAACAAAAAAAGGGCCGAAGGCTCTGCCTGACCCTTATAGTTCCCGCCCTCCGAGGGAGCTATGTTAGGAAGTACACCGCTGGGAAAGCAATTGGCGGGCGTGCTGCCGGCTAACCTCTGAGTCCCCATCTCCCGCCAGCATGCGGGCAATCTCTTCAACTCTGCCCTCCCCGTCTAGGGATTTCACCACAACCCGGGTGGTATTGCCGGTGATCTCCTTATGAACGGCCAGATGGTGATCCGCCGCCCCGGCGACTTGGGCCAGATGGGTGACGCAAAGAACCTGGCGGTGCCGGGCAAGTTTCGCCAGTTTGGCTCCTACTGCCAAGGCTGTGCTCCCGCCTATACCGGTATCCACCTCATCGAAAACCAAAGTTGGTACGAATCCGGCTTCCGCCAAAACCGACTTAAGAGCAAGCATCAGGCGGCTGGCTTCCCCACCGGAAGCAACCTTGGCTAAGGGCTTCAACTCTTGGCCGGGGTTAGCGGAAAACAGAAATTCCACCTGGTCCACACCTCGTGCGGTCACTTGGACCCTTGCCTCACCGCCCCTATGGGGATAGGGAATGCCGTCCTTACTGGGGACCTGAGTCACCTTCACCTGAAACCTGGCGCCTCCCAAATTGAGCGCAGGAAGCTCTCTCAACACTTCAGCCTGCAGTCTCTCAGCAGCTGCTTGTCTTGCCTGGGACAGCTCACCGGCTAGATCGCTCAGCTCTGCAACTGCCTGCTCCAGTTCCTTTTCAATCTCCGCTGCCCTTACCTCGCTGTTCAAAAGCTCTTCCAGCTCTGCCGCTACCTTCTCAGCATAGGCCAAAATAGCCGCGGTCCCCTCGCCGTATTTCCTCTCTAAACGGCGGATCAGCGCTAAACGCTCCTCCACTTCGCTGAGTCTTTGAGGATCCGCCTCCAAGCCGTCGAGATAGTCCCTCAGCTCCCAGACAGCCTGCTGAACATTGGCACTGGCTGACTCCAGCATCTGGAATACCCCGTTGAGCCGGCCATCGTACCTCTTTCCCTGCTGGATGCAGCTCAAAGCTTTCCCTAGGCCGTCCAGCACGGTGCCTGCCTCAGTCCCGTCTCCCTGCAGCAGACTGTATGCCGAGGCCGCTGCTTCCCTTAGTCTTTCCGCATGGCGCAGTATATCCAGTTCCCTGGTTAGTTCCTCTTCTTCGCCGAGGGTCAGATTGGCGGCAGCGATCTCATCCCGCTGAAACTGCAGCAGATCCACCTGGCGCAGCCTGGCTTGCTCATCCATAACCAATTGGTCCCGCTCTCGAGCCAAGGACCTCGCCCTGGCATAGGCGGCCTCCACCTTCCGCCGCAGGGCCGTCAGTTCCTCCCCGCCGGCTGCATCCAGCATTTCCAGGTGCTGCTGAGGATCCAGAACTGCCTGGTGCTCCTCCTGTCCCTGTATTTCCACCAGGAAACTGCCGATCTCCCTCAGGGCTGCCACAGTGGCCAGCCGCCCGTTCACCCAGCACTTGTTCCGACCGGAACGGTGGATCTCCCTGGCTACGACCAGTTCAGCACCTTCATCATCGAATCCCATCTCAGAAAGGAGGTTATTCAAAGCCTCCATCCCAGTGATGTCAAAAACTCCCGCCAGCCAGGCGGCGTCGGCACCGCTGCGGATAGCCTCGGTATACGCCCGTCCTCCTGTCAGCATGGCAATAGCATCCAGGATGATGGACTTGCCTGCACCCGTTTCCCCTGTTAAGACGGTCAGTCCCTGGCCGAACTCTAGTTCCAGGGACTCAATGAGAGCGTAATTCTTGATCTGCAGTAACCGCAGCAAACCGGATCCCTCCAAGCAGTTCCCCCTTCAGGGCGGAAAGAAGACACCCCTAACCCTGCTGCCTCAATCTGCGAAACTCCTCCAAGATATGTCTCACAGGCTCTACGGTGAGTTCATCGGCATCTGCTTTGACAATGACTAAAATAGTGTCGTCTCCGGCGATAGTCCCTAGGATTTCCGGCCACCTGAGGGCGTCGATGGCCGCGGCTACAGCATTGGCGGTCCCGGATAGAGTCTTGATGATAATCAGGTTTTGAGTATAGTTCACTTCGATGACATAATCTTGGAAACTGCGGCGGGCCCGGTGAAGCACGTCACCCGAGGTTGACTCATAGGGCGCCTCGTAACGGTACCGCCCATTGCCGGTGGGCACCTTCACCAGCCGCAGTTCCTTTACATCCCGGGAAACCGTAGCCTGGGTGACCTCAATACCCTCCTGGCGGAGCAGTTCGGCCAGCTCTTCTTGAGTTTCTATCTCCCTCTCTCTAATCAAGCGCAAAATCAATGCCTGACGTTTCGTCTTCATCGGTATCCCCTATCTTCTCAACCTTGTTCCCAGACAACATCCTCAACTGTCTTCCTGCGGAGCCGGGGGATGCAGTGCGGGATAGTTCAGCCGCTGGGCCAGTACTTGGTAGAAATTACGCCTACCTAATTTTATAAACTTCGCCGACACATCGGCTTTGCGCACCAAAACGGTGTCCCGCGGTGTTACAGCGGCACCGGCCTGCCCATCAGCGGTCAAAACCACCTTGCTCCTCCGATCGGGCACCACCCGTACCCTCACCACTTCATCGGGCAGAACTAGAATAGAACGGGTGGCTAGGCTGTGGGGACAAATCGGTGTAACCAAAATAGTCTCCAGCCGGGGATGCACAATGGGTCCTCCCGCCGACAGGGAATAGGCCGTTGAACCGGTGGGAGTAGAGACGATGAGGCCGTCAGCTGCAAAATCTCCGATGGAGGTTCCTTCTACGTCGATCTTCAGATGGATCATGCGGGCAAAGGCTGCCCGGGTGATTACTATATCATTAACTGCTAAGAACCTCTCCCGTTTGTCCTCTCCCTCCACCACTGCCTCCAACAGCATTCGTTCCTCGATCTCAAACTGATGGCCAATCAGGGCTTCCAACGTTGGTTCCAGCTCTGAAGCCTCCACTTCGGTGAGAAAACCCAGATACCCGACATTGACCCCCAAAATGGGAATATCGTAGGAGGCCAAAAACCCAGCCGCGTGCAGCAGAGCGCCATCACCGCCCAGCACCACAGCAGCATCGACCCCTCGGGGCTCTCGGCCGATGCACAGTCCATCGCCATCGGGATCCCAACCCAGCACCCGGGCAGCCTCCTCAGGCACCCAAATTTCCAGACCAGAGGCCATCAAGATCTGTCTTACTTTTGCCGCCAGCTCCAGCGCCCGCGGTTTACCCAAATGGACCATTATCCCGATTCGCTTCATTTCTTGCCTCCATGCCTGAGAATTCCTTGGCCCTGCTGCCAATTCCTCCCTCTTCGGCCTTTAGTAGAGGTCGGCATGGGCAGTTTCCACCACCCGTCGGCTCCACTCTCTAAAGCTTCTGCTGATGGACTCCTGCCCCTTTTTCCAGTAAACCAGAAACTCGATGTTGCCCTCAGGACCTGTGATGGGAGAATAGGTCAGTCCGATGGTTCCAAGTCCAATGCCTTCGGCGAAGGCGAGGAGTCCGGTGATGACATCTGCCTGTACCTCGGCATCCCGGACCACACCCTTCTTGCCTACCAGCTCCCGGCCTGCTTCAAATTGGGGTTTAATCAAGGCAATGATCTCCCCGTCGGGGATCAGGAGGTCTGCCACCACATTTAGGATCTTTGTCAAAGAGATAAAGGATACATCGATGGTAGCCAGGTCCGCCAATTCCCCCAGCTGTTCCGGGTTTACGTAGCGGATATTGGTCCGCTCCAGGACCACCACCCGGCTGTCTTGGCGGAGGCGCCAGGCCAACTGCCCATAGCCCACATCTATGGCATATACCTTCTCGGCACCGTTTTGCAGCAAGCAGTCAGTGAAGCCTCCTGTAGATGCCCCAACGTCCACAGCTGTTTTGCCGGCCACCTTGACCGCAAAAACCTCTAGTGCCTTGGCCAGCTTCAAACCTCCCCGGCTGACAAAGGGCAGCGCCTCACCTCTAACCTCAATTTCAGCATCCTGGGGAATACTCATGCCGGGCTTGTCAACCCGCTGCCCGTTGACAAACACCGTACCGGCCATAATAGCACCTTTTGCCCTCTCCCGGCTCTGAAACAACCCTCGTTTTACCAGCAAAACATCCAAACGTTCTTTCATCGCCTTGCCTGCCTGTCACCGATGCTCTGTCACCAGCTCAACGAGAGCCTCGTCTCCCTGGAACAAATTCATTACCTTCTCTGCAATTTGCTGGGGATCCAGGCCTGCATCCTGCAGAAGCCGAGTGTTATCTCCATGTTCGATGAAGCGATCCGGAAGTCCAAGGCACTTAATTCCAACTTGCGAGAGAAGCCCAGCTTCCTGCAAGACTTCAAGCACAGCAGAACCAAATCCCCCTGCCAGGACGTTCTCCTCCAGAGTTACAATCCACCGAGTCTCGGCCGCCAGCTGCAGAATGACCTCTTCATCAAGAGGCTTGACCCAGCGGGCATTAACCACACCTACATCTAAGCCCCGCCTGCGCAGCTTCGCCGCCGCCTGCAGGGCAGATACGACCATGCTGCCTACCGCCACAAAAGTGATATCTTTCCCCTGCCAAATAACCTCTGCTCGGGCAAACTCAACGGGGGTATGCCGGTTAACCCCCAGCTCCTTGAGGATTTCATCATGAACTCCACCTCGGGGATAGCGGATGGCTGCGCACTCCTGCCGGTCCAAGGCCAAGTGCAGCATCTCTACCAGTTCTCGGGAATCCTTGGGAGCCATAATGCGCAAATTGGGAATCATCCTGAGATAGCTCAAGTCGAAAACGCCGTGATGTGTTGGTCCATCTTCCCCAACTAACCCCGCCCGGTCAACTGCGAACACCACAGGCAGACGGGGCAAGCACACATCGTGGACAATTTGGTCAAAAGCTCGCTGGAGGAACGTGGAATAAACGGCCACCACCGGTTTCATTCCCCCAGCGGCCAGTCCCGCGGCCAGCGTCACGGCGTGCTGCTCCGCTATTCCCACATCGAAAAATCTGTTCGGGAAGCGCTGCCTAAACTCAGTTAAGCCGGTACCGTCCGGCATAGCCGCTGTGATAGCCACCAGCTTATCGTATTTTTGAGCCAGAGACACCATCTCTGCTCCAAAGACCTGGCTGTAGGTGGGGACTTCCTTGCCGGGGTCCGCCGTCTGCTGGGGAGCTGTTCCGTGGTAAAATACGGGATTAGCTTCAGAGGGACCGTACCCTTTACCCTTCTGGGTAATGACATGGACCAGCACTGGTCCCTTGCGCCGCAATCCATCTCGAAATACAGTCTGCATTAAGGCCACATCATGACCATCCACGGGGCCGACATAAGTAAAGCCCAGTTCTTCAAAAAGCATGCCGGGGACAACCAGCTGCTTGACCAGCTTTTTCATCCTATCGGTAACCCGCAGCATGGAATCACCGATGGCCGGCAGTCTGCCCAGCAGCAGTTCCACCTCTTCCCTTGTCCGGCTTAAGGCCGGGTCGGTCCTCAACCGAGTCAGGTACTGGGCTATAGCTCCCACATTGCGGGCAATGGACATTTCGTTGTCATTGAGTACTACCATCAGCTGGGTATTCAAATGCCCCGCATGGTTCAGTGCCTCAAAGGCCAAGCCCCCGGTGAGAGCCCCATCTCCCACCACTGCAACTACATTGTAATCCAAGCCCAGCCGGTCCCGGGCCAGGGCATAGCCTAAAGCCGCAGAGATGGAGGTACTGCTGTGGCCCACTGTAAAGGGATCATAGACACTTTCATGTCGGGCTGGAAAACCGCTGATCCCCTTGTACTGGCGGAGGGTATGAAAGCGGTCTCGCCTTCCCGTCAAAAGCTTATGGGCATAGGCCTGATGGCCCACATCCCAAATTAACTTGTCTGTAGGAGAATTGAGCACCGAATGGAGGGCTACAGTGAGTTCCACGACTCCGAGATTCGAAGCCAGATGCCCTCCGTTCCGGCTCACCGTCTCTATGATTCTCTCCCTCAGCTCCCCGCACAGCTGAATGAGCTGCTGCCGACTCAGGTGATGCAGCTGTTTCGGGTCATCAATGGTATCCAGCAGTTTCACTGACACTAAACTCCTTGCTTTACCCTACCTTTGTTAGTCGCCTTTTTCTTCTTGTTGGCCCGACGGCGTCTTCTGCCTACAGTGTTGCCCAAACCTGTTATCCGTAAGCCGAAGACCGTTTCCAAAACGTATAGAAATCTGCCTACTCCAAAGACTATGTCGTTGGCCCTGCGGATAGCAAAATCCTTGCCCAGTGCCTTGCCGCTCACCATCACTGCTGCAGAGCCGGAGACCAAGAAGGTGACCCAAACCGCCTGCTGCACCGCGCCGTCTTGGCGGGTTATCGAGATGGCGATGGCAGTAGCCACTGCGCCGCTCAAGGTGCCCACTATATCCCCGATCATGTCATTGCACAGTGTCGCCAAGGTGGCCGCATTTCTCACCACCCACATGGCCTGCATTGACCCCGGGATTCTGTCAACGGCCATAGCGTGGTAGGGCACCTCTGAAGCTGCCGTTGTTGCAACGCCAATTATGTCGAAGACAATCCCCACTGCTATAATGCCGACCAAAAGGCAGAAGGCAGGCAAAACCTGCACGACCTCCAGCAGCGTGTTGCTGGCGTAGCTAGAAAGAAGTGAGATCAAAAAGGTCCCCAGAAGAACTCCGAGAAATCGCCGTAAGTCGGAATCCAATCAAGCATCCGCCCCAATACCCCAATAAAGGATGAAAAGGCTTGGAGTGCCCAAGCCTAAAGCGCAAAGACCATGGAGGTGGCAGCGGGCTGAGTAAATATTGTGGCTTAAGGTCCAGCAGGTTTTCCCAACGATCCTCCAGATCGTCGCCGATCTGGCGATTTCTCCTTTCCGACCGCTTTACCTTGTCGCCAAAGGTAAGGCTGGATTACCACTTAGTCCACACCGCAATCCCCAACCCGCCTCCGCTAGGAACAGCCTAGGAGATTTCCTCGACGATCCACACCGTTTTCTAGCCTCTTTAGCAGGATAGTT
Organism: Bacillota bacterium; assembly: GCA_012839845.1. Lineage (GTDB taxonomy): Bacteria > Bacillota > Limnochordia > DTU087 > DTU087 > DTU087. The sequence continues at coordinate 2,041 of DUMM01000066.1, read as the reverse complement.
TTCAGGCAGCACCGGGCTCTTTCTCTTGGCCTTCGAGTCAGAGCTTGAACCTGCCATCCCAGCTATCCCACGCAAGGCAGGCTACGCTGTACCCAACGCACACCTAGCGCATCGCGTACAGGTTCACCCCAAGCCGTAGTTCTCCCGTAAGTAAGGTATCCTCCCACGTACTTGGGTCTCCGCGACTGCAGGGTCAACGCCTACATGCCATTGTAGATCGCCCCACAGCCTTAACCCCCAGCAGCAGCCCCCAACTGGGCGTCAGCGGCCACCACCAGAGACTTCATCGATATGCCAGCGACGGATTTTTAGGCCCGTCTTCGAAAACGGGTGTATCGACTAGGATACTGCGCCACCTATCATATTTGCCACAATTATAGCACAATCTCAAACTCGCCTCAAGGCCCCTCGGGACCACACACCCTTGCTGTCCCACCAGGAGCTAGTGATCCCGATGGACTATATATTCTGCCAGGCACTCCAATATATAAGTACCCTCGAGGCCGGCCAGTGCTGCTTTGGCCTCCTCCATGGCTTTAACGGCCAAAGAGCGGGCCCCTTCCAATCCGTAGAGTGTCACATAGGTGACCTTTCCCTGCAGGGCATCACTGCCCACCTTTTTGCCCAGCTTGGACTCATCTCCCACAACATCCAGGATATCGTCAACGATCTGGAAGCAGAGGCCAAATCCATCGGCATAACGGGTGACCGCCGCCAGCTCTGCCTGGCTGGCTCTGCCCAAAAGCGCTCCACACCGCAGCACCGCCCGAAATAGGGCACCGGTCTTATGAGTGTGGATATACTCCAAGGTCTCCGCGGATATCTGTTTGCCTTCAGATTCCAAGTCCACCACTTGTCCGCCGATTAACCCCCGGCTGCCCCCGGCGGCAGCCATCTCCCGCATGATAGCCACCACCACTTCTACCGGAACTCCCAGATCCGGCAGCTGACCCAGCAGGGCAAAACTCTCGGTCAAGAGAGCATCACCGGCCAGGACTGCCACCGCTTCACCGAAGACTTTGTGATTGGATGGTTTTCCCCGGCGAAAATCATCATCATCCATGCAGGGCAAATCGTCGTGGATCAGAGAATAAGTGTGGAGCATCTCCACCGCCGCAGCCAGACGGTAAGCCGCAGATCGCACCGCCGGGAATCGCTCTTTCGCAGCCAGCTGGGCTGCAGCTACTGCCAACAGCCCTCGCAGCCGCTTCCCACCGCCCAGCGTGCTGTAGCGCATTGCCTGGTGCAGCTTTTCTGGATAGGCATCGTCGGGCGGCAGGCACTGAGCCAATTCCCTTTCAATATTCGGCAAATGCTCAGCCATAAAAGTCTCCAGCATCGCAGATTCAGATTTCTTCATCATCGGCCTCCAAACTAAACGGGACGATTCTGGGTTCGCCCTCTTCGTCGACCACCAATTTGGCAATCCTGGCTTCAGCCGCATCCAGCTGTCTGGAACACCGCCGAACCAGCTGTATCCCCTCTTCAAAGAGAGACAGGGATTTTTCTAAGGCAACATCTCCCTGCTCCAGCTCCCTAATAATCTGCTCCAAGCGGGCAAAATTCTCTTCAAAGGTGTTTCTTTCATCCATTTCAATCGACACCTACTTCCCCAACTTCCAGGTCTCCCTTGCCAAGACCGCCGCTTTCAGGCTGAACCTTCTCTATCCTGGTCCTCAGACTGCCATCCTGCAGCAAGACCTCCACTTCTTGCCCGACCTCAGCCTGAGCTGTTGAGACAACGAGTCTGCCGGTCTGTCCGTCCCGAACGATGGCATAGCCCCTGCCCAATACCGAGAGCGGGCTGAGACTGTCCAGGCGCTGGGCCGCAAGGTACAGTTCCCTTCTTTGAGCAGCCAGCCGGCGCTCCACAGCCTGCTGCATTCTCTGGGTAAGCTCATCCATCCGCTGGCGCCTTTGACGAATGGTGTCGGCGGGGTTGTACCCCTGCAGGATCCGCTCCAGATGGGCCAGTTTCTCCCGCTTTCGGGAAACATACTGGACGAAGGTCCTCCTCAGCCGGAGCTCCTGCTCACTCAGG
>DUMM01000065.1 GCA_012839845.1 Bacillota bacterium | reverse complement strand
TCGGCTCCCCAGGGCGAATGACCTCAACTAGAGGCTCTTTCTCGCACAGCCCAGCACAGCCGGTCTGGGTGACAACTACATCTGTAATGTTTTTCTTCTGCAGCTCATCGATAATCGCCAACATCACCTCCCTAGCTCCTGCAGCAATCCCGCAGGTACCCATTCCCACTACAACCTTGGTGCCATCGATCTGCTCCCGCAGGCGAATAGCCTCCTGAGCTTTTTCCCGCAGCTTTCTTAGTTCATCGAGAGACTTCATCTGCTGTTACACCTCCATAGAGATAATTCTGTCCTTCTTCTAGATAAGATCTCAACCAATCGATCACCGCCGGCAAACCTAAGGCTTCCTCACCAACTTCAGCCTTGATCAACCGGGTATCCAATTCCCACTCCCGTCCATTGACCCGATGTTTGTATACCAGGTCAATATCGGGATTGCTGATGATCACCGAAAGGACCGTGCCGGCCATATCTCCCAAGGGCATTCGGTCTATATGGCTGTGCTGAAAAACCGCTTTTACCACCGTTCCCTTGCCGGGTGCCGAATCGACGGCAATACTGCCGCCGGCTTGCTGCGCCGCCATCTGCATGAGGGGCAGACCCAAGCCCACCCTGCGGGTGGTTCGAGTGGTGGTGAAGGGATCCAGCACCTTTTCCCTCAGCTCTTCATCCATCCCGCAGCCGTTATCCCGGACGGTAATGGTCAATTGGTCAAGGTCTGTACTTTCTGTTATTTCTATTTCTATGAGGCTGGCACCTGCCCGCAGTGAATTCTGCACAAGGTCCAACACGTGAAGAGCTAGCTCCCGCATTTTATCACCCGAACTGTATCCGACTGCGATCATCGGAATGCAGAAGTTCTTCCAAAGCCGCAAAACTGGCCTCGTCCAGAAAGAGCCGCGGCCGATGGCTGCCTACCAAGTCGGTGAGGCGATGGGCATCGGAACTGCACAAGACAGGGTAGCAGCCCAGTTCCTGGAACTTCTCCAAGAATCCCCGGTAAGAAAGGGACCGGTCGATTTCCACCGCGTCCAACTTCAGTCCTTCAGGCACCACCGCCAGCTGCCCGATCAAGCTGTAGGAACGCCGGTTTACATGGGCTGCGATGGTCAACCCCCCACAGACTTTGATGGCAGTGCCAACTTCCTCAACACCCAGCATCACCGACTGCAGCAGCAGCCGCTTTACTGTCCCAATTGGCCTATCGCTGCTGTCGTAAAGGATCTGTTCACCGAACACCTCTGGGTGATTGGGAACATCGGGAAGGCGGTTCCAGATCAGTTCTTGGAAAGCTGAGGCTTGTTCCAGTGTTGGAAAGATACCTAAGAGATGGACTTCTTCCCGGGTTTGCACTTCTATCCCCGGCAGCACTGCAAGACCTAGCTGTTTCCCCACTTCCATGACAGCCCAGGCATTGGCAATGGTATTGTGATCAGTTACAGCAATGAGCTTGAGACCCTCGAGCTGCGCCATGCGCACAATGTTCCACGGAGTCATCTCTTCATCGGCGCATGGTGATGCCGCGGTATGGATGTGGAGATCAATTTGCATCCAGTCAGCCATTGCGGGATTTCCCCCGCAAGCCGAGAGCGTATAACCTCCCAACCACATCAAAGGCGGTTAAATCCGTGCTGAACAGCGGTATGCCTAATTCTTCAGCCTTTTTTACTGTCTCTTCCTCCGGCTTCATGCCCCCGGCGATAATCACCGCAGCGGCATCGATCAGCGAGGCTACAGCCACCACATTGGGGTGTACTTGATTGGTCACCCATATGGACCTTGCCGCGGCTTTGGCCATCACATCACTTAGAAGGTCGGAACAGTAACCCCCCTCCACCTCCTTATTATGCATTTCAGGATCGTCCACCGCCAGGGACAATGCTTCAAGGACTTCTGCCAGCTTCAACGTTTCTAACCTCCTAGTTAATCTGCATCAGGGCTGGCGGCCAGCTCCGGGTCTTGCAGGACTGCTTCCCTTGTTTTTCTCCCCTACTCTCAGTCGGGTCTTCTTGCTGGAAGTCTCCCTGTCGGATATGGAGCCGGGGACCTGACTGGCCAGCTCCAAGAGCTCCTCGGCAAGGGACTGCACGCCGTCCCTCAGCACGAATACACAGTCCCCCTCGGAAGCCAGCCCCTGGACGATATCTTCAGCCAAGGCTTGACAGCTGGGCGAACCGCATGAACCGCAATCCAGACCGGGCAAAAACTCCACGGTCTTTTCCAAAAGCTCCATCTTCTCAATAGCCCTGGAAAGGTCATCATCGAGCTTGAGGATAGAGCGAGGCTCGATCTTGGTCTCGAGGCTGTAGAACCCTTCCTCCCACCGTCGATTTACTTCCCTCTCTATCCCAGGGTCAATCTCCCCGGGAAGGTTCTTGGTCAGCTCTTCCAGATTGGCCCAGCCCCGAAAAGCGTTCTGAACAGTCAACGGCCCGCCGACACATCCTCCCCGGCAGGCCTGACATTCGATAAAATCTATATCGTGGAACTTGCCCATTTCGATCTCTTCCAGGACCTCGATCACCGAATGGATGCCGTCAACAGCCAAGCGCCTGGGAACACTGACTGCCTTTTCTTCGCCGGTTGCCCGTCCCCACTGCACCCCAAAGGCGCTTGCCTGCTGCAGCCCCGGTGTGTCCTCAGCATAAGGCAAAACCTTCAGCATTCGGGCATAAACGGTGGTAACGGGTATAGCGCCATCGACCCACGAATTTTGGAAACCGATGGGCTGCTTGATGGCCGTGACCTTAGCCGGGCAAGGAGTTATGAAGAAAGCTCCGATCTCTTCCCGCTCTAGCCCCATCTTCCGCATGAGCTTTTCTTTGGCCAAACGGGCGGCTATATCGACAGGAGCATGAATCGGCGCTAGGTGATCGATTAAGTCAGGAAAGCGGACTTGAATAAGGCGGACTATAGCCGGGCAGGCGGATGAGATCACCGGGCGAATCGAGGTGCTCTCGATGTAGCGGCGAATGGCCATACTCACGTGTTCTGCTGCCTCTGCTACCTCAAAAACGGCGTTAAAACCTATCTGCAGCAGCGATTGCAGGATTCGGGAGATGGTCATATCCTGCCCCGAAAACTGGGCATAAAAGGATGGTGCCGGGAGAGCTACTGTATACTTGTATTTATCCAGCAGGGAGAAATCATCGGCAATTGCTCGTTTGGCGTGGTTGGGACAGGTTCTAATGCATTCTCCGCAGTCGATACAGCGAAGCTCCAAGATCCTGGCCTTCCCATTCCGCACCCGGATGGCTTCTGTGGGACAGCGCTTAATGCAGATGGTGCACCCTTTGCAGTTCTCCGGTTCCAGCGTGACCGAATGGAAATACGGCTGCACAATTACTCACCAGCTTCATGGAGTATTGTCACGTGCAAAGTCGTGCCCTGGCCTACGGTAGACTCAATTTGAAACTGATCAGCGCTTCTTTGGATATTGGGCAATCCCATGCCTGCTCCGAACCCCATCTCCCTGATTTCCTCGCTGGCAGTAGAGTATCCTTCCTGAAGAGCCTGTTCAATATCTGGTATCCCGGGGCCCGAGTCTTGGCAAAGGATTTCAATGGTCTCAGGGGTTATGTCCACCTTCATCTGTCCCCCGTAGGAGTGGATCACTACGTTCATTTCGGCTTCATAGGCGGCAATGGCAGCTCTCCGGATAACTGCAGGGTCCAATCCCAACTGCTGCAGCAGTCGTTTCAGCTTGTTGGCTGCCTCTCCGGCCCGCACAAAGTCCCGAGCGGCGATGTCATAGGTTACTGACATAAGTGTCTCTACGCCCCTGATGTCAGCCACTCACCGGTCCTCCCTCCGGACTCCAGCTCCGAACACCCTTTCAAGCCGAGACAGTACAGCTTTCCGCAGGCTTCGTAAAGAGGATAAGCAGTGACAAGCAAAGGCAGATCCTCCGCTTCAGCCAGCTGGATAACATCCTGGCTGGGCCGCTTACCCCGAACAAACACTATTCCCGCCAGATCCACAACCCCAGCAGTCCGGACTACCTGAACCGAGGTCAGCCCGGTTAATAAAAGAGTCTTAGCCTTGGTGAAAGCTAAGACATCACTCATGAGGTCAGCGCCGCAGACTGAAAGCACCAAGCGGTCCATGTGGGACGGTTGGGTCAGAAGCTCGGCCTCAATTGCATCAATGATGTCTCTTATCCGAATGCTGCTGTGATTGAGAAGTTCCCTAGTACATGCGGACACAATCCGCTCTCCTTTCAACAGGCCAATCAACGGTAGAAGCTGCTTCTACTCAAATTCTACCATTGCCCCCTGTTAGTGTCAATTATCACAAAGTGTGCCTATTGTGTTGGCAGATGAAAAAAGACCGCCCCCGCTCAGGAAACGGTCTTATAAATGGCGGAGGGGGTGGGATTCGAACCCACGGAGGCTTGCGCCTCAGCGGTTTTCAAGACCGCCACGATCGTCCACTCCGACACCCCTCCAGTGTTGGCAGCGCATTGATTCTACATGCGCATTTATTCTAACATGGCGGTCTGCAGCCGTCAAGGCAGCCTGGCAGGGGCTAGAATTCTACCCGGGGTGTGACTTGGGCACCGGGTGCTGCCTCGAAGAACGGCCGTGCCTCCATGCCGAAGAGTCTTGCCACCAGGACAGTTGGAAACCGCCTGATGGTCCAATTCCAATCCTGTACGGCTTCGTTATACCGCATCCGCTCAACTGCAATGCGGTTTTCGGTGCCGGCCAGCTCATCCTGCAGGCGGATAAAGCTAGCGTCGGCCTTGAGCTGCGGGTAGTTTTCTGCAATGGCCAACAGCCGGCCCAAGGCCAAATCCAGACTGTTGTTGGCTTCCATTTGAGCCCTGGGATCGGCGGCTGAAAGCAGTCTGCTTCTTGCCGCAGCTATCTCTGTGAAAATCTGCTCCTCGTGGCTGGCATATCCTTTGACAGTATTTACTAAGTTGGGGATTAAGTCAGCCCGCCGCTGCAGCTGATTTTCCACCTGTGCCCATTTCGCATCGACATTAGTCTCCAAGAAGACCAACCGGTTGTACTGACTGACTAAGAAAACAGCTAAGATCACAATGATGCCGACAACGATAATCCAACTTCTTTTCACTTTCTTCCCCTCCCGTTAGTTAGAACTTGCGGCCGGCTCCTCCTCCACCGCTTCTGCCCCCGCCAAAACCTCCAAAGCCTCCCCGGCCCCCCTTAGGGCCCCGGAATATCGGCGGCATAGGCGGTGTGGGATGAGGGTATGGTGAGCGGTGTACTGTTCCTCTTGGACCTAAAGGTCCCGTTGGTCCTGGTCCCGATGGAGATCTCCTAGCCAACCAAGTTACCAAAATCGCGATGATAATAAAGATGATAAAGCCCACCAAGTCCGGATTCCTGCTGGCCGCGGTGGTGTAGCTTTCTCCCGCAAGAGCCTGAGCAAAGGCTTTGGTTCCCTCCAGCAGGCCTTTGCTGTAATCCCCTTTGACAAAGTGAGGGATCACAAAATCATCTAGTATACCGCCGACTTTACCGTCGGGCAGCACGCCTTCAAGGCCGTAACCCACCTCAACTTGGATCTCCCTGTCTTCCACGGCCAGCAGGATCAGCAGACCGCTGTCTTCAGGACCCCCGATCCCCCATTCATTGAACAGCTTGGTGGCATACTGTTTAGGGGTTTCGGGCTGGGTGGAAACGACGGTGACAACTGCAACCTCTATCCCTTGGTTATCCTTGAGCTTTTCAGATATGGCATTGAGTTCCTCTTGGGTCCTGCGGTCAATTACCTGGGCAAAGTCATTGACGAAGCCCACGGGCTTCGGCAGAGCTGCGAAAGCGATGGAAGCCGTCAGCAGCAGTACCAGCACACACAACAGCGCTTTGAGCGATTTCCCCATGTATACAACCTCCCAACTATTCAGGGAGAGTATATCAAAGATCTGTACTTGAAAAAAGGGGGTGGTTATCGAAGTGCCCAGCAAGGGGCTGCGCAGGCTCCGACAGCCTCCGCCGGCTGCCTACTCGTACCGCAGGGCAACCACCGGGTCCAAAGAAGCTGCCTGGAGAGCAGGGTAAATGCCGAAAAACAGCCCCACACCTGCGGAGAAGCCGATGGCAATAATTACAGCAGGGACTGAAATGGAGAACGGCCAGGACAGAGCCTTGCTGATCCAATAACCGCCTCCCCAGCCTAGACCCAGCCCCAAAATTCCCCCTATAACGGCAAGCAGCATAGACTCCAAGAGAAACTGAATGAGAATGTGCTGCCGCTTGGCACCTACAGCCTTCCGAATTCCGATCTCTCTGGTACGCTCGCTGACGGTCACCAGCATGATGTTCATAATTCCTATGCCGCCCACTAACAGCGAAATGCTGGCGATGGCCCCCAGCATCAGGGTCATGGTACTGGTGGCCTGGGAGACTGCCTCCAAAATGGTGTCTTGGCTCATCACCCGGAATCGATCCGGATCCCCCAGCATCCTGGTCATAAAGGCTTGCACCTCTTCGACCACAGCCTTGGCCACATCCCGGGAAGCAGCCATGATGGAATACCCGTCTACATAGCGAGAATTAAGTCCCCGGTTAAGGAGCATAGTAACCGGCACATAAATGCGGTTGTCGTAGTTGGCCATCAACACTTGGCCTTTCGGTTCCATTACTCCCACGACTTTCACGCTGAGGGTCCGGCCGCCGATAACCAGCCGCATGGTCTTGCCTACGGGGTTCTCGGACCCGAAAAGATCCAGCGCTACCTCTGAACCCAAGACGGCAACCTTTTCACTGTTAGACACATCTTCTTCCCGAATATACCGCCCGATAAGGGGATAGTGGTTGATCACTTCTTGGTATGCCGGCGTCACCCCGCTGATTTGCACCCGAACGTTGTTGCCGCCGTAAACGGCCAGTCCCATGGTAGTGGAAGTAGGCACCACGTGCTTGATGTTGGGAGACAGGTTTTCGATGGCCTTAGCCATCTCCAAGGTGAAAACATCGGCAATATCCTGGCTAATCCGGCCCCCGCCGCCTCGAATAAACCCGGGGCTGACGGTAATCAGATTGGACCCCATGGCCCCTATCTGGTTGGTCACCTGCACCTGGGCACCGGTACCGATGGACACCATGGTGATCACAGAGGCCACTCCGATGATAATCCCCAACAGGGACAGGGTGGAGCGGAGCTTATTGGTAGAGAAGCTGCCCAAGGCTATTTTTAGAAACTCTAGGAGATTCATACCTCTACTGCCTCCCATTGGGTTGTGCCGCGCCCGTTTGTCTTGCGAATCTCCATGCGGGCGATTTCGCCGTCTAGAATGTGGATAATCCGCGAAGCGTGTTCGGCAACTTCCCGTTCGTGGGTAACTAGGATAATGGTATTCCCCTTGGCATTGAGCTCATCAAACAGCTCCATGATCTCCGCTCCAGTGGCCGAATCGAGATTTCCCGTCGGCTCATCAGCCAGCACAATAGCCGGCCGATTCACCACTGCCCGGGCGATGGACGCCCTTTGCCGCTGGCCTCCGGACACTTCACTGGGCTTATGGTGAAGGCGGCTGCCGAGGCCCACCATCTCCAAAGCCCGAACCGCCCTTTCCCGCCTTTCTTTCGGAGGAACTCCAGCATAGACCATGGGCAGTTCCACGTTTTCCAAAATGCTGATGTTGGGCAGGAGATTGAAGTTCTGAAAGACAAACCCGATCTCGGCGTTGCGAATCTCTGCCAATTCCCCATCTGTCAAGGAGCTGACATCTTTACCCCGCAGATACAGTGAACCGCTGGTAGGTCTGTCCAAACACCCCATGATATGCATCAAAGTGGACTTGCCTGAACCCGATGGACCCATAATGGCCGCATATTCGCCGCTCTCGATGGAGAAGGAGATATCCCGCAGGGCATGTACCTTTACATCTCCCATAGTGTAAACTTTACTGATGCGATCAGCTACGAACACCTTATCTCCAGTACTCACCTCGGCATTCCTCCCGGCGCGCTGATGCGCAATCCGCCAGAAACCCGGGACCTGTTTACCGACCCTCCCTGCAGTGTACGGTAAAGCTCGTAGTTGCTGGCCAGAATGCGGTCTCCTTCGTTAAGGCCCTCTTTGATCTCTATGAGAAAGCCGTCGGTAAGACCGGTGACCACCTCCACTGTCTCCACGCCAGCTTCAGTGACTTTGGCAACCACGTTCCTGCCATCCCTTACAGTCACGGCCTCAAAGGGCACAATGAGGACGTTCTCCGCCTTTTCTACCACTATCTCGGCTTCAGCGCTCATCCCCACCTTGACCCTGGGATCGGGATCATCCAGCTCAATTTTCACGGGGAAAATAACTACCTGTCCGGCGGCATCTGGTACTATACCTACCTCAACTACCCTGCCCGACAGCCGCAGCTCCGGGTAAGCCTCCAGGGTAACGATGACCTCTTGACCTACCTCCACATAGCGGACATCCACTTCATCTACTCCTACATTCAAAAACATGCGGCTGGTATCCAACAGGCGCATGACAGGGGTACCTGAGCTCACCCACTCCTCCGGCTGAATATCCACCCTGGCCACAATGCCGGAAAAAGGCGCCCTCAGAGTAGTGTTTTTCAAGTTGGTTTCCGCAATCTGAAGCTGCAGCTCCTTCTCTTTGATTACATTCGGGGCTGCATCGAACTTGGCCAGTTCCAAGTCCCGTTTGGCGGCCAGATAGGCTATCTGCTGTTCAGTATCGGCTAATTGAGCTAAGACATCACCTTTTTCCACCCGCTGGGTAGTCTGGACAAAGACTTCCTTGACCTTGCCGCCCACATCAAAGGCCAGTTCTAAGTCTTGGGCAGCAGCGATGGTTCCCGTACTGGATACGCTCCGAGATAAATCTCCCCTGGTAACCACGACCTCCCGGCCGGTTGGGAGAACGGCGGCCGCCTGTTCCGCCTTTCTGTTTCTCTGTGTATAACCATAGCCGACTGCTGCCATCACTATTAGGATAACCAATGCAATCTTGGCAAAGCCCTTGCGTCTCCTGCTCAATCGGGGTATCCCCCTTCCACATCCACCGCTTGTCCAGTCATCGCCATAAATTCTAATCTAGCTTTTTCCAAAGCCACCGCAGCTTCAAACCAGTTAAGCTTAGCAGCTGCCAAGAGGCGCGCGCTTTCCTTCGCCTCTGATTCGGGAATCAGGCCGTTGGCTGCTTGCAGAACCTTGGCATTGTGCTCAAGGGCAGTTTTCTCATAATTGAGACTGGCGATGTTGACCTTGTCAGCAAGGTACTGGATTTCCGAAAGCTTGCTTTCCACTTCCCGGCTGATTTCTGAACGGCGCTTTTTCACAGCTTCTTCTGCACTGTCCAGCTTGAGTTCAGCTTCCTTTACGTCGAGCTGCCGGATGCCGCCGTCAAAAACCGAATAAGAAAAGGAGAGATATGCTTCGTAAGTGCCGTTCCACTGCTGGTCCTCTGGAAAGCTGACTCTGGCGCCAATGCTTACCTCTGGGCCGCTGGCGGCCCGGGCTGCCTCAACCTGCCGCTGGGCGGCTTTGAGTGCCTGCATTTGCTCCAGCAGCGTCACATCGGCCTGCTGAGCCATAGCCACTGCTTCCTCCAAGGTTGTCTCTACCTTCGGCAGTTTCAAAGCTTCGGGCAGCGGCTGCAGTTCCCATGTTCCTTCCTCCAAAGAGAGGTCAGCTAAGAAGGCCCGCAATTTGATCCGGTAATCCCGCTGAGCCCGCTGGTACTCGGCCCAGCTTTCCTCCTTGGCCTGTTGGGCCGTCAGCACCTCCACCGCCGAGGCCAGCCCCTGCTCAGCCTTGCCCACTACCCGATCATAGGCCGCCTGCTTGGCTTGGTATTCTTCTTCATACAGTCTCAGCCTGGCTGCCTCAACCTGCAGGGTGCGGTAGCGGCTGTAAATGTCGATCACCGCTTCCTGCTGAGCCTGGCGCTGCTGGTAAACGAAAAGATCCACGGCCTCCTCAGCCGCCAGCAAATTGAGATATTCTCCGTTGTACCGGGCAGGGGGCCAAAGCTGCAGCTGGGCACCCAATGATAGGCCCCTGCTTTCCCTGCCGCCGCTCTCAAACCTATTGGAGGCCAACAACCCCAAGCCCTGGACGGAAGATACGCTGCCGTTGACTGTGATGGATTCCCCAACTTCCACCTTCGTTTCCCCATCCACATTGCTCACACTCAAGGGCCGCAGGGATACGGCAAGTTTGGGGGCATAGGCGGCTTCGCTCCGGGCCAAGGCCAGCTCCTTGGACTTGCCAGACGATTGGGAAGCCCGTACCAGCGGATGTTTTTCGGCTGCCAGGCTGAGAGCCTTTTCCAAGGTCAACACCTCAGCCTGTGGATGGGATTCAGCCCTGGATACAGCTGGCAAAGCGGTGAAGACCATCAAGAGCGCGGCTGCCAACGCCAGCTTGGGCATCATCCCCTTTTTCCTCAACCAAACCAAATCCGACCCCCTCCTTAGCCCTCTGCGCCCGCATCAACCGGCTGGAGAATCACGCTGTCCCTGACGTCCTTGCCGATCAAGTTTTCCCACTGCAGATAGGCGACAATATAGCTGCTCAGAGCTTCATAAACAGACCGCTCAGCCTGCCAGAGGCTGATTTGAGCATTGGACAGATCATCTTCGGTCTTTAGGCCCGCTTGTACCTGTCCTTTGGTGATGTCATAGACCCTTTGCTCCAGCTGCAGGCTTATCTGCCTGGCCCGGTATGTCTGTTCAGCCTGCCTTACCGCATTGAAGGCTGCTTGGGCCTGCTGGGTAAGACTAGCTCTAGCTTGCTGGAGGCGCAGCTCAGCCAGGCGCACTGCATTTTCGGCTTCCCGCATGGTGAGCTCAGCCGTCTCCTCCAGACGGAGCCTTTCTAAGTTGAGCCTGGAAAGGGCGAGGCTGTCCTCAGCCTCCTTGATGTCCACGCTGGCCTCCAGCAGTCCGGGTAAAATACCGGCCAGTTCCGCTTCGAAGGGAACAAAGGGCAGCTTACCGTCGGGCATAACGTCCTGAGAGTTGGTCAGCAGCCAAAAGGCCTGTTTTTTCTCCTCCAGGTTGTTGACAGCCGCTTGATACTCCATCCGGCTGGAAGCCAAAGCCGCCTCGGCCTGCATAAGGTCGTATTCGCTGGCATTTCGCATCTCCAGCTTTTTCTCGGTAAGGTCCCTGGCTTTCTGCTTCAGCCTCAGCTGCTCTTCGCTGATCTTCAGGTTCATCTGGGCTGTATTGACGTCGCTAAATTTCTGCACAGCCGAGATTACTACATCGGCTATGCTGTTCTTATATGCCTTTTCCGCCCTCAAGAGGTCCAGTTCAGCTAACCGCTGATTGTAGGCAGACTGGGTCAGCAAGTTGTCTGCTGCCGCTTTTTGGTGAGCAATCCGGGCGTTCTCCCATTCCACCTGAGCGATTTTAAACTCAAGGCTTTCCTGTAAAGCGCGGTCGATTGCCTCCTGCAGCGAGATTTCTCCCGCGGCGGCACGGACCGACCCACCAAGCAGTAAAACGAGACCTAGACAAATAACAAGTGTCTTATGCCCATATTTCTTCCACATTTTGACTCCCCCATATCCTGCACGAAATTCCCAGAAGTAAGTACTCGTGTGTCTTATCTAACTATATTTATCTAGCAGTGCCCGTTTCCCTACCGACATCCGATGCGTACCAGAATTATCACCGTTTTGTCATAATCAGGTCGCAGAATGCTCCGGTCAGCGGAAAAAGAGCCAAGCGCCGGCAGAACCGCCGATGCCCGGCTCATTTCCCTTTGGGCAAGGTAACAGCACAGGGGATGGTAAAAACCATGCGCCAGTACCTAATATCTCTACCTCCAAACCACTTTCTTGCCTATTTGGCAGGTGCTATCCTTTCGATTCCGCCCATGTAGGGCCGCAAGACCTCGGGGATTGTCACACTGCCGTCGGCCTCCTGGTAGTTTTCCAGGATAGCAGCCACAGTCCTCCCAACTGCCACACCGGAACCGTTCAGAGTATGGACAAACTCCGGTTTGGCACCCGGTTCAGGCCGGAAGCGGATCTCTGCCCTCCGAGCCTGGAAGTCTTCAAAATTGCTGCAGGAGGAGATCTCTACATACCGGTTGTAGCTGGGCATCCAGACCTCCAGATCATAGGTCTTGGCCGAGGCAAAACCGAGATCCCCGGTGCACAGAGCCACAACCCGATAAGGCAGTCCCAACCTCCGCAGAACTTCTTCAGCATTTGCCGTGAGCTTCTCCAGCTCATCGTAGGAAGTATCTGGATGGACAAACTTAACCAGCTCCACTTTGTGAAACTGGTGCATCCTCACAAGCCCGCGGGTATCCCGGCCCGCAGACCCGGCCTCTGCCCTGAAGCAGGGGGAGAAGCCCACCATGTACACCGGCAGCTGGCTGGCCTCAAGGATTTCGCCTTGGTAATAATTGGTCACCGGCACCTCCGCGGTGGGGATGAGGTAATAATCCATACCCTCCACTTTGAACATATCGGCAGCGAACTTAGGCAGCTGGCCGGTGCCGGTCATGCTGTTTTCATTGGCCATATAGGGGGGTAGGATCTCCAAATAGCCGTGTTCACTGATATGAAGATCCAGCATGAAATTGAAGACCGCCCGCTCAAGCCTTGCACCAAGGCCTTTCATGAAGGCAAAGCGAGCTCCGGTGACCTTGGCAGCCCTTTCAAAATCGATAATATCCAGCTCAGTACCTAAATCCCAGTGGGGTTTGGGCTGGAAAGAAAATGCCCTAGGTTCACCCCACCGGCGTACCTCAACGTTCTCTGAGTCGTCTTTACCTGTGGGGACAGAGCTGTGGGGAATGTTGGGAATGACCAGCAGGATGTCTCGGATTTTCTGCTCCAGTTCCCGCAGCTGATTATCCCCATCCTTGATCTCCTCCGACAGTTCCCTCATCTCCGCGATGAGGTGATCGGCGTTCTCTTTCGCTTTCCGCAGATGGCCGATCTTTTCGGATACGCTGTTGCGCCGAGCCTTCTTTTGCTCCAGCTCTGTCAAGAGGCTGCGCCTTTGGGCGTCAAGCTCCAGGAGCTCATCTATGGGAGCATCAACACCCCTTTTCGCCATAGCCTCTTTGACCAAGTCGGGATTGCTGCGAATCAGTCTTATATCCAGCACGTTCCTCACTTCCTTTATAAAAACTAACCTCTCGCCCAAAAGTAGGGACGAGAGGTTTCTTTCCCGCGTTGCCACCCAAATTGGATTCCACCCTAAGACCCAAAACGCCGAGAGTCTTATGCTGGATCCCGCTCTGGAGCTGTAACGGGCTGACCCGGGGCTTTTCCAGCAGCTTTCACAGCAGCAAATCTGCACCCAAGCGCTGTTATAGCCCACTCAGGAGGGGATTCGCCCTGCCCTCCCATCGGCTTGCACCTCCCGCCGACTCTCTGCAGCAGACGGACAGGCTACTAATCTCCATCACAGTATTGGCAGACTATCAGCAGTTTACTGGTATTATACCCACATCTTCCGGTAATTGCAAGGAAAACCACACGGAAAACTACTGAGACAGGCTCGAGTCATTGTCCCTTTGCTCCAACTGCTTTCTCAAAAGCCGCAGCTCCTGGCTGAAGGGAATCAAATCCCGCCATGTCATTTGGACATCCGCAGAAACAGGCACATTGTGCTTGAAGACAAAGTAACCCACCCAACGCAAGACTCCGGAGATGACGATTACTGCCGGCAGCCCTATGCTGTCTGCTAGAAATCCGCCCACCAAGGGGCCAACAGAACTGGCCAGCCCCGCCAGGGTGTTATAGATGCCGACATACGTGGTGCGCCCTTCGTCAGGCGTTATTTCCAGAATTAGATTGAACGCGGCTAGGTTGTAGCCAGCCCAGCAGAAACCGCTGATGAACTCAGCCACTACTGCCAGTTCCCACCGGGGAAGGATCCACCATAGAAAGGGCACTGATGCTGCTCCCACGCCGCCGGCCAGCATTACATTCTTCTGGCCGAACTGGTCTGCTAACCTTCCCCAGTAGCGATGGCCGAAGACCCCTGCAATCAAACCAGAAGCGGTTACCACTCCCCAAAAGCCCGGGTCACCCCCAAGGTTTTCTCGAAAATACACGGAAAAGAGCGCGCCGGAAAAAGTGACCCCGAAGTTCCACAGAATTGAAGTGAAGCAGTAGTTGCGAAAAGCAGTGTACTGGGAAACAGCCTGCCAGCCTTCCCGAAGTCCCATGAAGCGCCGCTGGGATTTGCCCTGCCTCAGCCACGGAACCTTGGGGATAGTTGAAAAGTAGTAGCTTGAAAGCAGGCCCAAAATCAGGGCAGCGGAAAAGGACAGCTGGTATCCCCTAGGGTAGCCGGCCCTTTCAATAAACCACCCTGCCACCAGCGTCCCCACCAGGGCGGCCAGGTTGCACATAATATTGCGGTAGCCGAAATAGCTGCCTCTAATGCTGCGGGGGGTAATATCAGCCATCAGGGAAGTCCAGCCGGGCACCCCGATGCTGTTGATAAACCCCCGAAGCGTCACGAAAAATATGAAAGTGTAAATGGCCGCATCGCCTTTCAGCAGCACCGGCGTCAGGACAATGGGAATGATGGTCAAGCGGGACAGCCCAGACGTTACCACAACCAGCTTTTGCCGCTCGCCCCGATTTTCGGTGAAGCGGGCCGCCGGGATTTGGAGAATGTTGCTGAGGAAGGCAGGAAGTGCGGAGAGAAGACCGATCTGGCCCTTGCTGGCTCCCATTGCCAGCGCACATAGAGCCAAGAAAGGTCCGATCATGTTTTCACTGGCACTGGCCAGCATGCCGTCGATGACGCTGATGCGCATTGCCCGCTCCATCTCGGCCCGGCTGAGGGTCGGCACCTGGTCTTCCATTTGCTCCCACCTATCTAGCTTGTTAGTCAATCACCTCCATTCTATCATGCTTGTGGATGCAAACAATACCTTCACTCACCGCAGAGTTCCAAAAGTCGCTGCCAATCCTCGTCCACCTGCCGCTGGATGCTCTCTAAAAGCTCGGTATTGTCTGACTGGAACAGGTGCTTGAAGCGGCCCTGCTGCTTCATCCAGTCAGCCACCGGCAGAGGTTTCTTGGGCTTAAAGGTCAGCTTCCATTTGCCGTTTTCTACTTCAAAGAGAGGCCAGACGTTGCACTGAACAGCGCCTTCTGCCACGTCGACAGTATCCTCTGGAGCCGTTGCCCAGCCTAAGCGGCAGGTGCTGAGTACATTGAGAAAGGCCGGTCCGTCGACGGCAAAGGCTTTCTGAGCCTTGCGGTACAGGTCATTCCAATGGCTCATGGATGCCTGAGCCGCGTAGGGGATGCCGTGGGCTGCCATGATAGCAGTCAGATCCTTGGGATACTGAGGTTTTCCCGGCAGATGAGTACCCGCGGGAGTCGTAGTAGTATTGGCACCCCTAGGCGTGGCGCTTGACCGCTGAATCCCGGTATTCATATAGCCCTGGTTGTTGTAGCAGACGTAAACCAGCTTGTGGCCCCTTTCCATAGCTCCCGAGAGAGCCTGAAGGCCTATATCGTATGTTCCGCCATCACCGCCAAAAGCGATAAAGTCTATATCTTTATCTATTTTTCCCTGGCGCTTCAGGCTCCTATAGGCCGCCTCTACCCCGCTCATGGTGGCAGCTGCATTTTCGAAGGCGGTGTGGATAAAGCTGCAGCGCCAAGCTGTGTATGGATAAATGGTGGAGGTGACTTCCATACACCCAGTGGCGCACCCCACAACCACAGGATTTTCAGCTGCCTGCAGTATGATCTTTATGGTAACGGGAAAGCCGCAGCCTGCACAGGCTCTGTGACCTCCGGTAAAACGCTGAGGTTTCTTGGCAAGATCCGGTAAAGCCAAACCGACACCTCCCAACAATGTCTATTCCCGCACACCTAGATACCTGACGATGGGACCAACCCCATCGGCCTGTTCACTGCCCAGATCCTTAATCTCCATAAGAGCTTGCCTAATGAGCTCTGGATCTATGTCCCTGCCTCCAAGGCCGTAGATGTAATTGATGCACTTAGGGCGCTTTAGGGCATGGTAGAGAGCCGCCTTGACCTCCAAGTACAGCGGGCCCCCTTGAGTAGAGAAGGTATCCGCCCGGTCCAGAATTCCCAAAGCCTTTAGACCGGAAAGCAGCTCAGACAGCTCAGGCCCTGGGAAGGGGCGGAAGACCCTGATCTTCACGAGGCCGCATTTTTCCCCTGCCTGCCGCAGTTGGTCGATAACGTACTTAGCCGTGCCTGCTGTGGAGCCCAGCACCACCACGGCATATTCGGCATCATCCATTTGGTACGCTTCAAAAAAGCCGTACCGCCGACCGGATATGCGGGCATATTCCTCAGCCACGGCCAAAATCACATTTTTGGCCCGGTGCACAGCTTCTGCCTGCTGCCGCTTGAACTCGAAGTAGAAGTCCTGGAGAGCAAGGGGACCCAGGGTTTTGGGATGTTCAACATCCAAGAGGGGATAGGGAAAATGATACTCGCCGACGAAATCCTGCACAGCTCGATCGGGCAGCAGCTCCACGTTTTCCATCCCGTGGCTGATAATAAACCCGTCCATGGTGACCATCACCGGCAGCAGCACATCGGGATGCTCGGCAATTCTGACAGCCTGGATGAGGTTATCGTACATCTCTTGGGCGTTTTCCGAGTAAATCTGCAGCCAGCCTGAATCGCGGGCGCCCATGCTGTCGCTGTGATCGCAGTGGATGTTGATGGGACTGCTTAAAGCCCTGTTCACCATGGGCATGACTACAGGGACCCTCATGCCGGCTGCAATGTACAGCATCTCCCACATCAATGCCAGTCCCTGGGATGAGGTTGCAGTCATAGCCCGGGCCCCCGCCGCGGCGGCACCGACGGTAGCGCTCATGGCGCTGTGCTCGCTTTCCACTGCTACGAATTCCGTTTTCACCAGTCCGTCGCTGACAAAGGTGGAGAACAGCTGTACGATTTCTGTTTGGGGCGTGATGGGATATGCGGCTACTACATCGGGGTTGATTTGGCGCATGGCTTGGGCTGCCGCTTCGTTCCCTGTGAGAGCCGCGGTTTTCTGGGTCTCAACAGCTACGGCCACTGCTCTTATCCCTCCTTGACAACTTCATCGTCCTTGAAGTTATCCTCAGGGTGCATCTCAATGGCATGGACCTTGGCTGGGCACACATTGGCGCATATGCCGCAGCCCTTGCAGTAGGTGAGATCCACACCCTGGATTTGACCGTTTTCAGAAATCCAGCTCATGTCGGGACAGTACAGCCAGCACCGGTGACAGTTGATGCACTTCTCCTTGCTCCACACCGGTCTGATGGTGCGCCAGTCTCCCGTAGCAAACTGGGTAGCGGTGCCTGCTTGAGGAATCACTCCCCCGATGGGCAGATCCCGCCAGCCGGCATTGGGCTCGATATTGACATTTACCTGTTGATGCACTTTCAGCAGGTTCTTAGTTTGACTGCTCAGCGTCACTGGCGCCGCACCTCCTCATAAGCCCGAGAAATGGCGGCCATATTGCCTTCAATGAGCTCCGGACGGTTGCGGAATTTCTTTTCCAGGCGCCTGCGGGTATCTTCCAGGAGCTGATCGAGGGTCATGATCCCAGCCGCGGCTACTACAGCCCCCAGCATGGGAGTGTTGGGTATGGGACGGCCGATGGTCTCTTCGCTGATGCGGCTGGCGTCCAGCGCATAGACCTTGATGTTTTCGCTTTGCAGTTTCAACCTTTTTCTCAAGACACTGCTGGAATCGCTGCTGTTGATCAGCAGTACGCCGTCACGCGGCATACCGGCTGTAAAATCGACAGAGCCGATGAAGCTCGGGTCCAGCACAATCACACAGCGGGGGGATGCAACTGCGCTGTGGATAGTTATTGGTTGGTCGCTGATCCGGTTATAGGACACCACTGGAGCTCCCATTCGCTCTGGTCCATACTCGGGAAAAGCCTGCACGTACTTGCCTGCAGCAGCCGCCGCTTCGGCCAAGAGCAGCGCCGCGGTCTTCGCGCCCTGACCGCCCCGGCCGTGCCAGCGGATCTCCAGCATCTCCGCCACGGGGGATTCCTCCTTTACCGCAAGATTCTTGTTTAATATCCCCACACAGCCTGCTGCTAATACTCTTGGGAAGAGGGAGACTGTCCTTTGCAGCGCAAAAAGCGCCCTCCTCCATAGGAAGGCGCTTCATGCTGTATCCTGCGGTATTAACCTTACATCACGGGCAAAGGCAAGAACTCTCTATTGCATAGTGCAGAGCAAATGAAAGAACACCAATCACTTCACTGGACATCAATACTCAGTACAGGACCGAGACTCACAGCAAATCGTCGTAGAGCGGGAAATCCCGGCACAGTTTCTCTCGGCGCCTGCTGGCTTCCTCCAGCACGTCCGGCGCATGGGGCGCTGTCAACACCCGGTAAATGATATCCGCAATCTCCTCCATCTCGTCCTTGCCCATGCCCCTAGTTGTAACCGCGGGAGTCCCCAAGCGAAGCCCGCTGGTGATAAAAGGCTTCTCGGGATCAAAGGGAATGGCGTTCTTATTGGTCGTGATTCCTATAGAATCCAAGGCCTCTTCCGCCTCTTTCCCCGTCAGCCCGATGTTCCGCAGGTCCACCAGCATCAGGTGGTTGTCGGTTCCGCCGCTCACCAGCCGCAGGCCGCGGTTCATCAGCGCTTTGGCTAAAGCAGCAGCGTTGCTGACTACCCGCTGTTGATATTCTTTGAACTCAGGAGTGGAAGCCTCTTTGAGGGCCACAGCCTTAGCGGCAATTATGTGCATAAGCGGCCCGCCCTGGGTACCGGGGAAAATGGTCTTATCGATAAGCTTGGCGAATTCCTGCTTGCAGAGAATCAGCCCTCCCCTCGGCCCCCGCAGGGTCTTGTGGGTGGTTGTAGTCACGAAATGGGCATAGGGCACCGGCGACGGATGGAGGCCGGCCGCGACCAATCCGGCTATATGGGCCATGTCTACCATGAAGTAGGCGCCTACCTTGTCGCAGATGGTTCTAATCCGCTCAAAATCGATGACCCGCGGATAAGCGCTTGCCCCTGCGACAATCAGCTTAGGCTTGTACTCCTTGGCCAGACGCTCCAGCTCGTCATAATCTATTTGCTCAGTCTCCCTGTTCACTCCATAGTGAACAAAGTTGAACAGCTTCCCTGAAAAATTCACAGGGCTGCCGTGGGTAAGGTGGCCGCCGTGGGCTAAGCTCATTCCCAAGACCGTGTCTCCTGGTGAGAGGATGGCGAAATACACAGCCATGTTGGCCTGGGCTCCGGCATGGGGCTGCACATTGGCATGCTCTGCTCCAAATAGGGCCTTGGCTCTCTCAATGGCCAGTACCTCCACCTCATCAACATATTGGCATCCCCCATAATAACGTCTACTGGGGTAACCT
This sequence comes from Bacillota bacterium, assembly GCA_012839845.1. Taxonomy (GTDB): domain Bacteria; phylum Bacillota; class Limnochordia; order DTU087; family DTU087; genus DTU087. The sequence goes on along the minus strand of DUMM01000065.1, from coordinate 613 downwards.
TCTGCATATTTGTTGGTAAGGACCGTTCCGGCCGCCTCCAACACTGCCCGGGAGACGAAATTCTCCGAAGCGATTAGTTCTATGCTGTTTCGCTGTCGTTCCAGCTCCCGACGCAGCGCCCCGTAAACTTCAGGATCAATACGGCTTATGTGATTGTACATTGTGTTTCCCCCTATGTAAGCTGCATCTGGCTGTCTAATGGGATGCCAGGCTTACCCCTCAACTGATGCCTGGGTGTTTAAACTTGGGATAAGTATACCACAGATTTGAAAAGAAGGGGATATAACTCATGACCGGTGAAGCCGAAGTTGTCAGGAGCATGGCCCTGTTGAGGTTTATTGCGGGAAGTCTTGAGATAACAGCCGCCCTTTTGATGCTCCATTACGGAAAAGTAGGCATCGCTTTGAGAATCAATGCGGGGTTGGGGTTATTCGGCCCTATAATTCTAACTTCCGTGTCCCTCTTGGGCCTTGCCGGCTTGGCAGGCCGCATTCCCCTTAACAAACTGGCAATCGTAGCCGCTGGGGTTCTATTAATCCTGTGGGGCACCAAACAGTAAAAAGCCCTGCCCTCCGGCACGGCACCATCGCTGTCCGCTGTCTCGAGAACAGGG
>DUMM01000014.1 GCA_012839845.1 Bacillota bacterium | reverse complement strand
CGCGGCCGGGAGGCCCCGGCAGGCCGGTTGCTCCCGGAGAGCGGGCTAAGGACTTTTGGGGTTCTTTGAAACGACTGGCCGGTTACCTGCGGCCTCATCGGGTAACGCTGGCCGCCGTCGGCGGCTTGATCGTGCTCAGCATTCTCCTCAATGTGGCGGGCCCTAAGCTCCTTGGAAATGCCACCAATCTGCTGTTTGAAGGTGTCATCGGCAAGCAGCTGCCCGGCGGCATCAGTAAAGAAGAGGCTGTTGAACTGCTCCGGGCGAGGGGACAGGAGCAGCTGGCTCAGATGGTGCAGGGCCTTGACGTTGAGCCGGGAGTTGGGGTGGATTTTCCCGGCATTCGGAGGCTTCTCATGCTCCTGGCAGGAGTGTATACTGCAGGGTTCTTCTGCAACTGGCTGCAGCATTATCTGATGGCTGAAGTCTCCCAGCGGGTAACCTACAGCCTGCGGGAACAAGTAGACAAGAAGCTTTCCCGGCTGCCGCTCAAGTATTACGACCAGCACACCAGAGGGGAGATCCTTAGCCGGGTGACTAATGATATAGACAATATTGCCGGGACAATGCAGCAAAGCGTGACTCAGCTGGCGCAGGCGACCTTTACTCTGATTGGCGTCCTAGTCATGATGGTGACCATCAGTCCGCTGCTGACCCTGTTGTCTTTAGCTATTCTGCCCATCAGCGGTGCATTGACTGCCCTCATCGGCAAAAGGTCCCAGGTGCATTTTGCCCAGCAGTGGCAGAGCACCGGTACCCTGAATGGTCACGTGGAAGAGATGTACGCCGGCCACAATATTGTCCAGGCCTTTAACCGAGAAACGGCAGCCATTGAAGAGTTCGACCGGGAGAATGAGCGGCTTTTTGAGGCCAGCTTTAAGGCGCAGTTTGTCTCCAGCTGCGTGCGGCCGGTGATGCAGCTTCTCAATAATCTGAACTACGTTGCTATCTGCGTGATTGGAGGCATGCAGGTTGCTTCGGGGGCTATGCGGCTCGGAGATGTCCAGGCCTTCGTCCAATACGCGCGTCAGTTCACCCAGCCTATTATCCAGACAGCCAGCATCTTCAATGTCCTGCAATCCACGGCGGCTTCCGCGGAGCGGGTGTTTGAACTCTTGGATGAAGAGGAAGAGGTGTCCGATGCCAAGCGCCCAGTAGTGCTGAAACAGGTGAGGGGACATGTTGAGTTCCGGAATGTATCCTTCCGCTATGAAAAGGATGTGCCCCTGATCGAGAATCTGAATCTAGAGGTGAAGCCGGGGCAGACGGTGGCCATTGTCGGGCCAACTGGGGCAGGGAAGACAACGCTGGTCAACCTCTTGATGAGGTTTTACGAAATAGACGAGGGAGCCATTCTCATTGATGGCGTGGATATCCGGGATATGACTAGAGATGATCTTCGGAAGCTATTTGGCATGGTGCTGCAGGACACGTGGCTGTTTAGCGGAACAATTCGGGAGAACTTGGCTTATGGCCGGAAGAACGCAACCGAAGCGGAGATCGAAGCAGCTGCGAAGGCGGCCTATGTAGATCAGTTTGTGCGGACCTTACCTGCCGGATATGACACAGTCTTGGATGAGGAAGGGGCACAGATCTCCCAAGGGCAGAAGCAGCTTCTCACCATCGCCAGGGCGTTTCTTGCTGATCCCCAGATCTTGATTCTGGATGAGGCGACAAGCTCGGTGGATACCCGGACCGAGGTACTGATCCAGGCGGCCATGGAGAGACTGATGCACAACCGCACTAGTTTTGTAATTGCCCACCGGCTGTCGACTATCCGCAATGCTGATGTAATCATCGTTATGAACCACGGTAAGATCGTTGAGCAGGGAACCCACGGGGAACTCCTGGCCAAAAAGGGATTTTACTATGAACTGTACAGAAGCCAGTTTGCGGAGAGCGCGTAAAGATTTGAAGCAGGTCTTGCGAGGAAACCCTATTGGTTCTGCAGAATAAGAAATGGCGAGAATTGCATTGAGAGTATTGTGTGCTCCAAGCGGTGCATCCAGAATTCGCTTTGGCTGCATGACGGGCAAGCAGGCAGCGGTGGAGGGCGATATTGCGTGGCAGAGATAATTAGGGTTTTTAAAGAGGAGTTCCCGCCCTTTCGTCTCATAGGGAAAAGGTATACGGATGCGGATCGGGGCCCAGATGGAGGGTTTGGACACAAATGGCAGGAGTGGTTTGAAAAAGGCTACTTTGGCCCCCTGGAGGGTATAAAGGATGCCTTGCCGTTTGGCGGTGGCTACGTTGGCTGGATGAGGTACGCAGGTGAGTGGGAGTACTGGATTGGTGCCTTCTTTCCAGAGGGTACCCCTGTGCCGGAAGGTTATCAGTATGCGGATATACCGGCCGCTGAGGTTGGCTTCTGCTGGCTCTATGATGAGCCAGAGGGAGAGCTCTATGGCGAGGAAGTACACAATATGTGTCTAGAAGCGATTCAGAAGGCAGGCTGGGAGATTGCCGATGAGCCTTGGTTTGTTGAACTGTACAACTGCCCTCGCTTTACAACCCCCGATGAGAAAGGCAAGATTATCCTGGACTACGGCGTATGCCTGAAGGGATAGTGACCAGGTTTCCGGAAAGCTTTGTGCAGCCAGGAGGTGCCGGCGGATAGAGGATTTTGGCCAGCATACAGGCAATATCTTGGCGCTGGATGTCCCAACTTATGGGGGCACGATACGAGGCATGGTGTGAAACAGGGGATATTGTAGAATTCATGAACGCGGAGGATAGCATATGGTACAAGTCTGCAGCTGGAGCAACCTTGATCTTGACCACCTGAGGTTAGCAGGACAAGAGTACAAGAATGCAATTGTCCTAGGCATAGACGGAATTGTAGATAATGTATGGACCGTAGTCAAACAGCGCATTGACAGGCACAATACCACAACTTTGAACAGCATGCGGGAATTCGGGGAGAGAATCTGTGAACGCAGCGGAAGTGCTTTAGGTGTGGAGATTCTGCCCAGGCGGCGCAACGCCGGCGGCCTTACGTCTAACACAGGCTTAGCAATAGGCCGCTTGGGAGTTAGGGCTTGCCTTATCGGGACGTACGGCACCGACGAGATCCATCCGGTATTTAGGGAGCTTGCTGCCTACTGTGATCTCTTCAGCATTGGAGCTCCGGCCACCTGTCAGCTGTTTGAGTTTCTGGACGGCAAGTTGATGATGGCCCATGTGCAGGATTTGTTGGATATAGACTGGGATATGCTTGTTAGGGTTTTCGGTATAGCTAAGCTGAGGGAGATTTTTGGCAAAGCAAAGGTGGTATCCATCGGATATTGGTCTAATATGCCGTCATTTGATGAGCTTATACAGGCTTTATGCGATGAGGTCTTGTCAGTCAACCCGCCGGAGTACTTGTTCTTTGATTTTGCAGATATTGCCAAGAGGTCAAGCGATGAGCTCGAGGCTACGCTTAAGGTGTTGGGTCGGATAAGTAACAGCATCCCAGTCGTACTGAGCCTTAATGATGCCGAAGCAAAGCATGTATATGCATGCTGCGGAGAGTCATTTTCCAATGACTCTGAAGCAGTTGCGGAAAGTGCCCAAACTGTGAGGGAGTATGTAGGCATTGCGGAGATCGTGGTGCATACCCCTAAATATGCCGTGGCGGCAAATGCTGAGGGCACTTATTTGCTCGCTCAAGACTTCTGCAAGGAACCGGTAAGGACAGTGGGTGCCGGCGATACATTTAACGCCGGTTACATGGTAGCACTCTTGCACCACTGGTCGGTGGAGCGCCGCCTCGCAGTGGCAAATGCCGCTACTAGTTTTCTTGTACGAAACGGATATCCGCCAAATCCCGATGAGTTGATGGGAGAACTGCATCGTATAACTGCAGAACTTGGAGTGTAAGCGGGATCCTGAGAGAGGCACATGTAAAAGAGTGAAAGCAGCGGCTAAGGAATTGTTCAGTCTATAGCGCTGTGTTTCGGGGTTAGCTGTGTCCATGGTGCGAGCGTGACAGTAGGTAACGCTCAAGACGGCTAGCCCCGGTTGTTTTTCTCCTGTGGGGTGAACTGCGGACTATGGGCAGCATACTGCAGAAGCCGCCTGGATACCCAGGCGGCTTGACGTAGGTGTTTGCAGCCAGCATTACTTTGCTAGACTGCGGACAGCGTTTAGAGCAGCCTCGTAGTCCGGATGCTTCTTGATCTCATCTAGATATTCAATATAAGTAATCTCATTATTCTCATTCAGAACAAATACAGCCCTGGCCAGCAGGCGCAGATCTTGAATCAGCACGCCGTAGTCTCTGCCGAAAGCTGCGTCACGGTGATCCGAGAGAGTTATAACGTCCTTCAACCCTGCATTTCCGCACCAGCGAGCCTGTGCAAAGGGCAGGTCTACGCTGACAGTAATCACAACTGCGGAGGGGATCTTACTCACTTCTTCGTTGAACCGGCGGGTTTGCATGTCGCAGATGTCGGTATCGAGGGAAGGAACTACGCTGATAAGCTTGATCTTACTGCCGAAATCAGCGAGAGTCTTGATTTCAAGATTGTTGTCGACGAGCTGAAAATCGGGAGCTCTATCGCCAACTTTTAGGGCTTCGCCCACTACTGGGTGCGGTACGCCGCCCACCTTTACTGTGCGCTCGCTCATACTAATCCTCCTTTTTCGGACTATCCCAGTTTCCCTTGGCCAAGTAGGGGACAATCCCTTTGGCCCTGGTTAACCTTTGCCCGATTCACATCTATTCTTATCCATCTTTCGCGATAATTAAGCCTTGCTCCATAACCGGCTTATGCGGCAAAGCGAGCGAGAGAGATCCGTCTAAGAACTAGACATGCAGAGAAGAGCCTTAGGTGGACTATTTGAGTTTCTGGGAGAAACGTATGCTGGTATAGAGACTTAAGACTTTGTGTGTTTGTATGCAACAACAAAGCGCCTGCGGGCGGCTGTACCGTTTGCTCGCTGCTTGAAGCCGTTTGACCTTATATGGCGGCTTCAAGACAGCGAGCATTTTGGTTTATCTCGGTCCCGTGGAGATGATGCGCAAGCGTAACTGAACTGCCCAATCATTATTCGCACAACCTTAACCAAAACCCAAAGAACTAATTGACGGGCTATGTGGTATTAGTGTATGATAAAGACAAGTTAACCAATAGACGGTGATCATCACCACTAGGTGGTTATCATGATAGATGAGTGGTGAAAAATGAGCAAGACCATCAATTCCGTGGAAAAGGCTTTGAGAATCCTCGATCTTCTGGCGGAACACTATAACGGCCTGCGGGTCAGTGAGATCGCTCAGCTGACAGGAGTTCCCTATTCAACCGCCCACCGGCTGGTATGCACTTTAGAAACCAATGGGTACATAACCGGCTCACCTGATACCGGCAGATACTCTTTGTCTTTGAAAATCTTGGGTCTGTATCGAGCTTTGAACCACCGCATGAATCTGACCCAGATCTGTTTTCCGTATCTCAGCCAGCTCATGGAAAAATACTGGGAGACTGTTCACCTGGCAGTGTACAACGATGGGGAGGTAGTATATCTCAACACCATAGTCAGTCCCCGGTCGCTGGCGATGTATACCGAGCCGGGCAAGAGGGCGCCAATTCACGCAACAGCCTTGGGGAAGGTGCTGGCGGCATATTTGCCTGAAGACCAAGTCTTGGCGGTGCTGGCAGAGAAGGGGATGAAGCGGTTTACTCCCAATACCATTGTCTCGCCTGAGAAATTTCTAGAGGCGCTGCAGTGGGTGCGCACCCACGGGTATGCGGTGGACAATGAAGAAGTGGAGCTGGGAGTGCGGTGTGTTGCCTCAAGCCTGATCAATCATAACGGCAACGTGGTTGGGGCAGTAAGTGTGTCTGCACCATCGGCTCGACTTCCTTTAGAAAAGATCGGCGAAATAGCTGAAAGCGTAATGGCTACCTGCGATGCTGCTTCTCGGGCTTTAGGTGCAACGGAGGCGGCAATCAGAGCCCATCGGAGCACTGGTTACGGCAAGAGACTGGCTAGTCAGTAGGAGAAAACGAAAGGAGGCATATGAAAATGGGCAATTTCTACCCTGTATTGCCTGACTGCAATGTTGGATATCTGCGCAATGTCAGGCGAGTTGTCGGCAAAGTGGAAAAGGACCCGCGGGTGCTGTTGAGCGAGGGGTACTTTTCCAATCCTTCGGTCCCGTGGGAGCAGCGCATAGACAACGGCTATCCCAATGTGTTCTATGACGGTACATATGGAGAGTACCGCTGTTACTATACCTGCTTCATAAGGGATGAAGCTAGTACCGAGCTGCCTCCCAAGGAACGTGTCGATAAGGAATACCGCTTTTACGACAGGGGAAAGTACGCTCCTCGGGTTGCCGGCATTCTGCTTATTACGTCAAAGGATGGCGTCCACTGGGAGAGGCCTTCCTTAGGCGTTTGCCAATGGGAGGGAAGTACAGACAACAACATCGTCCTCACCCATGTGCACGGAGCTTCTGTTTTTAAGGACGACAGAGAACCTGATCCGGCGAAGCGGTACAAGATGGTGGTGCGCCATGATGCCCACGACAAGATGGCGGTAAGCTTCTCCCCAGACGGCATCCACTGGTGCAAACCCATTGATTGGCCGCAGTACAACCCGGCTGGTGATACCCACAACTTTGCCTTTTGGGATGAGCGGATCGGCCGCTATGTGCTCATCACCCGAACTTGGGCCCAGGGTACCATCCGGTTGGCGGCGCGCTGCGAGAGCGATGATTTCATCCACTGGACGGAACCAGTGGAGATTTACCGAGGAAATGGGTTTGATGATCAGATTTATTCAATGCCTGTCTTCCAAAGGGGAGGTGTGTACTACGGCTTGGGATCAATCTTCCACGGAGGTGATCGGGCGGGAGAGGACTTTGATTGCGTTGACTGTGAACTGCTGTACAGCCTAGATGGCTGGCACTGGGAGCGAGCTGCGTTGGGGCAGCCGCTGATTCCCCGCAGTCCGGGAAGATACGGAGACGACGTGCCAGACTGCGGCTGCATCTATGCCAGTGCACCGGTTGAGTGTGACGGCAAGTATGTGATTTACTATTTCGGCAGCAATGGGCAGCATACGAATTTCCGCGAAGCATCTTTGATGCGGGCCTTTATTGACCCAGACAGACTTGCTGGCTATACGCCGAAGTCAGCCGAAGGCGGGTATTTGGGGTCTTGCTGGGTGAAGGTAACCGGCGATGAACTGTACATCGTCGCAGACCTTTTGGGTGACCGAGGTTCCATTGAAGCGGCAGTTTGCTGGCCCACTTCTTTGCACGGGCCGCTTCAGGAGCTGGAAGGCTACGGCTTTGCCGACAGTCTCATTTCCAGGCACTCCAACGGGCACCTGCGGGTTCAATTTGGCACCAGGCGGTTGAGCGATCTGCCAGATGAGCGGTTGATGCTGGTCTTCAGACTAAGAGATGCAGTACTGTACGGCTATGGCGGAGATATCGAAGCCATTCGCCGGGAGATTGGATAGTGCAAAACAGAATCTCACAGTTGGGAGGAGATAAGATGAGAAAGCCAATGATGCTTCTATTGGCGGCGCTGTTAGTGATGAGCTGCTTCGCACCCTATGTACTGGCCCAGGATAGGAATACCTTAGTCATTCCCGGAGCACCCACCACTCAGTTCTCGTACACGACGAATAATATCGGAGGATTCTACGGTACCAACGTGTTCAGCGCGCTGTTTAAGAGTACTCCCGACCTGCAGGGAGTCATTCCAGACTTAGCAACAGATTACACCGTCTCTGATGACCAGCTGACCTTTACGTTTACCATCAGAGATGATGCCTACTGGCACGATGGTGTGCCCTTCACACCTGAGGATGTGAAGTTCAACATTGAGATGGCGCTGAAGTGCGGGATAATCAACGGTATTTACGTGTCTGCCTTCTCGTGCATCGAGGGCGCCGAGGAGTACATGAACGGCGAAGCAGATGAAATCTCCGGCATTACCATTGACGGCAATGTGGTTACCATTCGCATGGCCCGCCCCTACGGTGCATTTCTCAACGTTCTGGCCCAGTGGATGATGCTGCCGAAGCATTTGCTGGAGGATGATGATCCTCTTACTCTGCACAACTCAGATTTCTGGCAGTGGCCCATCGGCACGGGTCCCTACAAAGTAGCGGAAGTTGCGTGGGGCAACTACGCAATCCTCGAGCGGAACGAAATGTATTACGGCAAACTGCCCAAAATTGAGAGGATTAAGATGATCGCTGCTTCGCTAGACCGAGCCAATGACCTGATCGTTGCCGCTCAGGCTGGCCAGATCGATTATTTCAACACCAACAACGTCGATGTCCTCAATGAAGTAGCCAAACTGAAGGACTATAAGGTCTATCCGGTTGACACTTACTTCATGCGCTATTTCATCATGAACCTGGACTCCCCAGAGGGCAAGAATCCGGTGCTGTCGGATGTACGGGTGCGGAAAGCCATCCTGCACGCTATCGACCGTGAAGCCATTGTAGAGGCAATGTTCCCCAACGGCGAGGTTACCGACACCTTTGTGCCGGCAGGCTACCCGGATTATTGGAAAGAGGCTGAGCACTACGAGTACAATCCGGAGTTGGCAAGGCAGCTCTTAGACGAAGCTGGCTTCGACTACAACTACGTTCTAAAGCTGCGGTATTACTACAACGATCAAGCCACCATCGATTTCATGGATCTAATCGTACACTACCTCAGCGAAGTCGGGATTAAGTCCGAGCACGCGTTCCTAGAGGGGGATGCAACTACCCTGATCTACCACACTCGGGACCACGACATAGTCTACAAGGGTCTGTCGGCCTTCGGTTATGAAGAGGCCTATGGTGAGATGATCAGCGGCGGCAACATCATGACCTATTTGGTCAATGACAATGTATACGACGAGCTGATTGCCAAACTAAACTCTACCGTGGATCCGGCAGCCCGGAGCGAGATTATCCGAGAGCTGCAGAAGCTGGACCAGGAATACCTGTACCGTCTGCCTCTCTTCTCGCTGCAGAACTGTATCGTGGTGAATACCAGCCGAGTGAAGACTGCTGGAGTGTACGGCAATGAGTGGTGGAACTACGACCGCAAGATCGAAGAGTGGGAGATCATCGACTGAGGCAGCTGCACAGGGGGGTAGGTCTCTACCCCCCTCCTTCCCACAGGTTAAGCAAACACTGCCGGTGATTGTTGTCCACCGCTTTTGGCCTACAGGGAGTGAGCCGGTTGCTGAGATATTTTATCAAGAGAACGCTGGGCATGATTCCCATGCTCATCCTTTTAAGCTTCATAGTATTTGTAGGTATTGAGCTTACTCCGGGGGATCCAATCAACTATCTTGTTTCGCCGGATCAAGCGAGTTCTCCAAATTTAGATGCTCTGCGGGAAGCCCTGGGCTTAAACGATCCGTTCTTCGTCCGCTACGGCCGGTGGCTGCTGAATCTATTGCGGGGTAATTTTGGTTACAGCCTTGTGAGGGGCATGAAGATCGAGACCTTGATAGCCCGTTCTTTACCCGCAACCTTTGAGCTGGCCATCCTTGCACTTATTCTTTCTACGATTCTATCTGTGGGGCTGGGCATCTTGGAGGCAGTTAAGCAGAATACTTGGGTGGATTATCTTCTATCCGTTATAGGTGTGATAGGTATTTCCATCCCCCAGTTTTTCCTCGGCATCGTACTGCTTAAAATTTTCGCCTTGGAATTAGGGTGGCTTCCCATCGGCGGGCGGCTGGTTGAAGGAGTGACCACTTTCTGGGGAAGGACT
>DUMM01000064.1 GCA_012839845.1 Bacillota bacterium | reverse complement strand
GCCAACAGGACAAGACTCAATGACACACCTTAAGGGTACAAGCGGTTTAGGAGACGGGGGAAGGGGATTGTCTCCCTGACATGGGACAAACCGCAGATCCACGCCACTGTCCGCTCTACCCCAAGACCAAAACCGGAGTGGGGTACCGAACCGTAGCGCCGCAGGTCCACATACCAAGAATATACATTCTCGGGCAGATTGTGCTCCCGCATCCGCTGCAGCAGCAGCTCTAGATCGTCTATCCTCTGGCTGCCCCCGATAATCTCCCCATATCCCTCCGGGGCCAACAGATCATCGCAAAGCACCACTTCAGGGCGCTCTGGATCAGGTTTCATGTAGAAAGCCTTAGCAACCGCTGGATACTTCTCCACAAAAACCGGCCGGTCGAATCTATCCGCTAGGATGGTTTCATCTCCGCCGCCAAAGTCATCTCCCCACTTAATCTCTGAGCCTTCCTGCTGGAGAATTTTGACAGCCTCATCGTAGGTAATCCGGGGAAATGGCTTAACCACTTTCTCTAGGCGGGATATATCCCTTTCCAGCACCTCTAGTTCTTTTCTCCGGCGCTCCAGAACCCTCTGGACAATGTAGCAGATGAGGTCCTCCTGCAGCCTTATATTATCTTCATGATCCGCATAGGCGACCTCCGGCTCCACCATCCAGAACTCCATCAGATGCCGGCGGGTCTTGGATTTTTCCGCCCGAAAGGTGGGCCCAAAACAGTAGACCTTGCCGAAGGCCATAGCTGCTGCTTCCATGTACAGCTGTCCGCTTTGGGTAAGATAGGCTTTCTCGCCGAAGTAGTCCGTCTCAAATAGGGTAGTTGTTCCTTCGCAGGCTGCCGGAGTCAGCAGCGGAGCGTCTATTAGGAGAAATCCCCGCTCATCGAAGAAATCCCTAATTGCCTTGACGATTTCGCTTCTCACCCGCATGACAGCGTGCTGCCGCTTGGAGCGAAGCCACAGATGCCGGTGATCCATGAGGAATTCAATGCCGTGCTCTTTGGGGGTAATGGGATAATCTTCTGCACGGTGAACCAGCTGGATATCGGTCAGGGTCAGTTCATAACCCCCAGGAGCCCGTTCATCGGCTCTGACCAACCCTTTAACAATGATCGAGGACTCTTGGGTGAGTTGTTTCGCCAAGTCAAAGACCTCAGGGGAAACCTCATTCTTAACTAGGACTCCCTGCACAATGCCGGTACCGTCCCGCACAAGGATAAACTGGATCTTACCGCTAGAACGCTTGTTGTACACCCAGCCCTTGATGATTACTTCCTGTCCCTCATAGCGGCCGAGTTCTTCAATGTATACCTGTCCCAATGGGTTGACCTCCTTCTTGGCCCAGGGCTTCTCCGTCAAGCTCGCAGCAAACCTCCCCTAAAAGTCCCTTCCCGGAACCCACAGCTTGCTGCTGGTCCTTGCCGCTGCTGGTTCCGACTCACCTTGCTTCGGCTGAGGTTCAGGCAGCTCCAGGCCTAAATCCCCGGCAATGATTTCCCACACTTCAGCCATCATTTTGCTGAAAGCAAACTCCGCATCGAACAAGTCCCTGATATAGGGATTGAAGGATACAAGCTCAATTGTCCTCTTCAGGTCCTCAAGTTCTGCTTCACTGGGCTGCTCCCCCGCTGCGTATTTCTCCCGCAAGCGGTTTTGTTTTTTCTCAACGTCTTGGAGCATAATCTTAGCAGCCTCTCGTTCTTCCACTACTTTCCGAGCCTGCATCAGCCGCTGATACTCTGGACTCTCCTTAATGGCCTTTGCCAGCTCGCTGGCCTTCTGTTTGACGGACATCGTCATCACTCCAATTACACGTTGAATCGGAAACTGATGATGTCGCCATCTTTGACTACATATTCTTTCCCCTCAAGGCGGCAAAGTCCCTTTTCCTTGGCCTTAGTCATACTGCCGACCTGCTTAAAATCCTCATATCCCACAACCTCAGCCCGGATAAACCCCCTCTCTATGTCTGAGTGGATTTTCCCAGCTGCCTGCTTAGCATTGGTCCCAGCCTTAATAGTCCAAGCTCTCACCTCATCCTTGCCTACAGTAAAATAAGAGATGAGGCCCAAATGACTGTAAACAGTCTTTGCCAGGCGAGCAATGCCGGTTTCTTCAAGTCCTAAATCCTTAAGAAACGGCGCCCGCTCCTCAGGTGCTAAAGCAGTAATCTCTTCTTCCAGCTTACCACAAATGGGAATTAAAGGCATACCCCTGTCTGCCGCCCAGGCGGCCAGTTCCGTGTGTTTCTCGTAAGCGGCGGCTGCCAGCTGATCTTCATCCAAGTTGACAACCAGTACCATGGGTATAGCGGTATAGAAAGTGTACTGTCGCAGCAAGTCAGCCTCCTCCTGGGTGAATTCTACCTGGGTAAGGGGCTTTTCGGCCTCTAAATGGGTCCGGCACTTTTCCAATAGCTCCAGATCCAGCTTGCTGTCTTTGCCCTTTACTCTTCCCTTGGTCAACCTTTCCAGTCTAGTCTCCAAGAGAGACAAGTCTGTCAGTACCAGTTCGCTCTGGAGCAAATCAACATCCCGCATGACATCTATACTGCCCAGGACATGGGGCACTACCTCCGACTTAAAGGCCCGTACCACCTGAACTAAAGCGTCGACGTTCTGCAAAGCAGACAGAAACTCCTTGGTATCCCGGCCGTTGCTTCCAGGTCCAAAGCCCGCGATGTCAATGAATTCTATCTGGGCGTAGGTGGTCTTCCGCGGCTGATAAATGGAAGAAAGATAGTCGATACGCTCATCTGGTACGTTTGCAACTCCAACGTTTGCTTTATCCCTGCTGCCGAAACCGGTTGATGCCCCAGCTTCTGTCAGCAGGTTGAACAGCGTAGTCTTGCCAACTTGGGGCAAACCGATGATGCCGATCCTCATACATGACCTCCGAGATAGTCAGCTAGATTTAGAACAACGTTTCTATTCTACCACAGCTATCAGCTGTTACAACTGTTTAGGCAGAATTGACTGAGTCAACGATAATCGGGTCAGGGACTCTCTCCACTGTTAGTGTTGGCTTAGGCCATTAGATCGGCAGGCCGCTTTCATCGAGCCGATGCATCAGATTCGAGATACCTCCTGATGTGATCCTACCAGCGTTCTTTATGGGTACACCGGCGTTC
>DUMM01000063.1 GCA_012839845.1 Bacillota bacterium | reverse complement strand
TTGCCCGCCACTCCGGCCACATCTTTCTCCATCAGCGCCTGTAATATTTACTCAGCGGCCGACTCTTCCTCAACGCTGCCGCCGGCCTCCGGCTCCTCTACCTCCGCCGGTTCACCTTCCGTTTGTTCCGCCTCGCTCTGGGACTCTTGTGAGGCCTGGCGCATCTCCTCATAGGCCTTGTTGATCGCTAAGATCTTTTCCTCTTCCTCTTTCACCAATTCCTCTTCACCCATCTGCTGGTAGGCGCTGAGCAGCTGCAGGTGAACCAGCATGTCCATGGGAGCCGCATCGGACGCTTTCTTGTATGCTTCAATGGCCTTTTCGTTATTGCCCTGCTCCTGATGCAGCGTACCGACCATCATCCACAGCTCGGGATCGGTTTCCGCTATCTCCGCCGCTGCTTGATAGTGTTCAAGGGCAAGTTCTACCTGATCCAGATGCTGATAGGCATGGGCCAGGGAGGAGTGGAGATACGGGTCCGAGTCGTACTCCTTGAGGGCCTCCTTATAGGCCTCAATGGCCTCTTCATACGCTCCTTCCCACATCAGCTTGTGGCCCCGAATGGCTGGGTCTTTGATCTCGATTTTGGCTTCGGCTTTCAGCCCGGCAAACCACTCGTTCAGCTTTTCCCTGTTTTTCTGCTGCAGAAGCTGCTGCCTCAGTTCTTCCTTAGCCTGCTCGAACTCATCCCCTTCTGCTTCCTTCCGCTCAGTAACCTGAATGATGTGGTATCCGAACTGGCTCTCCACCGGGCCCACGATTTCGCCCACTGCCGCAGCAAAGGCAGCTTTCTCAAAAGGTTCCACCATTCTGCCCCGGCCGAACCAGCCCAGTTCGCCGCCGGAGGCACCGCTGCCGGGGTCATCGGAGTACTCCTTGGCCAGCTCGGCAAAATCTGCTCCACCCTTGAGCTGTTCTATTAATTGCTCTGCCTGCCGCAGGGCCGCCTCCCGGGCCTCGTCAGTGTCCTCTTCCGGCCTGATCAGTATGTGCCTGGCATTGACCTGTTCGTAGGCTGCCCTGATCTCTTCCTCAGTGACCTGAACCTCTTTGAGCACTTCTTCTTGAAGCCGCTCTATCTTAAGAGAGTCCCGGAGCATTGCCCTGAGGGAACTAGCGGTTAGGCCTGCGTTTTTCAGATCCTCTTCAAAGAGCTCCTTGGAGGAGTAACTGTCCTGTATGGCCTGATATCGCTCGTTGACAGCTGCTTCTTCTACCTTGATCTTGGCATCTTCCGCCGCCTGGAAAAGCAGCTGCTGATTGATCAGCTGGTCTAGGGCATAGTACTGAATCTGACCCAGCATCTGCCCGGAAATGGGCTGTCCGTACAACTGTTGCTGCTGCAGAATGTTAAAATAGACTTGGTAAAAGGCCGTATACGGGATTGGAGTGCCGTTAACTACCGCTACAGCAGCGGTTGCAGTTCTGCCGAATAGGCTTGTCCCGCCGGCATAGAGCAGACCGCCTACAAAGGCGACGGCGATAACGGCCACTATTACTTTAGTACCTTTCCGCATTCGAGAAAACATCATTTTTACTCCCCCCGCTCTTGTCAAAGAAAAAGACAGATTTATTGTATGCCATACCCCAACCACTGTCAACCAAAGTGGCATCCAGCGGTGCTAGACTATGCCAATCAGAAAGGGATTTTGCTGCTTTTCCGCCTTCAGCGTGCTGGCGGGTCCGTGGCCTGGGTAAATCACCGTATCCGGGTCCAAGGGCAGGATAACTTCAGTTATGGACCTGACCAGTTTCTCCCAGGAGGAACCGGGGAAGTCCACCCTTCCTACGGAGCCGGAAAAAAGGGTGTCGCCGGTAAACAGCACATTGCCCACTTTGAGGCATATACCGCCGGGACTGTGTCCCGGTGTGTGGAGAACCTCAAACGCCAGACCTGCCAGCTCCAGAACCTCTCCCCCGGAAAGCAGGACATCCGCGGGAGGACTCACTACCGGTCCAAGCCCCGCCCAGAGGGATAGATTAGCCTCTGGATCCTGCAGGTATCCCGCATCTTCCCGGTGGATGTACAAAGGCGCCTTGGTGGCTGCTTTCAACTGGCCGTTAGCGCCTATATGATCGAAGTGACCGTGGGTATTAATGATGCCCTCCAGCTGCAGTGATTTCTCCTGCAAGACTCTGAGAATGGCTTCCCCGTCGCCGCCGGGATCGATTACCACAGCTTTGCCGTTCTCCGACACCAAGTAGCAGTTAACTCCCAATTCGCCCACTGTTAACAGCTTAATCTCCATAGCCCATCTCCCGCCGCAGCCCTGCGCTTCAGCCGCTGGTCTTTTCTTGGGGTCTAGCTGATTCCGACTCCACTAACACAGTTACCGGGCCGCTGTTTTCCAAGGTCACGTTCATCATAGCCTGGAAGCGACCGGTGGCTGTTCTGACGCCCAGTCTTTTCATCTGTTCAACGAAGAGCTTGTAAAGGGCCTCGGCCCGATCCGGAGGGGCGGCTTTGTCAAAGCTGGGCCGCCGGCCCCGCCGGCAGTCGCCGTACAGGGTAAACTGAGAGACGATCAGCGCCTCGCCGCCGGTATCCAAAAGGGATAGGTTCATTTTGCCTGCGCCGTCATCGAAGATCCGCAGGTTGGCGGTCTTTTGCGCCAGCCACTGGACATCCCACTCGGTATCATCTGCGGCAACCCCAAGGAGAACCAACATCCCCGGCCCTATGGAGCCGATCACTTCCCCATCTACTGCGACTTCTGCTTTTTTCACCCGCTGAATTAGCGCTCGCACACCAGCTCTAACCCTTCCGTCCTTACATCGATTTATGTCGGCCGCGCCCGCTCCACCGCCACTACCCCTTCCACCTTTCTTATCCTCCGCATAATGTCCTGCATGTGGTCGAGGTCTTGAATGGTAACCACAAGGTTAATAAGGGCCATTCTGTGGTCGGTGGTCCGAGCGTTGACCGATTCCACGTAGGTCTTGGTTTCAGCAATGGCATTCATAATGGAGGCCAGTAGATTGGTCCGATCAACTGCCTCAATGGCCAGTTCCACCGGGTAGGAAGAGTGATTATCTGTATTCCACTGAACTTCGATCCGGCGCTCCGGCTCCTCGGCCAAAGCAGCGACATTGGGACAGTCCACCCGGTGCACCGATATACCTCGGCCTCTGGTGATATACCCCACAATCTGATCGCCTGGCACTGGATTGCAGCACTTAGAGATCCTCACCAACAGGTTGTCCAGGCCTTTTACTGCGATCCCCACCGGAGCACGTCCCGGCTGGCCGGTCCGGCCGTTACTGGGCGGCAGCAGCTTAGGAGTCGGCTCTGCTACACCTTCCTGCTCTGCCAGTTTGGTAATTACCTGCCGGGCCAGGATCTTGCCGTAACCAATGCTTCCCAGTAAATCCTCCCGGCTTGCCAGCCCATAGCGCTTGGCCAGCTCATTTAGGGCATCGGTTCTCAGGAGCTCACCGGGATCGTAACCCGACTTGCGGCACTCCCGCTGGAGCAGCTCCATCCCCCGCTCGACACTTTCCTCCCGCTGCTGCTCTTTGAACCAAGCCCGAATCTTACTGCGGGCCTTGGAAGTCTTCACAAAGCTCAGCCAGTCTTGACTGGGAGAAGGGATCTTGGATGTGAGAATCTCGACAAACTCGCCGTTATTCAGCTGATAATCCAAAGGCACAATACGGCCGTTGACCTTGGCGCCGATGCACCTTAAGCCTATGTCTGTGTGAACGCTGAAGGCGAAGTCGACAGGAGTGGAGCCTGCTGGCAGGTTCTTTACATCACCTTTAGGAGTAAACACAAAAACCTCGTCCTCAAAAAGGTCAATCCTGAGGGTGGCCATAAACTCCTCGGGATCCTTCATCTCCTTCAGCCAATCCATCACCTGCCGCAGCCAGGCAATCTTTTGCTCAAATTCCACAGCACCCCGCTGCTGCCCTTCTTTGTACAGCCAATGGGCGGCAATACCCTTCTCGGCGATCCGGTGCATATCCCAAGTGCGAATCTGAATCTCGAAGGGATCTCCCTTGGGCCCTATTACCGTGGTGTGCAGGGATTGATACATATTGGACTTGGGCATTGCGATGTAATCCTTAAACCGGCCCGGTACCGGCTTCCACAAAGTGTGGACAATCCCCAAGACGGCATAGCAGTCCCTCACACTGTCCACAATAACCCGGACTGCCAGCAGATCGTAAATCTCATCGAAAGACTTGTTTTGCCGCCGCATTTTCTGATAAATACTGTACAGATGCTTGGGCCGGCCGGAGACCTCGCCCCTGATCCCCACTTCCGCCAGTCTATCTCGAAGGGTCTGCATTACCGTCTGCAGCTCGCCCTCCCGCTCCTGACGCTTCTTGGCCACCAAACCCACCAGCTCGTAGTACGACTGGGGTTCCAGATACCGGAAGGCTAGGTCCTCCATCTCCCACTTGATACCCCACATCCCCAGCCTGTGGGCCAAAGGAGCGTATATCTCCAGGGTCTCCCGGGAAATCCGCTTCTGGCGGTCCTCCGGCAGGTGCCGCAACGTCCTCATATTGTGGAGGCGGTCAGCCAGCTTGATAACCACCACCCGCAGGTCCTGGGCCATGGCCAGGAACATCTTCCGCAGGCTGTGGGCTTGCTGCTCTTCATGGCTCTGGAAAGGAATCCGGGACAGCTTAGTCACCCCGTCCACCAGGAGCAAAATCTCCTCACCAAACTCTTCCCGGATTTGCTCCCGGGTAACATCGGTATCCTCCAGAACATCGTGGAGAAGCCCCGCTGCAATGGTGACCGGATCGAACTCAAATTCCGCCAGGATCGTGGCCACTTCATAGGGATGCTGAAAATACGCATCGCCGGAATCCCGAAACTGATTCCGGTGAGCTTTCTCCGCCAGCGCATAGGCCCGCTCCACGATCTCCAGATCCGCATTGGGACTGTACTGCCTTATACGGTTTTTCAGTTCCTCAACTGTCATGGCAACCACACCTGCGGCGAATTCCCCACTGACAGCAAACATCTGCCGGATAATATACATCAACACTCTTTTCTGGCCTTAGAAAAGAGTGTTGACGGCAGCAACATATGAACATCTTATTCGTCGTACTTCACCAGTGCGAAGACATCGTAGTCGCCAAGTCTCTCTCGGCCGTTGAGATATGCCAATTCCACCAGGAAGGCAAAGCCGATTATCTCGCCCTTCAGCTTCTTAACCAGCTCCGCGGCTGCGGCCATGGTGCCTCCTGTAGCCAACAGATCATCAACCAGCAGCACCCGCTGCCCCGGTTCAATGGCATCTCTATGGATCTCCAGGGAATCACAGCCGTATTCCAGCTCATAGCTGACCGATTCCGTCTCAGCAGGCAGCTTCCCCGGTTTTCTTACCAGCACAAAGCCTGTTCCCAGCTTATACGCCAGCGGCGCCCCAAACAGAAACCCCCGGGACTCAACACCTACGATCACATCAACGGGCTTGTCTCCGTAGTACTCCGCCATCTGGTCTACCACATACCGGAGAGCGGCGCCGTCCTTCAGCAGCGTAGTTATATCTTTGTAACTTACACCTGGCTTGGGGAAGTCTGGAACAACTCGAATTCTACTGCGTAAGTCCATAACAGCGGCGGTCGCAATCGTACCCACATGGCTGGGATTGCCCACCATGTTCACCTCCAAAGATAAAGTCCCTTGACAAGATGGTTTAGGCTCCCAAAATTACCCCCCAGGCGTCCTGCTCCTGAAAACGAGAAACAGGGGTGTGAAGGGCCCAAAGTCCGTAAGAATCGAGATAAGCCCGCCATTTCACACACTCATTATAGCTTATGGACTTAGTCAAGTCCAGCTTGTTTTTGGGCGCCGGCAGCAGGCGGATGTGGATGCTGTCGGCCTTCTCCCAGCTGCAGGTTCCCTCTACCTCCACAAGGCCCAGATCGACAAAGACCCGCAACCCTCGGCAGATACCCGTCCACTCCAGATCAAGGGTGCCTTCAGCGCACAAGCTGCGGCTGACGACTACCTCACCCGCAGCCTCCTTACGTACCAGCACCAGGTAAAGCTGCACCAGCTGTTCTCTCCCGGGATACAGGCGGGACCAGAGGATCCGGTTCCTCTCCAGGTCTTTGTCAGTATAGGCAAGATAAAGTTCCCCACCCCGGAAGCTCCAGGCCCGGCGAAAACCCACGGGAGTTATGGGCAGCTGGTAAAGTATCAGCCGGGCAAAGAGGTGTTCCAGCTCTCTATCCCAAGGTTCGGCAGCAACTACTAAACTGAGTTCCCCTCGCTCCAGCATCTCCCTCAGGTGCAAGCAGTCCTCTGCATCCATCCGCCGGTGATACAGCCCCACCTGCCCCCGATACATAGGGCTTTCTGCCAGGCGCTCCGCCAACGCTGCAGCATACCGAGGTACCGCGGCGTAAAGCAGAGCCGCACCGGGTTTGCAGACCAGTTCTCTGAACAGGGCGCCCTTGTCTTCTCCGCTGCGCCAGTCAAAGACCTCACCGGGAAAGGTCCCCGGTATGGAGCTGGGGACAATCTCTCCCTCCGCCAGGCTGCAGTCTGCTTGAACTTTGAGGTAGTCCCGCAGCTTCTCCAGAAACAATCTCTGCCTGGCCTCTTCTGGAGGAAGTCTGAAATCCTTGAGATACAGCTCTATGCTGGCCTCGCCGTTCCACAAGTTGATTTTGGGCTGAAAGGCCACATCTACCCGGGCAGCTCCCTCCAGCTGATTCAGCCTGTCACCCATCCCGAAGCCCACAGCGGAAAAATCGGTGCCGCTGCCCGTCCCCCCGGGGCCGCTGGAGACAATCAGCTTCAGGTGGGACCCGTCTTTCCCCACCGTATAACCTTTGCGAAGAGCTACAGACTCAGCCGCCAGAATCGGCTGCGGGTTTCCAGTTCCGTAGGGCGCCAAGCGTTCCAAATCCTGAAGGAAAGCCATATCGATCTCATCTAGGGTAACCTGAGCGTCTATGCGCAGCTTGGGGACAAGGTGCTCCTCGGTAAGCCACCTGTGGGCCAACCTGTTGAGCTCCCGGCGGAGCTCGGGAATCAACTCCCTGCGTATGGTGAGCCCTGCTGCCATCTTGTGTCCCCCGAACCGTTCGAACAGGTGCCCCAAAGCCTTAAGGGCCTTATAGAGGTCGAATCCTTCAATGCTTCTGCCCGAGCCCTTCCCAGGTTCCTCCGACAGGCTGATGAGGATAGTCGGCCTGTGGTACTTCTCTACCAGCCGCGAAGCGGCAATACCGATGACTCCCGGATGCCAGTTTGGCGAAGCCAAGACCAAGGCCCATTCCGCATCTAGGTCCACCTCCGCCTCAACCATGGCTGAGGCTTCCTCTGTCACCCTTTCCTCAATGGCTCGCCGCTCTTGGTTGGCATCATCCAGTATCCTGGCCAGCCTCCCAGCTTCTTGGACATCATCGGTCAGCAGAAGTTGTACCGCAGCAGCGGCATCATCGAGCCTGCCCAGGGCATTGATGCGGGGGGCCAAACCAAAGGCGAGGCTCCAAGTGGAAAGCTGATGGGGAGCTAACCCGGCAACATCCATCAAAGCAGCTAACCCCACAGACCGCCGGGCAAAACTCTCTAGACCCTTCTGGACCAAGATCCTGTTCTCTCCCAGCAGCGGCACAACATCGGCGACGGTGCCCAGAGCCACTAAGTCGAGGTATTTCTTAACCAGCTCATCTCCCTCTCGGTCACTGCCGGCAAGGAGCCTGGCTGCCGCCTGGGCCAGCTTGAAGGCAACACCCACCCCTGCGAGGTCCTTGAAAGGATACCTGCAATCTGGACGGTTGGGGTTCACCGCTGCCACCGCCCGGGGCAGCTCCTTGCCCGGTTGGTGGTGGTCGGTGATCACAAGTTCCATTCCCTGTTCCGCCGCGTACTCGGCTTCTGCAGCCGCAGAAATGCCGCAGTCAACAGTAACCACCAGCCTGCTCCGCTTCCTGATCTCTGACAGTGCTTCCTTGTGCAGGCCGTAACCTTCTTCTGCCCGGCGGGGAATGTAGTACTCAGCTCTGCCCCCCAGCTCCTCTATCACCCTCACCATGAGGGCCGCCGCTGTCACTCCATCTACATCGTAATCACCGTAGATGGTAATCAGCTCCCGCTTTTCCACAGCTCTCGCCAGTCGGCGCGCGGCCGGCTCCATATCTGCCAAAAGCCAAGGGGAGGGCACCTTTTCCCAACTGAAATCGAAGAACTCCGCGGCAGATTCTAAGGTATCGATACCTCTGCTCACCAGAAT
>DUMM01000062.1 GCA_012839845.1 Bacillota bacterium | reverse complement strand
GCTGCCGGATCGGCGGATCCTGCCCGGTTGATGGCATCAGCCACGACAAAGGGAGCGGTGAAGCTCCTGGCCGCATTGGGGCTCATGTCCCGGCCGTACTTCTGCTTGTACAGCTCGTTGATCTTGGCCACAATGGGCTTCCTGGCTGCAAGATCTAATCCGTACACGGCACGGACAAAGAAGTACTCACCATCTTTCCCGACAGTGGTCAGGTAGCTGGGATCCAGGTACCCGGCCATGCCGATGAACATCTTGGGCGTGAAGTCCAAAGCCTTGAAGGTCTGGGTGAAGAGGATGGCATCGGACACATAAGCGGCGTGAATCACTACATCGGGATTGGCCGCCTTCAGCTTCAGAACCTCGCTGGTCACGTCGGTTGCCCGGTAAGTGTAAGGCACATCCGCGACCATGGTGAAGCCGTACTCATCCATCCACTCCCTCATGGCCTTGGCGACATTGGCTCCCCACTCGGTGTTCTCCCACAAGATGGCGATGCGGGACAGCTTGACGCCCTCTTTGGCCTCAATATCCTTTACCATCTCCAGGGCGTTCTTGGCCTGAATGCCGTCGTGGGGAATAACCCGGAAGAACCACTCAAAGCCCCGCTCGGTCAAAGCAGGGGATGTAGCATCGGACAAGACGTAAGGGACCTGCAGCCTTTCCGACGCCATGCTGGCGGTTTTCACCACACCGCTCTGGTAGCCGCCAATAACGGCAACGACGCCTTCCTCGGTGATGAGGCGCTCAGTTTCTGCCATACCCTGGGTCGGGTCTCCCCGGGTATCGGCGAATATGACCTCGATCTTAGCACCGCCTAGATTGGGCAGTCCTGCCTCTCTGGCAAAGGGGAAATCCAGATCATAGACGCCATTGATAATATCCACCGCCAGCTCAACGCCAGTGCGGCAGTCGGCACCGGTGGTTGCCACTGCGCCGGTCAGCGGATAAATGGCGCCGATCTTGATGGTTTCTGCAGCCAGAGCCGCCGTTGTTCCCAGACACAGTACAACCAGGACAGCGGCGACCAACAACCGACTCAGCCAACTGTTTTTCTGCATCTAGTTGCCTCCTTTGCACGTAATTTTCTTACCAATGCACTAAAGTATTATCTCAGCCTAATGCGCCACCCCCTTCGCCATCGTTGGACTAAAGATGCAATTATGAAACAATCTGTGTTGGATCTTATTCGACGACAATAGGAAAACCCCTCTTGCGGCTGGCAAAAATAACATTCTGCATTTACCGCTTGACAGCGCCAAGTGCCGCGGGTATAATCAAGCTAACTAAAGTGAGAGCGGTAAAGGCAGTGAAGGGAAGAAGTAAGCTGTTTCTCGGATCAGAGAGAGCCGCAGCTGGTGGGAAGCGGTATTCGAGGCAGCTGAAAGCCGTCCCGGAGCCGTGCCCGAGCGGTCCCGTCGGGACCGGTAAGGGTTACCGGAGATGCAACTCCGTTAACAACGATGCTGGCAGTTCAGCATCATGAGGTCAGTGCCGTGAGGCATTGGCGAAGCAGGGTGGTAACACGGGCCTCCGTCCCTTGCGCGGGACGGGGGTTTTTGTATATCTGGGACAAATCGTATACCGGCAATGACGGGGACGAAGATCTTGGTTCAGGTTCCATAGAGAGGAGCCGAGGGTGGAAAGGTTCCGAACCGGCAGATCAGGCCCCCCCGGAGCCGTCTGTCAAAGCCTGGGAGCCGAAAACAGACCGGCAGCCCACCGTTATCTGGGCACCTCGGATTTGGAGGCTGCGCTGCAAGAACCAGGAGATGCAAGGGTTCTGGGGCGAGGCCTTGACCGGGGACTGAGGTGGCCGGCTGGAAACCGGCAACGAGAGTGGTACCGCGGGAATCCCGTCTCTTCAGAGAGACGGGTTTTTTTATTGTGAGAGTTACGCTGGAGTTTCTTGCCAAAGAACTGGAAAAGGAGTTGTGAGAGCATGCTGCAGATGGAACGCTTCTACGCCCAAAGAGTCAAAGATATGCGCGGTTCTGATATTCGCGATGCCTTTAAGCTCACCGAAGAGCCGGGAATTATCTCCTTTGCCGGCGGGTTTCCTGCACAAGAGGCCTTTCCCATTGACCTGTTTCAAGAGATTTTCCAGAGGCTTTTTCAGGAAGACTACGCCGGGCTGCAGTACGGCCCTACTGAAGGGCTTGAAGCGCTGCGCCGGGAACTGGCTGCGCAGCTGACGGCCGAAGGCGCTCCCTGCAGCGCTGAGAGCATCATCATCACCAATGGTTCTCAGCAAGCCCTCGACCTGATCTGCAAAGTGCTGCTGGACCCGGGGGACTACGTGCTGGTAGAGCAGCCCAGCTACGTTGGAGCGCTGAACGCCATCGGCAATTACCAGGGAAAGAAGATCGGCATACCTATAGATGAATGCGGCTTGCGCTTAGACGTGATGGCCAACCGGCTGAAGGAGATGGCCAGCCGCGGTCAGCATCCCAAGTTCATCTACACCATCCCCAACTTTCAGAATCCCACCGGTGTAACCCTTTCGTTGGAGCGGCGGCGGGGACTTCTGGAACTGGCGAAGCAATATGACTTCCTTATTATTGAGGATAATCCCTACGGTGAGCTTTCCTTTGGCCAGGAGCCGGTACCCCACATCAAGACCATGGATAATGAGGGGCGGGTGATTTACCTCGGTTCCTTCTCCAAGATTTTGTCGCCGGGGGTGCGGGTCGGATGGCTGGCGGCCCATGAGGCCTTGGTTCGTAAGATCACTGTGGCAAAACAAGGTACCGACCTCTGTTCTACTACACTGGGGATGAAAATTGTGTTGGAAGCCCTGCACAGCGGCAAGCTCAGGGCCCATATCGAGTCGCTGAGGATTATGTACAGGCGGCGCCGTGATCTGATGCTCCGAGCTTTGTCTGCTTACATGCCCGAAGGGGTTACCTGGACCAGACCTGAGGGAGGGTTCTTCATTTGGCTGACCTTGCCTTCCTACATTGATACCAAAGCCATGCTTCCCTTTGCCATCACCGAGCAGAAAGTCGCCTATGTCAGCGGTACAGGCTTCCACGTAGACGGCACAGGACAAAACACAATTAGGTTGGCTTTCAGCCAGGCCGCTGAAGGGGATATCGAGGAAGGTATACGGCGGCTGTCCCGGGTTATTCGGGAGAGGATTGAAGTTGCCATGTAAACCCGACAGCGGGCAGGAACTTTATGTCCGTCTCAAGAATGGTTTCTGTGATGGGCAGTTTTGCTGCCCAACCCGTTGTTGTGGGGGTAAGCTGAGATGCGGGCACTAATTGTGTACAGCAAAGAGAGAAAAGTGGAGCAGTTGGCTAAGGGGCTTTCTGAGGTTCTCGAGAAGGGGAACTGCCAGGTACAGCTTCTAGAGGCCAATACCAACACCTCAGGGCCCATTTCCGGGGCTGCATATGACTTGGTAATCTTGGGAAGTCCGACCCTGGGCTTTTTCGGGGGGAAAATTGCCGACGACCTCACAGAGGTCTGCAGCCGCATCACCCGCCTGGAGGGAAAGAATGCTGCTGCCTTTGTCACCTCCAAGCCCTTTGGAACTACCAAATCTCTGAAGGCGGTTATGGGTCTTTTGGAAAAGCAGGGGGCAATGGTACAGGACTTTGCTGTCCTGCAGAGCCGAGCCGATATCCAGCAGTTCGGAAAGAGACTCCTGCGGCTGCTTAACCGCTGACCTACAGCTGATGTCCAACACCTCCAGCCTCTGCCTTTGCGGCGGAGGTTTTTCTTATCGCGGCACAGTTGTTCTTTACCCCTGATGCAGTGCATAAGAATATGAGCGTGATATAATCCGGGCTTATCCTGCCGGCAGGCGGCCCGGCGGGTGCAAAGGGTGAGCTGCGCATGAATCGGGTGAGAAGGGCAAATGGGTTACGCGCGCTGTTAGCTGCCGCTTCCCTTTCTCTATCCTTAGCAGCATCCGGAGTCTTGTTGTCCGCGGGAAATGAAGCCAGCGGTCAGCTGCCTTTAGACATCTATCCGGCCAAAGTGCAGGAGCAAAGTATTCCCAGGGAGGAGGCGGATATGGGAAGGCTGGAGGAGGCCTGTTGTGAATCCGATCGGATGCTTTACTACGCCAATCCTCCCATGACCGGGGAGGATGTCAGGGAGCTGCAAAGGGGCCTTGCCCAGCTGGGGGTATATCAAGGTCCTCTTTCGGGGAGCTTTGACCGCAGGACTATGGAAGCGGTGATTGCTTTCCAGCGACAGGCCGGAATCACCCCCGACGGGGTTGTAGGGCCGGTGACCTGGCATGCCTTGGCCGACGATTTTCCAGTGCCGGTGGTGGAGGGGTCTGGGCAGGTACCAGAGGGTGCAAAAGAGATTGTCATCGATGTCGCCCGCCGTCAGCTGATGGTATATATCGACGGCAAGGAGTACCAGCGGTATCCAGTGGCGGTGGGACGGGGCAGTACGCCAACTCCCATTGGTGAGTTCAGGATTGTGCAGAAGAGCATGAACTGGGGAGGGGGGTTCGGGACCCGCTGGCTGGGGCTCAACGTTCCCTGGGGAATCTACGGCATCCACGGCACCAACAAGCCCTGGTCCATCGGGACACAGGCCAGCGCCGGGTGCATCCGCATGTTTAACCGCCATGTGGAGCAGCTTTACAGGATAATTCCCGAGGGGACTCTGGTGAGGATAGTGGGACGCCCTTCCGACCCGGTGACCAGATTGCTAAAGCCGGGACACACCGGGCAAGATGTTGTTACACTGCAACTGGCCCTTCGAGAAAAGGGATATGATGTCGGCTTAGCTGATGCCAGATACGGTGAGCAGACGGCTTCCGCCGTGAGACAGCTGCAGGAAGACTACGGCTTGCACCCCGATGGGCTGGGGTGGCCCGATGTTTACTTGTTGCTGGGGGTGAGGTAGGTTGCAGGGCCGGATGCTGCGCAGGACCCTGGCCGTGCTGGCGCTGGCCGCGTTGGGTTTCGGCGGGTGGCTGTGGTTTCGATGGCACTATCCCCATGTGCTGCTGGACCCGGAAGCTGAGAT
>DUMM01000013.1 GCA_012839845.1 Bacillota bacterium | reverse complement strand
GGTAGTCTGGGACCTGCGGCAAGAAACCGGCGCTGATACAGCCAACGGCTTTCCTCTGTTTGACCAGCTCAGCTGCCTAACATCATTCAGTTCCTATGATGCAGGTTGCTCAAAGCCCCGCTGTTCGCTGGATGCCGCTCGGTCAGCGCAACGGGATTTACCTGATGCTCTTCATGAAGGTAGGAGGCGCATTTCTCCGGGTCCTTTCTCTGCTGTTCGGCTTTTTGCCCGTATTCTTGGCTGCGGAGGGCACGGGAGACTGAGCAGCAAAGAAGTTTTGGACAAAGGAATTGATCCCCGGGACCATTGCAGAGACGCTGCGTCCTGGCTCAAACTCATCCGCAGGCACCTTAAGCGGCAGGGCGCAGATCGTTTTCGAGACGGCTTTCAGTTTCGAGAGATTTCGTTTGCGGAAATGGGATCGCTGCACGGACAAGTACCGCCGCTGTTTGCTGCAGATATACCTCTCGAACTTCTGGAGAGCATCGGCCGATTGGTTGAGGGCAGGGTTCTGTCCTACGATGAGATCCGGTCTTTTTGGGAGCAGGGGGATGTTGAAAATCCTATTCCCTTAAGGGACCTGCTCCAGATATGTGCACTGGCAGGGAAGCTGGAGATCAAGCCGGGGATAGCGTCCCTCCTGGATGACTACCGCGTCTGTTCCCGCTGCGGAGAAAGACACCAGTTGGAGAGAATTCACTGTCCCCTATGCGGGAGACCCAGCTGTGCCGTATGCCTTGCCTGCCGCAGTCTCGGCGAGGTCCGCAGCTGCCGGGAGCTGTATTACGGCCGAGTCTGGGAGGAACCTGACATTAGAAAAGTCTATCCAGACCTTCGACCGCAGCTGCATTTCCAGCTGAGCAGGGCACAGGCCGAAGCAGCGGCGGAATTCAAGAGGTACGTTGAGAGGTGGCTGGGATATTACTGTGGGGCAGAAAGACAAGGGGATGATCTGCCCGAGAATACTCCGCAGGGACATACAAGCTGGGGTGGAGAAAAAGCCGGCGGAAAAGGCGCCGGTGAATCTCTCGGCTTTGCTCAGCCTTGGAACAGCTGGGCAGCTGCTGCTTGCGGGCAGGCCGCCGCGGAAGGAAGTGCAAATTCCTGCCTTGTCTGGGCGGTCTGCGGCGCTGGGAAGACGGAAATAGCCTTTGAAGGACTGGCACTGGCCGTTGGCGCCGGGCTCAAGGCAGTATTTGCTGTTCCCCGTCGGGATGTGGTGGTGGAGGTGGCAGAGCGGGCACAGGCCGCCTTCCCGCAGATCTCCGTTACCGCCCTCTACAGCGGGGCTGAGCACCCCAAAAGCCTTGGTCAATTGGTTGTTGCCACCACCCACCAGCTGATCCGGTTCAGTGGTTATTTTGACCTCGCCATCCTAGACGAAGCGGATGCTTTCCCGTATGCGGGGTCGGCAGTACTGCACAGAGCCCTGGGGAGGGCGGTAAAGCCCTGTGGTCTGAAGGTGTACATGACTGCAACTCCAGTGCCGGCCATGATTCAAGCTGCCCGTCGGGGTAAAGTCCACTTGATCACGGTGCCTGTACGTCATCACGGCTACCCGGTGCCGGTACCTCAAGTGATCCTTTGCCGGCAGCACCTGGTGCCAAAGCAGCGCAGAGACTCTACCGCTCGAGGCGGATACCGGGGCAGGTTCTCAGACCTCAACCTTCCTCCGCAGTTCTGGCTGAAACTCAAGGAAAGCCTTGCGGCCGGCAGTCGGGTGTTTGTCTTTGTGCCCAGGATTTGGCTGGTAGAAGCTGTGGCCGGGGAGATAAGGGGTTGTCCAGAACTTGCCGGCGTTCCCGTTTTTGCCGCGCACTCTCGGAACCCAAAGCGGGATAGGCACAGGGAGCTGTTTCAAAAGACGGCTCCTTCAGTGATGGTAGCAACCAGCATTCTGGAAAGGGGAATTACAGTCCCCAAGGCAGATGTGATCGTGGCGTACGCCCATGATGATCTGTACGATGCCCGTGCTCTGATTCAGATGGCTGGGCGCAGCGGCAGAGATGCCTCCTACCCTACAGGTAAAGTCTATTTCATCGCCGCGGCGGAGACAAAAGCGATCCGGTGGGCTGTTGAGTGTCTGCAGGAGATCAACGAAGATGCCCGCCGTCGGGGACTTTTGGTTCCGGGAACACAGGGTGAACACTGTTGCACTAGAGCAATAGGGAATGTTATAGTATAATTTATATGAAACTACAGGTAATTTAATGGAACTAAATGGTGGTGCACATCCTGATGATGAAGCAAGTAATCCAGGTAAACCAGCGGGTAGAACTGGAGGCGTTCGTGCAGGGTGAGTGGAGGTGCTATCCCAGCCGTATTGAAGGTGTGGATGAGCAGCACATACTGCTGGCTGCACCTTTAAAGGGAGGAGTGCTGGAACCTGTCTCCATCGGCAGTACCATTAAAGCCACCATTGTGTATCGGGATCGGGTTTTTGAATTTGACAGTGTAGTCGTCAACCGGCGCAGGGGCGATGTCCCGTGTTTGGTAGTGGAGTGGCCCCAAGAGCTGAGACCGGCCAACCGGCGGGGCTTCTTTCGCCTTGATGTACTGCTGAACATGAATTATGCTTTGCTGGCAGCCGATGAAGAAGTGGATGAGCTTCCCGTCCCCGAGAAAGAGGGTTTAATCAAAAACTTGAGCGCCTCCGGCCTTTTTGCCTGGATAGAGGATGAGGAGGGGCTTGACATCGGCCGCAGAATGGTGGTGGATATCCAGCTGCCGGAGACAAGGGATACCGTCCTTGGCAGAATTGTCCGGAAGGAAAAAGTGCCCGAAGACCACAAGGGAAGGGTAGCTGTAGGCCTGGAGATAGAGCAAATTACCCCCGCCTTTCAAGATGCAATTATCCGCTACCTTTTTGAGCAGCAGCGGGAACGCAGGAGCAAAGGCATCCTATAAGTTGGTATACTCTGACAACTGAACTAGTTTCCTGCCCCATCTTTATTGACAAGGCCGGCACATGGAGATTCCCATCTGCCGGCCTTACTCTTGCCGTATTTATGGGGCAGCCCCACCTGGTAAGAGTGCGGGATGCTCTCAGGAACCTTTGTGTGACCGCTAAAATCAGTTACGCCTCCAGCTTAGCCGCTTCCCGGAACCGGTCCTTGAGGGCGGGGTAGAGGGAGCGGAAGAGCTGGTAATAGTCATCGTACAGTTTGGTTAGAGCCTTGTTCGGTTCAGTGGTGTGGGTAATCCGCACGGTGCTCTCCGCGGCTTCTTCGACGCTGCTGTAGATACCGGCTGCTACCCCCGCCAGGAGGGCTGCGCCAAAGGCCGGACCCTCGTCCACGTTCAGCGTAGCGACCTCCAGCTGCATGATATCCGCCTGCATCTGACGCCAGAGCGGGCTCTTGGCGCCTCCGCCGATGGCCCTTACCTGCTCTACGGGAATCCCCATGCCCCGAATGATCTCCACCGAATCCCGCAAAGCATACACAACGCCTTCCATGACCGCCCTGATCATGTGGCCCCTGGTGTGCCGCGGGTTAATGCCGAAGAACACGCCCCGGGCGTAGGCATCGGCGTGAGGAGTTCTCTCTCCATTGAGATAAGGCAGGAAGATAAGGCCTTCAGCTCCAGGAGGCGTCTGAGAGGCCTGCTTGCTCATCAGGTCATATGCATCTACGCCTGTCAAATTCTCCAGCTGCTTTTCCATATGGGCAAAGTTGTCCCGGAACCACTTGAGGGAAAGCCCCGCGGCCATGATTACGCCCATTACATACCACTTGTTGGGGATGGCATGGTTGAAAGTGTGGACTTTGCCCTCGGGGTCGGTCTGCGGCTCATCGGTGTGGACCAGGATCACTCCCGAAGAACCGATGCTGGAAAGCACCCGTCCGGCCTTAACGATGCCGGCTCCAGTTGCGCCGCAGGCATTGTCCGCTCCGCCGCCGGCCACTGGTATCCCTGCCGGAAGCCCAGCAGCCTCCGCAACTTCCGCGGCAAGGGTGCCGCAAACATCGGTGGCTTCCCTCACCTCGGGCATGATATCCGGCGAGATGTTCAAGGCACTCAAGACTTCCTGCGACCACCGGCGGTTGACTACATCCAACAGCACCGTACCTGCAGCATCAGACATCTCAGTGAAGATCTCCCCGGTGAGCCGGTAGCGGACATAGTCTTTGGGCAACAGGACCTTATCTACCTGCTGGTAGACCTCCGGTTCGTTTTGCTGCAGCCAGACGATCTTGGGGGCTGTGAAGCCTTCGAGAGCCGGATTGGATGTGTAGCCGATCAACCTTTCCCGGCCGCCTACCTTTTCCGTTATGTACCAGCACTGCTCTGCTGTCCGCACATCGCACCAGAGGATAGCCGGACGCAAGACTTTCCCCGCTTTGTCCAGGAATACTGAACCGTGCATCTGGCCCGACAGGCCGATGGCCTTTACCTCTTTGGCCTTGGGGCCGAGGTCTTGGGCCACTTTCTTCAGGGTTGTCAGCGTTCCCTGCCACCAGTCTTCTGGATCTTGCTCCGCCCACCCGGCTTTGGGATGGTACAGCGGATACTCAGCCGTTGCCTGGGTGATGATCTCTCCCGTTTCTGAAATGACAAGGGTTTTGACCCCGCTAGTACCAACATCGATGCCGACTATAAAGCTCATAGTTACCCTCCTCAAGCGCCTAAAGTAAACTCACCGCAGCCGCCTGCCCCGTACTCTCACGGACTGCTGCCGGCCGCAGGCGCATTTCCTTGCAGGTGTTCTTGCCCCATACGGGGAATTCTGCCATTAACATTAATTCCACGTCATCTACAGGAATACCTTTTCATATCCTCTGCAGCAGGGCCTCGGCGTATTTTTCTCCCTGGAGACCTGTGCAGGAAAATCAGGGCAGGTGATGGCTGTGATTGCAACTATTACCCTTAACCCGTCTATCGACCGGACGCTGGAGATCGACCGGTTGGTGGTGGGCGGCATGAATCGAGTAAAGAGCAAGATCGACCATCCTTCGGGAAAGGGCATCAATGTCTCTCGGGATCTGCACCTGTGGGGCTGTCCTACAGAAGCTCTGACCGTTATCGGAGGAAGCAGCGGCCGCTGGCTGGTTCAGGCCTTAAAAGAACAGAGCATTCCGGTGGATTTTGTGGAGGTGGCTGGCGAAACCAGGATCAACATCAAGATCTGGGCGGCTGCGGAGAACCTGTCAACAGAAGTCAATGAGCCGGGACCGACTGTTTCCGAAAGGGACCTGGAGGAGCTCTTGGCCAAAATACGGGCGAAAGCCTCCCGGTGGGATTGGGTGGTGATCTCGGGCAGCGCACCCCCTGGAACGCCCCCGGACTTTTATGCCGAAATAGTGAAAGCCGCGAGGCAGCAGGGTGCCAAAGCTGCTCTAGATGCCAGCGGCGCCTATCTGCGGGAGGGGATCAAAGCCGGTCCTGATCTCATCAAGCCCAATGAAACCGAGGCCCGGGATATCTTGGGCTGGGAGCCCCGGGATAAAGCGGAAGCGGTTCGGGCTGTGGAAGAGCTGAACGGGCTGGGGGTGGACTGCGTTATGCTCACCCTGGGCAAAGCCGGAGGATTCGTCTGCCGGGAAGGCCGAGTTTGGCAGGGTATACCGCCCGCGGTGGATGTTAAGACCACTGTGGGCTGCGGGGATGCCGCCCTAGCAGGGATGGTCTGGGCCCTCGGCAGAGGAAAGGACTTGGAGGAAGCTCTAGCGTGGGCCATGGCAGCCGGTGCCGCCGCGGCTACCACCCGGGGCACGGAGCCTCCGGAGTGGAAGCTGGTAGAGGAGTTGTTCCCCAAGGTGAACTGCATTCGCCATCGATGAAGAACCGGAGGGCTTAAGGAGGGACCAGCTTGTCTGATACCAAACTCCTGGTTATGATGAGAGGCATCCCCCTTTGGCGGAATGTCCCTGAAGAAGACCTGCAGGAGATCTTGAAGCTGATGCAGCACCTGGAGCTGGCTATGGGCGAGCGGCTGAGACTGGAAGGGGAAGCGGGGGAAGCTCTATACACAGTCGCCGAAGGGATTGTCAAGTTGGTTGAGGAGAGAAAGGGTTGGGAGACGGCCTTGGACATCTTTACAGGGGGCCGATGCATAGAGGAGCTGTCCCTTTTCACCTCTGTTTTCCAAGGCCATTCCATTGTGGCCGTCTATCCCACTAAACTCCTGAGACTGGAAAGAGCGGTTTTTGCCCAATACCTCAAGTCCCGGCCTGATACGGCTTGGGTAGTGCTGGAAAACACTGCCGCCATCGCTGCCCGGAGAAATCCTGTGTCGCAGTCTTTCCGCCAACCCCTGGAGATCCGCTTGGCCAGATACCTGGTAGGACTTTCCCAACTGCAGGGGGTAATCAGTCCCAAAGGTTTAGTCATCGACTTTCCCCTACAGTTCAGCGATATCCAGTGGGCAGTGGGAGCCAGAGAGGGGGAGATGGTGGCTGCTTTGAGGTCGCTGGTTGCCAAGGATGTGCTGGATCTATCGGAGAAGCTGGTGGTGACCAACCTGGAACAGCTTAAGGCCTTGGCGGGAACGTGGTTCTATGTAATAGGCCATAGTTTCGTTCAATATCTTGATATTTCTGGGTGAGTTATCCCAGGGTATTTTGCTTAAGTCAAAAAGCTCACCAATGTGCATACTAAGCTGGTCCAGGATAACAACCGGCATG
>DUMM01000061.1 GCA_012839845.1 Bacillota bacterium | reverse complement strand
GAGTCAGCTCAGGCAACGGCTTAAGGTGGATCAAACTTAAACGGCCAAGTGGATCACTTTTAGACTAGCGCCGGTGGATCACTTTTAGCGGCCGAGTGGATCAAAATTACGTTGACGAACGCAAATGGAGGGACTGGATAGCTGTGCAGTGGTACGAAAAGTTGTTTGAGAATTATGCCAAGCAGTATGACAGAGAGCCCTTTACCCAAGGTACAGTAGGAGAATGTGACTTCATAGAGCAGGAGCTCAACTACGATAGAACCATCAAGATTATTGATATTGGCTGCGGCACCGGCAGGCACGCTATAGAGCTTACTAAGCGAGGGTATTCTGTGACAGGCATCGACTTATCTGAGGCTCAGTTGAGAAGGGCCAGGGAAAAAGCAAGAAAGGAAAACTTGTTAATCGAGTTCTTGAGATATGATGCCAGGAATTTGCCATTTGAGAATGAATTTGATGCCGCCATCATGCTTTGTGAGGGAGCCTTTCCCTTAATGGAAACCGATGAGATGAACTTCCAGATTTTGCAAAATGTTGCGAAGGCCTTGAAGGCTCCGGGCAAATTCATCTTTACTACTTTGAACGGCTTGTACCGCTTGTTTCATTCCAGTCTTAATGCTCCTAACGAGTATTTTGACTTTATGACCATGAGAAGCCGTGATCTTCTCATATTCACCGACGATGACGGAAACCAACACCAAATTGTTGTCAGCGAGAGGTACTATATCCCCAGCGAAATAACCTGGTTGTTGAAATCCCTTGGGTTTCATACCATCGATATATTCGGGGCAAGACTCGGAGCTTTCTCCAGAAAGCACCGGCTTACCACAGAGGACTTCGAAATGCTGGTTATAGCAGAGAAGTAGCAGAGATACTCCAGACCGGGTCATCAATTGACCGCCGGTTGTGTAGGGAGACAGAATTGGTCGATTATTCCCCTTGTCCTGTCGAATTTTCTTTAACCCACTCAGCATACGGGCCATAGACGAATTCCAAAGACACTGCGTAAATGGCTGGAAGCTCGTAGGAGTGCATGTTTCTAATCGTCTTCTCAACTTCTTGATACCGCTCCGCGGTTGTCTTCGCCACAATTCGGAATTCCTGGTCCTCCTGCAGCTCACCTTGCCACTTATAGAAGCTCTCAACGGCGGAGATCTGCACACACGCCGCTAAACCTTTTTCCACCAGGGCTCGGGCAATGACCTTAGCCTCCTCTTGGCTGCCGGTAGTGGTCACAACGGCCAACAGTGCCATGCTGCACAACCTCCCTTGGAGAGAATAGACTTACTCGGCCACAGCATTCAACAAGATGTTGCCTATCCCCTTCAGCCAGCAGCTCCCGCTGCACCGGTCTGAGCAGCGACCGACAAAACGCCAGCACCCGGCGGGACAATCCACCGGGTGCTGAAAAAAGTTTCCTGGCAACGAGCTACTCTCCCACCGGGTCGCCCCGGCAGTACCATCGCCGCTGGAGGGCTTAACTGCTGGGTTCGGGATGTG
>DUMM01000060.1 GCA_012839845.1 Bacillota bacterium | reverse complement strand
CTAGATAACGTGGTGATGAACAGCCTCTACTACACTCCAGCTGGTGGAACCATTACGATCTCTGTTCGGACCGAAGGGCAAGGGCTCAACATTGCAGTCTGCGATACTGAGCCTGGTTTCACAGGCCGAGATCTGCGTCATCTTTTTGAGAAGTTCTATCGAGGAGACCAGAGCAGGACAACCGAAGGAGGCCACTCTGGCCTGGGGCTGTATATTGTCAAGCGGCTCGTGGAAGCACAGGGAGGTACTGTCCGGGCGTATAATAGACCTACCGGCGGAGCTTGTGTCGAGTTTAGCCTTCCGATGACGGGTATGAAGTCTTACAGATAGGAGCACCGCTATACTTCTCGGGTGAAACAAGATTGTGACGGATCACTGCTGCCTTCCCCCTAAACCCATACCTCCGGTCAGTAGAGGCTGGAAATGCTCGGTCATTGCTTAGAAGTGCCGCAGTTCTGCTCAGCAGACATGCTGGACACACAAAAAAACCCCACCCTTTGCGGATGGGGAATCGGCTGCTTGACTATGCAGCTAGTTCACAGCGGCACCGGCCTCTGCCAGCAGCGCATCAACTTTATCTGTCTTTTCCCACGGCAGGTCCAGATCATCTCGGCCGAAATGACCGTAGGCTGCAACTTGCCGGTAAATGGGCCGGCGAAGATCCATATCCCGGATGATAGCCGCGGGCCTCAGGTCGAAGACCTTCTGAACCCAAGAGGCGATGACATCGTCGGGGTACTTGCCGGTACCGAAGGTGTCCACCATGAGAGAAACAGGGCGGGCAACGCCGATGGCGTAGGCCACCTGTACTTCACACCGGCGGGCGAGCTTAGCCGCAACTATGTTCTTGGCAACATAACGGGCAGCATAGGTGGCGGAACGGTCTACCTTGGTGGGATCCTTCCCTGACAGGGCTCCTCCGCCGTGGCGGCCCATGCCTCCGTACGTATCCACAATCACCTTCCGACCCGTCAGGCCGGAATCCCCGGCCGGACCGCCGACAACAAACCGGCCGGTGGGGTTGATGAAATACTTCGTCCTGTCATCCAAGAACTCAGGGGGGATAACGGCCAGGATGATTTCCCGCATAATATCATCCCGGAGCTGCTCCTGGGTAATCTCAGGATGGTGCTGAGCCGAGACTACCACGGTATCCACCCGTACGGGGCGGTCGTTTTCGTACTCCACCGTCACCTGGGTCTTGCCGTCAGGCCGCAGATAGGGAATGATCTCTGTCTTCCGGGCCTCGGCTAAGCGCTTGGCCAGCTTGTGGGCAAGGGAAATGGGCAGCGGCATCAATTCCGGCGTTTCATCGGTGGCGTAACCGAACATCAAACCCTGGTCACCGGCACCCAGCATGGAGCCGTCATCGCTGTCCCCGTGGCGGGCTTCCCAGGCATGGTTGACTCCTAGGGCAATGTCAGGGCTCTGTTCATTAATGGCCGTCAAGACCGCGCAGGTATCGCTGTCAAAACCGAACTTGGCCCTGGTGTAGCCGATCTCCCGCACCGTATCCCGGACAATCTTGGGAATGTCTACGTAGCAGCTGGTGGTAATCTCTCCCATCACCAAGACCAAACCTGTGGTCACCGCGGTCTCACAGGCCACCCGGGCTTCCCGGTCCTTTTCCAATATGGCATCGAGTATCGCATCGGAAATCTGATCACAGATCTTGTCTGGGTGTCCTTCAGTTACCGATTCAGAAGTAAATAGATAACGCCTACTCGACATGCCAGCACCTCCTTCGCCAATAAAAAACTCTTCCCATTCTAGGGAAGAGGTACCGACAAAGCAGTCCTACTCATCTCCCAGAATGGTGACCATTCTGCAGGAATTGGCACCTTGCTGCAAGACTCACAGCCGGTTGCCGGGCTTCATTGGGCCAGTCCCTCCGCCTCTCTTGATGAGCAGCAGAACAGACTATCAAGTTGTACGGGCAGTACTGATACCGTAATTAATCCTATCATCACTGGAAATGAAAGTCAATGACACACAGGGAGCAGTTGCCAATATCGGCTTCCTCACCTGCAGGGAAGAGCCCGGCGGTCATGCTGGACTGCCGGGCTTGCATTCCTCACAAGAACCTACCGAGTTTACCACCGGTCTGACTCTTCCCCACTCTTACATGAAGAGAGGTGCAAATACCAGGGCCACGATGGTCATCAACTTGATCAAGATGTTCATAGAAGGACCAGCTGTGTCCTTAAAGGGGTCGCCAACAGTATCGCCGACGACCGCTGCCTTATGGGCAGCACTGCCCTTGCCGCCGTGGGCACCGCTTTCGATATACTTCTTGGCATTATCCCAAGCGCCGCCGGAATTGGCCATCTGGATAGCCATACATACGCCAACTACCAGCGCACCGGCCAGCAAACCGCCCAGTGCTTTGGCGCCGAGGATGAGACCCACCAGAATGGGAGCTACCACTGCGAGGAGCCCAGGAACGATCATTTCTCTGAGAGCAGCCTGGGTAGAGATGTCTACACAGCTGGCGTAATCAGGTTTGCCTTTGCCTTCCATGATTCCGGGAATGCTCCGGAACTGACGCCGCACCTCTTCAATCATATGGTTGGCCGCCTTACCCACTGCCTCCATGGCCATGGCGGCAAAGAGGTAGGGCAGGAGAGCACCGATGAAGAGACCGGCAGTTACCATGGGATCCAGAATATCTATGGCTTCCAGCCCAACCACCTGGGAGTAGGAAGCAAAGAGAGACAGCGCAGTCAAGGCTGCAGAACCGATGGCAAAGCCTTTGCCAACAGCAGCCGTGGTATTGCCGACTGAATCCAGGGTGTCGGTGACCTCTCGCACGCTGTCGGGCAGCTCAGCCATCTCTGCGATACCGCCGGCATTGTCAGCTATGGGTCCGTAGGCATCTACAGCCACGACTATGCCGGTAGTACCCAGCATCCCCACAGCCGCCAAAGCAATACCATACAGTCCGTGGACCACGTTGCTGCCCCCGCCAGCTGCAAAGAAGGCCACAATTATGCCGATGGCGATTAAGAACACCGGGACTG
>DUMM01000059.1 GCA_012839845.1 Bacillota bacterium | reverse complement strand
GGCGGCGGTAAAGGCCGCCGCCGGAGGGTACAGGGAGGCTGCTGACCAGCTGGAGCAGGCGTTGAGGGCAGAACCAGCCCTGCAGCTAGACTACCTGGAGCTGACCACAGGCGATTTGCAGTTGGCCTTGGCCGGCTATTACCTCCAGGCGGGTGAGGAGGCTAAAGCTGTTCAAATCGTAAGAGAGAAAGCCCAGAATGTCTCTGCCAAAGGACAAGAGGTGCTGGATACGCTTCTCTTGTTTCTTGAAGGCTGATGCCGACTCTGACGCAAATCACCAGCAGGTATTGACCGGGCCAAAGCGAAGAAAGTAGTGTTCGAAACACGGCAATAAAGGCAAGGCAGGAAGTGGGGAACTAGCTTGGTCTGCCGAGGAGAAAGGACAGCAATCTTATGTCTGTTTGTTTTGATTTGGGTACTGGCCCTTTTGGCAGTGCCCTTTACTGCAGCTGCAAGCGGCAGTTCTGTCGCCGCAGCAGAGGCGGCAGAAGATGCTGGTTCTTCCGGGACTGAGCAGGATGAGCGGGTGGTGGTGCGAGCAGAAGGTTCTATTCAGATCCTGGCCGGCGGTGAAGAGATCACAGCCCAAGGTGGTGTGGAGGTAAAATACCGAGATATGCTGGTTTATGCTGACCGGCTTCACTATATTCTCAGTGAAAACTCCGCATTGTTCAGCGGAAATGTCCGGATCCATCAGGGTGATCAATACCTTGAGGGTGAAGCTCTAGAATATGATTTTGAACGCCAGCAGGCGAAAATCGATGCAGCCAGCGCGGTAGTCGTCGGCCCTGGGTTGAAGGGCGAGCTTTACGTCCGGGGAGAGAGAATCGATACTGTAGAGGATGACATTTTCATCCACGGAGGGAGCGTCACCACCTGCGATCTTGAGCATCCCCACTTTCATCTCGAAGCAGGGGAGATCGAAATATACCCCGGGGATAAGCTCATCGTCCGCCGCGTCTCCTATTGGGAAGGTTCCATTCCCATTTTCTACTGGCCATATCTAGTGCTGCCCCTGGGCCGTGAGAGTTCCTTTGAGCTTCCACGCATCGGGTACAGCGAGAGTGAAGGCTGGTTTGTGAAAACAGCCTATGATTATTACCGGCATGCAGAATCATACGGCACGGTGCATCTAGACTACATGCAGAAGAAGGGCATCGGGACGGGGGTTGATCACACTTATTATGACCGGGGTTCCGCTGGGAAAGGCGAGCTTTCGGTTTACCGCCTTCAAAACCCCGCCGATGGTACAACTACTTGGGAGGGCAGCTGGCAGCAGAGCCTGCAGCTCAATCCAGAGCTGAGGATAGAGATGGGAACAGACTACTGGCTGCAGCCGGCTGAGGGTTCCAAGGATTCTGAGTGGGAGCTGGAACCTGGAATCAAGCTGAGTAAGAAGGGACAGGGGGAATCATATACTCTTGAGGTCAGCCATTGGCGCAGCCAAGACGGGGGACAGACGGCGGAGACTGAGGTTGACTGGATGTATCGGCGCCGCCTGGGAGGACTGTGGCAGCTTTCCAGTTCAGGTCATTCATTAGCTGCGGGTCCTGAAGGCGAAAGGGAAAGCTATGTAATGTACGACCATACTCTCGAGAGGACGGCATCCAGCAGCCAGCTTACTCTCAAGCTGAAACAGGATGTGCATCCTGCTGTCCGGGGGAGCACCCGGTACAGCTCCTATGATTGGAAAACACTAACCCGAATGCCGGAGCTGACCTGGCAGTCCCGGGGGTGGAGCTTGTTTGACGGAAAGCTGCCTGCCCAGCTGTCTGCGGGAGCCGGCCGTTATCTGGAACGGTATCCCGATGGCGATGCCCTGGAGGGCAATAAGCTTTTCGTAAAAGGGGGCATTACTACCAAGCGCTATCCCTTGAGTTCCAAGGCCTATGTCGTCTATAACGGTTCCATTGAACTGGACACCTACCGAAGTCTGACCTCCTATCTGAATATGGGAGACAGTGAACCTGTCCTGGCAGCTCCTATGGAGGATGAGTCTCGGGCTGTGATTATTTCCCAACCCCGGCTGGTAATGCAGCCTCTGGAGCCTTTGACGCTGGATCTCTCGTATAAGGATCAGTGGATCCTCGGCTCTTCTCCCTTTCTGTTTGATAAGCTCGACAACTCCGAGACTCTAAGCGGCCGCATCTCATGGCGAACACCCACCTTTGGGGCCAGCCTTGCCACAGGCTACGATTTTTGGAGCGGCACCTTTAATGATCTGGTAGGGCAGGTACACCTGCGGCCCAACGACCAGTACGAGATCAATGTTTGGGCAAGCTATGATTTGGAGGAGAATACCTGGAAGAGCGCCCGGGGGATAGTCAGCTTGATGCCGAGAGATGATATCTTTCTGCGGGTAGCCTCCAGCTACAGTTTCACCTACAATGAGTGGGAAGGCTTAGATGGTCAGCTGCAGATCACCCTTCCCAATAGATGGCGTTTCGAATATGTGGTGGGCTACAACGGTGTGACTGACGAGTGGACAAGGCACGGCGCTATGCTGGCCTTGGATCTCCACTGCCGGGAGCTGCGGCTGCGCTATGATCAGCTTAACGGGACAGTGTGGCTGGAGTATTCTATCAATGCCCTGCCCCAGACTCGGCTGACGCTGCAGAGGGGCGAGGAATTTGACGTCAACGTCGAGGGCTTAGCAGAACTGGTGACCCAGGTGACGCAGGGTCAGTAGGAAGGACCGGAGGTTTCCGGCCTTTGGGTGCCTCTGGGTTTTGGCCTGTGGGGCTCGCCTTGCGGCGGTTTGGCGGGGCTTAAGCGGCGGCCTGGGCTGGGCAGTTCTCTGGGTGGCCGGTCGGCGTCTGGGTGAGAGGAAGGTTGAGAGAAGTTGTCGCTGCAGCTGCCGAAAAAAAGAAGGCGCATCTTGGCTGTTGCGGGAGTGCTGGCAGCGGTACTCTTGCTCCTGTGCTGGTTAGGTTATCTGCCTCCGGGGCAGCGAAAGGTGCCGTCCGGTCCTCTACCTGCTAATCCTCCAGCGGAAGGCGAACCCCCGACTCAGTTTACCGGCGTAGAATTCATCGGGCGCAAAGACGGCCAAAAGAAATACCACTTTCACTTTGATAGGGTGCAAAAAACCGAAGACGAAGGCCTGGTGATCTTTGAAGAGCTTCGGGATGGTGTCATCTACCAGGATGACGAGCCGGCTTACGGGATTACCGCCAGGGGCGGTCGGTGGCTGGAGGCCAAGGATTTTTTTCAGCTGGAGGGTGACATCAATGTTACCCAGGAGGGAAAGGTTGTTTTCCAAAGCCAGCAGCTGGAGTGGGACGGCACGTCGGAGATCCTGACGGCGCCTACTCCGAGCAGGATAAGCTTGGATGGAGTCAATGCCACCAGCCGGCAGCTGGAGGCCCACATGAAGACCGACAAACTCCACCTCTTGGGAGATGTGGTTATGTGGAATGATGGTTATACAATTTGGTCCGAAAAGGCCGTCTACGACCGACAGGCAGGGGAACTGCGGTTGATAGGCCCCAGCAAGATAGAATTTGTCCTCGGTGCACCTGTGGGAAAATAGGCAGTGGATTGGCAAGTCCAGCGGCGAAGGGGATGGTAGAAGGTGGATGAGATGAGAAAGACAAAGAGACTGGGCCGGCTGTTTGGCGGGCTTTTAGCGGCGGTGTTGGTCCTGGCAGCTGCAAGTCAAAGCCCCACCTGGGCAGCAGAAGCAGGTGACAGCAAAGAGGAGGATAAGGTTAAAGTCATCATCCATACTGAGCTGCCCGATGCAGAGGTGGGAGTCTTCCAGTTGGAGAAAAAAGTGGCAGTCATTGAACCGGCTCAAGGCTACGTAGAGGTTCTGACCAAGGACAGCCGGCTGACTGCTGCAAAGCTGGTTTACAGCCAAAGTGATGAGACTGGTGAATTGAGCGGCAATGTCACCGTCGCCCGGGAGGATCTTGATGCCGAGGCAGACCATATGCTGGCGGATTTTGCCCAGGAGACTTACACTTTAGAGGGTAATGTCTATCTTCGACAGTGGGATACGGAAGAGGAAGGGAAACTCAAACTGGAAGTATGGTCCGATTGGATGCATGTTCAAGAGGACGGCAAGAGGCTGCATGCCCGGGGAAATGTGAGGGTTGTCGAACCGGAACGAAAAGCATGGGCGGATGAACTGGAGTACGATGATGAACAGGAAATGGCAGTGCTGACCGGCAATGTGCGTCTGGAAACCGATGACGGCAGTGTGCTTACCGGTACCAAAGTCGTGATCAATCTCTCGACAGATGAAGCCACCGTATACGGTCCTACATATGCCGAGTTTATCCTCGGCAGGGATGAATAAAGCGGGGGCAGCGGCAAATGAGGCAGCGGCGTGCTGCGACTGCATATCCAAAGGCGGGGGTAATACCCGCCTTTTGTAATTATCGGTGGAAGAGCAGAATAACTGCCTGCAGCTGCAGGAATTACATATGATCGGCCGATCACCCCCATGTTATAATGTCTCTCGGATGGGGGGACAAGCGGCAATGATGGCTTTATTTCGTGACGGCTTTTGGAAGGATTGGTTGATACTCATCCTCGCCAGCATCTTAGTGGGTACTGTCCTGTCGGCAGGAGTGGCCCGGGCCGTCGACTCATACTTCGGTGATACCATCGATGGGCTGATCGGCGAGTACGGCGAATATGACTTGATCCTGCACCTGCGGGAGGAGGCCCGGGAGGCGGGCATCCAAGCCCTGGAAGAACTGATCGCCAAAGAACTTCCCGGTGCTGTATACAAAGAGGGTGTGACCATCGCC
The DNA here is from genome assembly GCA_012839845.1 of Bacillota bacterium. Taxonomy (GTDB): domain Bacteria; phylum Bacillota; class Limnochordia; order DTU087; family DTU087; genus DTU087. The sequence goes on along the minus strand of DUMM01000059.1, from coordinate 47,556 downwards.
GGTAAGGCCAACATCTTCATATCCCTGCCCCCGGAGCTGGAAACCAAAGAACGGCTGCAGAGCATCAGGAGCACTCTCTACGACATCCCCGGCAGTGCGGGAATGACCATGATGATCCAGCCCAGCGTGGTGATCCAAGGTGTCCACCCCGGTTTTCGCAGCCAGATCATCAGTGAGGTAGAACAAATCCCCGGAGTGCGTCTAGTCTTTCGAGATTCAGATAACCTCTACGTCCTTTTGAACTCCGTTGAGGACAACCAGCGGGTAAGCGAAGCAGTGCGAAAGATCATCAACCGGTACGAAATCTTGGAAGTGCGCTTTCCCATTGGCTACGAAGTTGAAGATATCGGCAAAGTAACGGACCAGATTATGGACGTGCTGCGGGAGACTTACGAGCCGCGGGTGCTCGAAAACGTTACTCTGGAGAATACAGGAGATGCCGCCAAGTCCTTCATCAAGACCTTGTCGGAAATGAAGACTTTTCTGCTCAATTATGCTTCCAAGGTTACCATCCCCATAACTGGGCTGGAGCCGCTTCATGTGGGCAACAAGATTGTCCTTCAGGGGTCGGCGGAGGAGCCCCTCAATCTAGGGGATCCCGTCGGTGCCCATAATATCATCGTCGAGATCACCGACATAGGCGGCGGAGAGGCCTCAGGAGTGATTATCCAGGGGGATATTTCCGATGTCACCCCCACCATGGTGCGGACCGGCTACAAGGTGACCGGGGACAATCGGGTGGGGCGCAGCATCGGTGAGGTAAACATCACCAACGAGCGCTACCAGTTGATTCAGACCATCGATGAAAGCATGGTTCTCTTGGATGAGCTGGAGGCGCTGGCCAGTTCAGCCAACGAGACTGTGGCCAACGCGGAAGAAACCCTCAGAACCTTTGAGCAGGCGCTGATTCAGCTGGAGCAGCTGCAGCAGCAGATCAGGCAGCTGAACAGCGGTATAGCAGGAAACGAATCTGTCCCCGGGAGTCTTGTGATCTCCCTCTTGATGGACAAGCTTTTTAGAAGCTTGACAGGTACTGAAGGGGAGACAGATCTTACCTCCCTGCAGAACCTGGACATACAGGCGATGAAGGAAAGCTTGGCCGATGTGGCTGCTCGGATCAATGCCGTGCAATCGGTGGATATCGAGGCGGTGATCGAGCAGATCCGCAAGGTAAAGGACAGCCTCCCGGACCTGCGGGATGAGGAGATCGGGCAGTCCATCAACTTAATCGACAGCTATATCGCCGGCGAGGTCATTCCCGGTGACCAGATCCAGCTGGTGCTGGACAAGGGTGTTGTCAAGAGCAAAGAAGCGGAAAAGCTGATTCAAGAAGCCTTGGACAACCGCTATGCAACCACCTTTACCATGCCGGTGGCAGTCGTCAATCCCGATGCCAGGGCGGAACTGATCAGAGTACTTCAAGAGGTGCGGGCAATTATCGCTGGTTTGCTGGCGGTGGTGTTTAGCCTGGGTTCGCTGGTGCTGGATCACGCATCTGTATTCAGCACCATAAAGAGAATCCTGGCCCAGAAGCGGGCAGTCAAGGGCTGGAGAAGGATCTTTGACCCGGTAAAGCTCCTGGGAACTGCCTTGGGCACTGTACTGCTCCTTTCCATCTACCGGGCTGCGGGAGCCGAGATACCTCTGCTCAATCTGGGTCACATCGGGATCTTGGGAGCACTGCTCGGCCTTATGACTGCGGCTTTCTGTGAGAAGTTCAGTCCAGTTGATGTCGATGAGATGATGGCAGGACAGGCTTTGGGACTGCCCTACGTGCAGATCATGCGAGAAATTGTGATTCCCTCCGGCCGGCCCGGTCTCATGTATATGCTGAACCGCAGGCGGCAGCGCTTTAAGTAGGCCGCCGGCAGCTTTCGTCAACCGGAACTGCCGGCCAGATGGGGCACAGCTGAACGTGCTGGGTTATATGCAAAGATATATGCGGAAAGCTCAGCTGCAAGCTCAACGGTAGGCGAAGGTAGTGCCTTTGCCTTCCAACCAGGGATGGGAAGCAGTACTAGATGGTGCAGGCTATGCAGGCGGCTCCGCAAGGCCTAGGGAGTTGGGGACTCCGGAGGCAGCGGTGTCAGAACTAGTGATTCCGGCAGTTACTGGAGCAGAACAGACAGCAGTTTTCACAGCAGCAGATTCCTTTCGTTGAAGCGCTAGATGAAGCAGGAGATAACATGGGTTGGGAGGCAGCGGGACTACCTTCGCTGATTTGAGGTGGATTGTATGCTGCAGGTATATGGTTTGGAAAAAAGCTACGGCAAGAAAGTAGCCCTCGATGGCGTCAGTCTGAACGTTTCTCAGGGTGAGATCCTGGTAGTCATGGGCCCCAGCGGCTGCGGCAAGTCCACCTTGATCCGCTGCATCAACCGCTTGACGGAGCCTGATCGGGGAGAAGTCTTCTTCAAGGACCAATCGGTTATGGACATGTCTCCCCAGGAGCTGTTGGAGTTCCGCCGCCGGGTTGGGTTTGTGTTTCAGCATTTCAACCTGATCAAGCGTTTGACTGTGAAAGAAAACGTGATGTTCGGTCCGGTGCTCAGCGGCATGGATCCTGAACAAGCGGAAGCCAATGCCCTGGAGGCCTTGCGGAAGGTGGGGCTGCTGGCTTATGCCGATAGCCGCCCCAGCGAGCTATCCGGCGGCCAGCAGCAGCGGGTAGGTATCGCCCGGGCTTTGGCACTGAATCCGGAGATCATGCTGATGGATGAGCCAACCGCTTCCCTAGATCCCATTCTGGTGGGAGAGGTTTTGGATGTTATGGAGGACCTGGCCCGGGGCCACAAAGCTACTATGATTATCGTCACCCACGAGGTGTCCTTTGCTCTGAAAGTGGCTGACCGTATTATCTTGATGGATCACGGTAGAATAGTAGAAGAAGGTGTACCGGCAGAGATTTTCTCACAGCCCAAGTCGGAAATCGGTGAAAAATACAAGCGGCTCTTGATGTCCTAAGGATGATGCGTTAAGCCATCCCTTTGGACATATGGCAGGAAGGAAACAACGCCTTTCATCTCGAACGAAGAACCACTGGGTACAATTCGTGCCGGTATATTATGCGGTTGAGGGAGAAGGTGGAATATTGACAGAGCAGCAAACGCTGGGGGCGCCCGTGGAATATGCAGGCAAGGCGCTACACTCGGGGGTCCCGGTTTTTATGCGGTTGTTGCCAGCTCCTGCCGACACCGGTATCATCTTCCGGAGGATAGACTTGCCTGGAAAACCGGAAATCCCGGCCACCGTCGAGCACATCGTGTCGACCAACCGAAACACCACCCTGGGAAACGGTGGGGCGCAGGTAATGACGGTGGAGCATCTGATGGCGGCTTTGCGGGGAATGGGTATTGACAATGCTGTCGTAGAACTGGATGCAGGAGAAATTCCCCTGGGCGACGGCAGCGCGCAGATTTTTGTCGAACTGGTCTGTAAGGCGGGGATCATCAAACAGGGCGTACCTCGGCGGTATTTGCGGCTGAAGAACCCTGTATGGGTGTCCCGCAACGGAAGCCACATGATTGCCGTGCCGGCCGATGAGCTGAAGATCACTTATACCTTTGTAACGGACCATCCAGTAGTAGGTACGCAGTTTGGGGAATACAGCATCACCGCAGATGTATTTGGGCGAGAGCTGGCCGGAGCCCGAACTTTAGTTTTTGGGAAGGATATCGAGTTTCTGCGCAGTCAGGGTCTAGGCCGGGGCGGCGACCTGGATTGTGTCGTAATCGTGGATGATGACGGATACCGGAATTCCCTCCGGTACCGGGATGAAATAGTAAGACACAAAATCCTCGATGTAGTAGGCGATATGGGCCTGTTGGGATTTTTGCATGCCCATATTATCGCGGTGCGGTCTGGGCATGAACTTAATAAGGGTCTTATGCAGGAGATACTAAGACAACGGGTTTCGGAGGATGGGAGTGCAGATCGGTGAAAGCTATCTTGCCTGTGGCAGGGGTCGGAAGCCGCTTGCGGCCCCATACCCACACAGTACCCAAAGCACTGGTGCATGTAGCCGGAAAGCCTATTCTGGGACACATTCTGGATAGCCTGCGGCCCGCCGGTATAGATGAAGTGGTGTTGGTAGTCGGGTACCTAGGGGAAAAGGTCGTCGATTACGTGCAAGGAACGTACGACTTGAAGGTTCAAGTTGTGGAGCAGGAGGAGCGGCTGGGTCTCGGGCATGCCATCTGGCTGACCAAGGATTGCGTCAAGCCCGGTGAGCCTATTTTGATCGTTTTAGGAGATACTATAGTAGAAGCGGATCTGGCCTCTGTACTGCAGCGGGGAGTTACAGCCATCGGCGTCAGAGAGGTGGACAACCCCAGCAGCTTCGGTGTGGTGGAACTGGAGGGCAGCCGCATCGTCAGGCTGATAGAAAAGCCTGAGGACCCTCCCACCAACCTGGCTGTTGTGGGCGTCTACTACATAACCAACAGTGCACTGCTTTACCGCAGCTTGTCTGAAATCATGGAAGGGGATGTCCGCAAGGGAGGGGAATTCCAGCTTACCGACGGCCTGCAGCGCATGATCGAGGCCGGGGAACTGATGGAGGTTTTCGGTGTTGAGCATTGGCTGGACTGCGGGAATCCCGAATCACTACTTGCCACCAACCGCCATTTGCTTTCCAATAACGGCTATACTCCCTTTTCCAACCGCTCAGATGTGATTGTTATACCCCCAGTGTATATTGATCCCTCTGCTGTCTTGGAAAACTGCTTAATCGGTCCGTATGTGTCCATCGCCAGCGGCGCGCAGGTTGCCAACGCGCTGATCAGGGACAGCATAATCAATGAAGGGGCCTATGTAGCCGATATCCTGCTGGAGCACTCCTTAATTGGGGACAAGGCTGTAGTCCAGGGGCGGTTCAGCCGCCTGAATATTGGCGATTCTTCCCAGATCATCACAGCCGAGATCTGAGCCTGGCCGGTTACCGGGCGGCTGGTTCCTTGACAGGCAGTTGGCCAGGCATTACAATGGGATAGAAGTGAAAGGGGACGGGCTCTATGCTGGATATCTTGGCTATACAGGACCGTCTGCCCCACCGATATCCGTTTCTGATGGTCGATCGGGTAGTGGAGTTGGTACCGGGCAAACGGGCTGTGGCGATTAAGAACGTTACCATCAATGAACCCCACTTTACCGGCCATTACCCAGGAAGGCCCATCATGCCGGGAGTTTTGATTTTGGAAAGCCTTGCCCAGGTAGGTGGGTTGGTAGTATTGGATCCCGAAGACGGAGCAGGCAAGAAGATACCGCTGCTAGCCGGTGTTGACAAGGCTCGTTTTCGCCGGCCGGTGATGCCCGGTGATCAGCTCCGATTGGAAGTGGAAATGCTTCAGCTGCGGCGCACTATGGGCAAGTGTCAAGGCACTGCCTACGTCGGCGATGAGAAAGCTGCTGAGGCAGAATTTATGTTCATGATTGCTGATATGGACAAGTAGTTCCGAGTTGCGTGCTTGCGGGCTCGGATGAGGCTTATACAGGGATAGGAGCACCAGGATTTGGTACTCCGGAGGGGGAGACGCAGTGAGTCAAACTGAAACATCGAAGGATGGCAAGGTAGTCCACATTCGCAGGAAAATTCATCCGACCGCGATTGTGCATCCCGACGCGATCATTGGTAACGACGTGGAGATAGGGCCTTATGCCATTATCGGCCCGGATGTGGATATCGGAGACGGCACCAAGATCGGGCCAAGGGTGATTATCGAAGGGTGGACTGTTATCGGCAAGAACAACAAGATTTACGCCGGTGCCATCGTGGGCAACGAACCCCAGGATCTGAAGTTCAAAGGCGAGAAGACTTATCTGTTTATCGGGGACAATAATATCATTCGGGAATATGCTACCATCAGCAGAGGTACCGCGGGCGGCGGCGGGGAAACAAGGATTGGCAATAATTGTCTAATTATGTCTTATGTTCACGTAGGTCATGACTGCCAAGTGGGCAACAATGTGGTTATTTCCCATGGTAGCGGGATTGGTGGGCATGTAGTGATCGAGGACCGAGTGGTCATCGGAGGCCTTGTGGGAGTCCATCAGTTCACCAAGATCGGCCGCATGGCCATGGTTGGTGCCCATACCATGGTAACTAAAGATGTTCCCCCTTATATTATCGTCGACGGTAATCCTGCCAAGCCATATGGTATCAATATTGTCGGTCTACGCCGCAACGGTCTCAGTCCGGAGCTGCGGATGGAGATTAAGCGAGCCTATAAGATCTTGTACCGATCCAATCTGAATATCTCACAGGCCATCGAGCAGATGGAACAGGAACTTGCGGGTTATGAAGAAATAGATCACCTGCTAAGATTCTTACGCAGCGCCGACAGGGGGATCTGTAGGTAGGGATAGCATGTCGCGAAAAAGCATAGTCCTCAGATCCCGGGGTTTTGTAGAGACCTACAGTGCTGTGCAAGAAGGCTTGATTTACCGCTTGCGCCATGTGCTTCCTGTGCCTGTACTGCTAATCATCGCGCTTTGGTCACGACCAGCGGCGGACTCACTGTGGCGGGGCGGGATTTGTCTTGTCCTGGGAGAGTTCATCCGCTGGTGGAGTGCCGGGCATCAACCTGGATTGGAGAGCCTGCTTGAGCAGGGTCGGCTTATTGCCAAAGGTCCGTACGGCCTGGTCCGCAGGCCCGATGCCTGGGGGACCTTGCTGGTAGGCCTTGGTATAGCTGTCATGTCCCGATGGTGGCCGGCATACCTGCTGCTGGCCGGCATAGCCGCCGCTAGAGTCCGGTTTGTGCACCCGGTGGAAGATGCCAAGCTGCGGAGGGAGTACGGCGAAGCCTATGACGCTTACTGCCGAGCTGTTCCCGAGTACTTTCCCAATGCCTCCCATCTCCTGGGGTGGTATACAAAGACCCGTCGGCGGCCCAGAGAGGTCGAGGAACGCTTCAGCACTAGAGATGCCCTCCTGGCTGAAGGCTCGATGATGATGGTCTTGGTAGGTGTCGTGGCCGCCATGTTTGTTCAATGGCTGTTCTAGCCCTATTATCCCGCTGCCTGTTTATTTGAGCGCGGGATTTTCTTTTATTTCTGAATTACTTTTGAACCTAAGCGCAGGGAGGCAAGATGCATGCCCACCATAGCCATTTTAGCAGGTAAAGGAGACTTACCGCTGGTTGCGGCTAAGGCCGCTAGGAACCGAGGTTACCGGGTTGTAGTAGTAGGAGTCCTGGGAGAAGTGGCGCCGGCATTGGCTCAGACGGCCCATGCCAGCTACCCAATGCCCCTGGGACAGTGGCAGTTAATTATCGATGTCCTTAAGAAGGAAAAGGTGCAGGATGCCTATCTGGTGGGCGGGGTTTCCAAAGGGCTTTTGTTTGGCCGCCTGCAGCTGGATGAGCGAACCCAGCGGCTGTTAGCTGGTTTGGGTGAGAAGAACGATAATGCTGTGATCGAGGCTTTCGTCAACGATCTAGCTCAAGAAGGCATAACAGTGCGGCCGCAGACTGACTTGATGGAGGAAATCATGCCGGGGCCAGGTGTGCTGACCTCTAGGCAACCCACAGGTCGGAATTGGTCAGACATCCGCTACGGGTGGAGGATTGCCAAGGCCATTGCCGGGCTGGATATCGGCCAGACAGTAGTTGTCAAAGAGGGAGCCATCCTGGCGGTGGAGGCCATTGATGGTACCGATGCGACCATCTCCCGGGGAGGCCGTCTGGCTCAAGGTGGAGGCGTTGTGGTCAAGGTGGCTAAGCCGGCCCAAGATCTGCGGTTTGACCTTCCCACCATAGGCTTAGGCACTTTGGAGACGGCTGTAAAGGCCGGGATTGAAGCGATTGCCATGGAAGCCAACAAGACACTGGTGATGGATAAAGATGCCTTAATTCAGCGGGCTGACGAAGTGGGGGTCGCCCTGGTCTTGGTGGATGAGAGAGATCTAAGCCCAACTTGTGAGCAGTCCTCAGGCGGTTCGGGAAGAGGACGGGATAACTGATGAGGCGGCTCAAAGTGATGTTGGTGGCGGGTGAAGCCTCCGGCGATCTCAATGGTTCATATCTTGCCAAGGAGATCTTAGAGCAGGAGCCGGATACGCGTTTATTCGGCATGGGCGGACCCCTGATGAAAGAAGCAGGGGTAAGGCTGCTCTTTAACCCCACATCCATCAGTACTATCGGTTTCTTGGAAGCACTGCGGGGTGTGCAAGTCCTGCGCCGGGTCCTGCTCAAGCTTGGGGATGTAGTTGACCGCCAGCAGCCGGATGTTGTGGTGCTGATCGATTTCCCTGGATTCAACATGCGGTTTGCGGAAATCCTTAAACGGAAGGGAATCCCTTCGGTCTATTACTTCAGCCCTTCGGCATGGGCCTGGGGTCGAGGGAGAGCCGAGAAGGTGGCGGAGACTGTCACCAAAGTGGTAGCAGTCTGGCCCTTTGAATATGACGTGTACAAAGAAGCTGGAGCCGATGTAGAGTTTGTAGGCCATCCGCTGCTGGACATAGTTCCGGACCCGCTGCCCAAGGACGAAGCCCGTGGTGTGTTGGGGTTACCTAAAGATGAGCCGCTGGTGGCCCTGCTTCCGGGAAGCCGCCGCCAGGAGATCAAGGTGCTGCTGCCCATCATGCTCAGGGCGGTGGACCTTCTGCGGCAAAAGATACCCGGTGTTGAGTCAGCAGTGGCTGCCGCCCAGACAGTCTCCGATGATGACTTTCGCAGGGCAGCAGGGGACCAGTGGAACAGGCTCCACCTGGTCCGGGGAGAGACTTACAGGGTATTGAGCGCCGCTGACTTGGCTGTAGTTGCTTGCGGCACTGCTACTTTGGAGACAGCCCTCCTGGGTGTGCCCCAGGTAGCCATCTACCGTATCTCTTCATCGACCTATTATGTAGCCAAAATGATTGTCCGCACGCCTTACATAGCGCTGCCCAATATAGTGGCGGGGCGGGAGATAATTCCGGAGCTTATACAACATGAAAGCACTCCCGAAAAGATCGCAGCCCAATTGGAGAGGATCTGGCAGGAGGATGAGCGGCGCCGAATTGCATCCGATTATGCAGAAGTAAGACGGAAGCTGGGAGAGGGCGGAGCCGTTGCTAAAGCGGCGAGGATAGTGTTGGAAGTCGCCGAGCGGGCACAGAAAGCGGAAAACCGGTGACCGGAAACGGCTGGAAGCCGGCAATTACCCGGCGCAGGGCAGCGGGAGGAAAGAAAAGGGGCTATGCAGGGACCGATGGATAATAAGGCAGACATAGTCATTACCGCCAACAGCCCCGGCGAGGTGGCCACTTGGCTTAAACCGGCAGTGAGGGCCATAGCTGAAAGAATGCCCAAGGCTGAGATTACCGTCTTTACTCCCCCCTGCACCTTTGCATCGGGACGGGAGGGCGCGGTTGCCGCTGCCCTGCCGGAGGTAAAGCGGGTCTTTAATGCCCGGCAGACCCTTGCCTTCGCCCTCTTGGGGAGACAGCTTCCCGACTTTAGGCCGGTGGGCCGGGGAGTTGTCTTATTTCTTGGCGGAGACTTGCTCTACGCTGTCCTCCTGGCCCGCCGCTTGAAATACCCTGCCTATGCTTACACCAACGGCCGAGCCCAGTGGACAGGCAGTTTCTCAGGCTTCCTGCTGCCCGATGACCAGGCAAGGGTGAAGGCCCTGCAGGCCGGAGCCCCTCCAGACAAGCTGTTTGTGGTGGGGGATTTGATGCTGGATGCAGTCGAAACCCACTGGCAGGAGGATGAGTTTTGCGAGGCACTCGGGCTTGACCGGGAACAGCCCGTTATCGGCCTTTTTCCCGGCAGCCGCCCATGGGAGTTCCGCCACGTGCTGCCCCTGTTCCTGCGCAGTGCGGAGATTATCAGTCGGGACCTGCAGACAGTTCAGTTTGCCCTGAGCGTTTCTCCTTTTGTAACGGAGGACGATTTAAGAGACGTGCTGGCAAGCCCCAGCCCTCTGCTGGAAGGTTCCGGAGGGGAGATTATCGAAGAAAGATCTGCTGGCATTTGGCGGCTCAAGACGCAGGGGGGCTTGCTCTTAACGGCAGTGCAGGGGTGGCAGCACGATCTTATGCACTTAGCTGCGCTGGCGGTGACAATTCCCGGCAGCAACACAGCGGAGATGGCCGCGTTGGGATTGCCCATGGTGGTAGTAACTCCACTGAACAAGCCGGAGCTGATTCCCCTAGAGGGAATTCCAGGACTGATTGGGAGCATCCCCTTGGTTGGGAGGTACCTCAAGCGTAAAGCGGTATTGACAGCTGCCAAACGGATCAAGTTTGCCGCGCTGCCGAATATGAAGGCCCAAGAGGAGATCGTGCCGGAGCTTATTGGGTTCCTCGGTCCAGAGGATGTTGCCGTTGCGGTGGGCAGTTTGCTTCGCAGCCCAGAAAAACTGAGGGCCATGTCCAGCCGACTGCAGCAGATAATGGGTGCCCGGGGAGCTGCCGGACGGATTGCCGAAACCCTGGCTGGTGCCCTGAGTCTCTAGGGCTTGGGGAAAAGAGGGGAAAGCAGATGGGCAAAGGTGCTGACAGAGGAAAGATCAATACCACTAAGCGCCTGCTTAATTACGTAAGGCCGCACTGGCTGCAGATGAGTGCTGGTCTTATTAGTGTGCTCATCTTGGCCCTGGTGCAGGTGGTCCTGCCTTTGCTTTTGGGGCGGGGGTTGTTTGATCATCTGTTGAGCCAAGGCGAGACCCTGGAGAAATCGCTGCAGTACCTCAATTATTTCATTCTGCTGGTCTTGCTGCTGTTTGTCTTCAAAGGAGCCTTCACGTATACAGCGGTCTACTGTATGGCCTTTGTTTCCCAGCGGGTGGTAGTTCAGCTTAGAAACGAGATCGTCGAACAGCTACACCGCCTGACTCTGGCCTTCCATCAAGAGAGAAAGACCGGAGAGGCAGTCAGCCGAGTCACCAGTGATGTGAGCTTGATCCAAAACAGCTTAGCCAACAGCTTGCCGGACCTCTGGAGGGACGGTCTGACCCTTCTCGGTATTATTGCGGCCCTGTTTACGCTCCACTGGAAACTGGCCTTGGTTACTTTGGTCACCTTCCCCCTGCTGATGCTGGCCGCGAGCAGCTACGGCAGCAGGCTGCGGCGGTTAAGCAGGACGGTCCAGGAACGGGTAGCCAACCTCACTGCTATCTTGCAGGAATCCCTGATGGGAATCCGGATCATCCAGGCTTTTACCATGGAAGACCACGAACAAGAGCGGTTTGCCCGAGAAAATGAGCAGAGCTTTGCAGCGGGGATGAAGTCCGCCAACCTCATGGCCTGGGTAAGGCCGGTGTCAGAGCTGCTGCTGGTGGGAGGCATGCTGGTTGTGGTCTGGTACGGCAGCCGAGAAGTGGTGGCAGGACGCCTTACCCCCGGTGAGCTGGTGGGATTCTTAGGGTATATCGGCATGGTCTCCCAGCCAGTAAGTTCGCTCATTAGGTCCTTCGCCACCTGGCAGCAGGCCTTGGGCGCGGCAGACCGCATCTTTGAACTGTTGGATGAAGATGCGGCCGTTAAGGAGCCGGCAAGGCCCAGACCTCTGGGTAAGGTACAGGGCAGGGTAACCTTTGAAAACGTGAGCTTTGCTTATGTCCCGGGGCAGCCGGTGCTGAGGAATATCAATCTGGAAGTGGAACCAGGGGAGATAGTGGCATTGGTGGGTCCCAGCGGTGCCGGCAAGACCAGCCTGGTGAACCTCTTGCCGAGGTTCTATGATCCCACCGAAGGCACTGTGCGGCTGGATGGTATCGACCTGAGGGAGCTTTCCCTGCGGGAGCTGCGGCAGAATATCGGCCTGGTGCCCCAGGAGACAATTCTCTTTGGAGTGTCGGTGCGGGAGAATATCCTCTACGGGCGTCCTGATGCTACTGATGAGGATGTGATCGAGGCAGCCCGCATCGCCAATGCCCATGATTTTATCGTCGCCCTTCCCGACGGCTATGACACCCTCTTGGGTGAACGGGGAGCGACTTTGTCCGGCGGTCAGCGGCAGAGGATCGCCATCGCTAGGGCGGTGCTGCGGTCTCCGCGCCTCTTGATTCTTGATGAAGCTACATCAGCGTTGGATGCCGAGTCGGAACTTCTTGTACAGGAGGCTCTAAGCCGCCTCATGGCTGGCCGGACTACCTTTGTTATCGCCCATCGGCTTTCTACCATCCGCAATGCCCACAGGATACTGGTCTTGGACGAGGGCAGAATCGTGGAGAGCGGGTCGCACGCAGAGCTGATGGCCAAAGACGGGCTTTACCGGCGGCTGTACGAGGCGCAGTTTCTCAAAGAAGATCGGGAAATGTCGACTGCCGGCAAGAGTCTACTGAACTAGCGTACTAGGGTGAGGGATACGTGAGGGGAGTTGTACAGCAGGGCGGCGGCAAAGCCAGCCCCATTTTGCTGATCAGCAACGGATACGGCGAAGACCTCCTGGCAGGGGTTCTGGCCCAAGCCCTGCACCGGCAGCGCCCTGAGCTGGAAGTGTGGGCATTTCCGGTTGTAGGAGAAGGCCGTGCTTTGCAGCGCTTTCCGGTAAAGATCGTCGGCGTGCAGGAAGAGATGCCATCCGGGGGATGGGTGCGGCAGAGCTGGAAAGCGCTGCGGGAGGACATCCGGGCGGGATTCCTCCAGCTGACTTGGCGGCAGTGGCAGGCCCTAAAGGCTTTAAGGGCCCGGGTTTCCTTTACCGTTCCCGTAGGGGATATTTATGCCCTTTTTCTGGCCTATCGATTTGTAAGAAGGCCCATCGTTTTTGTGCCCACGGCCAAATCCGATTATATCCGCGGCCACCTGGCCCTTGAAAAGCATCTCATGAAAAAGTACTGCCGGTTGGTCCTGCCCCGGGATGAGCTGACTGCCGAGGGTCTGCGGCGCAGCGGCATTCCAGCTAAATACGTCGGGAACCTGATGATGGACGCTATTTTTCCCTCCGGTGAAAGACTGTACGGTACCGAGGAGAGAAAATGGGTCATCGGCATTCTCCCGGGTAGCCGCAATGAGGCCTATCTTAACCTTCCGCTTTTGTCTTTGGCAATGGATACGATCGTGGAGGAGCTTCCTGATGCCTATTTCGCTGTGGCTTTAGCCGGCAATTTGTCTTTGGAGAAAGCGGCAGAGATCTTGATCCAGAATGATTGGCAGCCCGAGGCTGGAGCGCCACACAGAGAGCGGGAGCGGTTTCTTGCCAAGAACAGGGCCTGCTTGCTGCTGGCCCAGGGCCGGTTCGGCGATATTCTTGCTGCCAGCCGGGTGGTACTGGGACTTGCGGGGACAGCCAATGAACAGGCTGCCGGTTTGGGAAAGCCCGTCGTAGCCTTTCCAGGGCCGGGCTCCCAGTTTACCAAGAGGTTCCTAGCCGCTCAGAAGCGCCTTCTGGGAGATGCGCTGGAAGCCGCGGAAGGTCCAATACCTGCAGGACAGGCTGTCCTGAGCATCCTTGCCGATGAGGAGAAATACCGGAGAATGGCCGCCTGCGGCCGCCGACGGATGGGGGAGCCCGGAGGCGCCGAACGCATGGCAGCTGAGATTCTCCAACTTTGGGACCGGGAAATGGAGCAGCGGTGAGGTGTTGTGATGAAGATGAAACCGAGAGCCAGTGTCATTATACCGACGTTTAACCGCAGGGAAATACTGCGCAAGGCCCTCTTGGCTTTAGCCAAAAGCACTGTGTCCTTTGATGAGTTTGAAGTAGTAGTTGTCGATGACGGCTCGACCGACGGGACCAAGGAGATGATTGACTCCCTGGAACTTCCCTATCACTTGGTGTATGAAAGGCAGGAACGGAAAGGCCCTGCCAGCGCCCGAAATCTGGCCATCAATCTGGCAAAGGGAGAGATCATGATCTTTATCGACAGCGATATCTTGGTGGTACCGGAGTTTATCGGTGCTCACCTTGCCGCTCACAAAGAGCCGAATGTAATTGCTGTGGGTCCCGTCGTCCACACCGATAATCTGGACAACCCTTATTCGACACCGTTTAAGCTCACCGATATTTCCCGGGCTTTCTTTGCCACCGGCAATGCTTCAGTGGCCAAGCGGCACCTCTTGGATGCCGGCCTTTTTGACGAAGCCTTCAACCAATACGGATGGGAGGATTTGGAGCTGGGTCACAGACTCCGGAAGCTGGGCCTGCGCAAAGTCACGGTTCCCCAAGCGGTGGGCTATCACTATAAGGAACGGCTGCAGGTGGCATCTTTGCCCAAACACCGCCGACGGGAACGGGAGCGGGGCAGAATGGCGGTGGTCTTTGTGGAGAAGGATCCCACCTGGGCCACCCGGCTGCAAGTAGAGATGGTTCCCGTCATGTTCGCACTGGACAGGCTTCTCAGCATCGGCAATTGGCCCGATAGGGAGGGTACCCAGCGGCTTCTCAAGACCTTTGAGGATCGGGGCTGGCACTTACTGGTCCGAATCCTGGTCCGACTGATCACCCACCATGATTATATGGAGGGTATGCGGGAGGCCTTGCGGGCTCAGAAGCTTTTCAGGAAATGACAGTATTTCAACAGCTTGGCTGAGAGAAGGAGAGAAGGATGGAGAGGATACTAGTCACAGGCGGGGCGGGGTTTATCGGATCGCATATTGTCGAAGCGCTGCTGGCAGAAGGGTATAAGGTAGCAGTGGTCGATGACCTTTCCACCGGCAAACGGGAAAACGTCCCGTCGGCAGCGAGATTCTACCAGTGCGATATCTGCTCACCTGAGCTGGAGGCGGTATTTGCCGATTTTGAACCGGATAAGATCATCCATGCCGCCGCCCAAGTGCGGGTCACAGTCTCTTTGGAAAAACCTCAAATTGATGCGAGGGTCAACATTCTGGGCAGCCTGCATGTCTTGGAGCTGGCCCGCCGGTTCCGGTGCAGCCGCATCGTCTACTCTTCTTCGGCAGCCGTCTACGGCAACCCCCAGTACCTGCCGGTCGATGAGGCTCATCCCCTCAACCCCATTTCCCCCTATGGGATCAGCAAGCATACAGTAGAGCATTACTTACACATGTACCGAGAGCTCTATGGGCTGGATTATGTGGTGCTGCGCTATTCCAATGTCTACGGTCCCCGGCAGGACAGCAGCGGCGAAGGGGGAGTAGTAGCCGTTTTCACAGACCGACTGCTAACCGGCAAACCGCCGGTGATCTACGGCGACGGCGGCCAGACCAGGGATTTCATCTATGTCAAGGATGTTGCCCGGGTTAATGTGCTGGCTCTGAAGGCTGGCAGCGGGGGGATTTTCAACGTCAGTACCCAAACAGAGACATCGGTCAATGAGCTTCTCAAGTTGATCCAAATGGAGATCGGCGGCAGCGGTGAGGTTATACATGAGAAGGAACGGCCAGGGGAAATCCGGCGGAGTTTCTTATCTAATAGAGAACTTGTGAGGACGTTCAACTGGCATCCGGAAGTTGATCTAAAAACCGGGCTGCGGGAGACGGTGGCGGAATTTAGAAAATCTGGAAGCAGCTTCTCAAAGGGACAAGGTTAGTGTCTGGCGAAATTCCACAGAGGGGGTCTGCCGTCCCCAGCGGGGAGAAGGTGGGAGATGTGGCTGTAAGGGCTGTAGAGCTGGTCAAGGTATACCACGGCAGAACAGTGGTAGATAAGGTCAGTTTAGAGGTCAACCAAGGGGAAGTAGTAGGTCTTCTGGGCCCCAACGGGGCAGGCAAGACCACCACCTTCTATATGATCGTCGGTTTGGAGCGCCCCGACGGGGGGCGGATCTACCTCAATGACGAAGATATAACCTCTCTGCCCATGCACCGCCGGGCACAAAAGGGTCTCGGGTACCTTCCCCAGGAAGCTTCGGTGTTTCGGAAACTGTCGGTGGAGGAGAATATCAAGGCTGTCTTGCAGCTGATGAACCTGACCCCGGCAGAGCAGAAACAGCGCCTTGAGCAGCTGCTTTACGAATTTGACTTGGAGCGGGTTCGCCACAGCAAAGCCTTTATGCTGTCTGGGGGAGAGCGGCGGCGCACCGAGATCGCCCGGGCTTTGGCTACGGAACCGACGGTGCTGCTGCTAGATGAGCCCTTTGCAGGAGTAGACCCAATTGCTGTAGGGGAGCTGCAAAACATCATTGCCCATCTGAAGAGCCAGGACTTAGGAATTTTGATTACCGACCACAATGTCCGGGAAACCCTGTCCATTACCGATCGGGCGTATATCATGCACGAAGGCAAGATCCTGGTGTCTGGCTCTTCGGAAGAGATAGCCAATGATGAGACGGCCCGCAAGTTCTACCTGGGAGAGCGGTTTAGTCTATGAGGATTCTCGATGGGTATGTAGCGCGTGAGATGCTTTCCCCGATGTTGTTCGGCATCTGTGCCTTTACCAGCTTGTTTGTGGGAACAGATCTTCTTAATCTGGTTACCATGGCGGTGGAGCTGGGCGCGCCGCTGACCACTGTCGGCAAGCTGTTTGTTCTTCGGCTGCCCCAGATAGTGGTATGGACCTTTCCTATGGCAGTGCTGCTGGCGGTGCTGCTGACCTTAAGCAGGCTTTCTGCCAACAGCGAAATTGTGGCGATGAAGGCAGGGGGATTGAGCTTTTATAGGATTGCGCTGCCGGCAGTGGTAATCGGGATCCTGATGACCTGTTTGACTCTGGCCATCAATGAGCTGGTAGTCCCCGCAGCCAACGCTGAGTATACTCTAACCCGCATGGAGATGCGGGGACAAACCTTGCCCCGGATAACCAGGAATGTTATCCTTAGAAGGTACAGCGGCAATGTTCTCAGTTGGTTTTTGTACGCAGCGCGCTTTGACAGCGAGCTTCAAGTAATGGAAGATGTGACAATTGTCTCGTTGAAAAACGGCAAGCCCGAGGAGACTACCTACGCTCCCCGAATCATCTGGGACGAAACCGGCTGGTTCATGGAGGACGGCGTGAGCCATTTTTACGATGACAGCGGGAGGACCGTCACTATGCGCTTTGCCGGCGGCCGGCAGCCGGTGGATATCGGTCAGAAACCCCGGGAGATCGTGGCCTCACAGAAAAGTCCCGATGAGATGAATATCAGGGAGCTGGCCCGTCATATAGAGATCTTGAAGTCCCAAGGGGCGGAAACCCAAAAACTTGAGGTGGATTGGCATCTCAAGTGGGCGATTCCGGCAGCAAGTCTAGTGTTTGCGCTGGTAGGTGCTCCCTTGGGTCTGCAGTCACATCGATCGGCTTCATCCGTTGGTTTCGGTCTCAGCGTTATCGTCATTTTTATCTATTACATGATCATGACCTTGGGGTCGGCGCTGGCCCAGGGGGGATATTTGCCCCCGATACTGGGAGCATGGCTGCAGAATATAATTCTGGGAATAGTGGGTATGTATTTGATGAGGCGGGCCGCCAGCCGGTGAGTAAGCTAGAGCGCTGTGGGTTTTGGCAGGTGTAAGGAGAGGGGTGGTGAGAGGCATGTATGGAGCGACACTGATAGCGGTCTTGGGCCTTGTAGGCGGCATCATCGCTTACATAGGCGATAGGATCGGCATGAAAGTAGGCCGCAGTCGCATGAGCTTATTCGGTCTGCGTCCCAAGCACACGTCGGTAATTGTCACAGTGTGTACCGGGGTCATCATTGCAGGCGCCTCTATTGCAGCCCTTACCATCGCCTCCCAGGATGTGCGGACCGCCCTGTTCCACATGAAGGAGATCAAAGAAGCATTAGCCACAAGTGAAGCTCTTTACCAGAGCACCAAAGCGCAGCTGGATGAGGTAGAGCTCCAGTTAAAGGAGCAGGAAAAGCAGGCAGCGGAACTCACAATACAGATTGAAGAGAAGACCAGGATGTACGCTGAACTGGATGAGCAGCTGCAGCTGGTGGTTCTGCAGCGGGACGCCGCTCAGCAGGAACTGAGTGATGCCCGCACTGCATTAGAAGAGATTTCAGAACGTTATGAAGCTACAAGGCTGCAGTATGAACAGGCGCTCAACGATCTGGAAAGGGTCAAATCTGAGCTGAACACCACCCGGACTCAGCTGCAGGAAGCTGTCGCTCAGCTTGCTCGGGAAGAGAAGCGGTATGAGAGTATGAAGCAGATCAACGAGCGGCTGGACGCCAGGATCAAGGAGCTGCAGGAAACGGAAGAGCGGATGCGGCAGCAAATGGCCATTTTGTCCGAGGAGTATGAGAGCTATATCCGCCGCCAGGAGAGCATACTCATGGAGGCAACCAGGCGGCTGCAGGAGATTCAGCAGGGAGATTTCGCCTTCCAGAGCGGTGAGATCCTGCTGGCTACTATCATCGATGCTGGGATGCCGCAAGAGCAAGTGAGGTCTGAGCTTTTGACCTTCTTGCGGCAGGGGGACCGGTTGGCTCTGGACCGGGGTGCCAGCATCGACGGCAAGTCCAGTGCCGTTAAAGTGCAGTCCGAGGAACACTTCAACCAGGTAGTAGAGGCTCTGACTATGCAGGATGACAAGTACGTCGTCCGCGCAGTATCCATCAGCAATACCCTGGTAGGCGATCCTGTAATCGTGAGGTTGGTGTACTTCCCCAACCGGCTGCTTTACCGGAAAGGCGATGTGGTAAGTTCGACCATTGTGACCAGCAAACTTCCGGCCGACATAGAGTCTGCTTTGCTGGAGCTTTTGCAGGAAGTCAGCGTCATCGGCATAGAGCAGGGGATGATCACCAAGGCCGACGGCTCGGTGGGCGATGTGAGTGTCGATGATTTCCTGAACGCCATGGCAGAGGTCCGCCGTATGCGAGGGCCGGTTAAGGTAAATGCAGTAGCTGACAACAACATCTGGACAGCCGTCGGTCCTTTAAAGGTGCGGCTCACGGTAGAGCCCGCGCCAGATGAAACTGCAAACTAGAGCCTTATGGGCTTTTTCTCACGCCCCAGGCACATGCCTGGGGCGCTTTACCGTGCTCACCTGCTGGTAGAAAGCTTATCCCTTGCCGGAAGTTGCAAGCCGCGGCTGATAGGGATTATCCTGTGTCATTCCGAAGAAGTAGAGAAGAAGGAGCAGCGCAATCAGGAAGTTCAGGGGGTAGTGATCCAATGAACCGCCGGGCTGCAGGCATCATATTTTTATGCTTTCTCTTGTTGATAACTGGGGCAGCATCGGCACTTGCCGGATCATTTGATCTGTTACTTAAGGGCCACCGGGCTTATGCTGAGCTGGCTGTCTTAGCCGATGCAGGGCTTTTGAAGGACTACAGCAGCGCCCAGGAGCTGGCCGAGGTCTACCCTCTCACCCGGTACGAGGCAGCGCTTCTCATCGGGGATTTACTAATCCCTACAGGTCAGAAGGGCGTTTCCAGCGGTGTATCTGCTGATGCTCTGATGTGGAAGATGCTCGCGAAAAGGAGAGCAGATCCCACGGTCACGCTCTCGTCAGAAATTGTCGCCCAAACCCGCACGGCCTCAGAGGCTGCTTTTAGATCCCTTGGGAGGTTGGCCGAGGAATTAGCCGATGAACTAGATGCCTTGGGAATTGCCGCAAGTAACGTGGATAAGGGCTTTTTTTCTTTAGCTGTAGTGGATGGAACGATGGGTTCACAGCTGTCTCAAAACAGGGCTGCCATGGTTCTAGCGCAGCTGGGTGCTGGTAAGATATGCGGCCGGCTGACGGCAGGCTCTCGGGGGAAAAATGGGTTTAGTCTGTCGAGCGAGCTCATTGTAGAGGTTTCGACCCTTGGAGTTACACCACTTGCAGCCCTGAGTGATGCGGTAGGCAGCTTTCAGGCCAATGGTGCGGCCAATGTACGCTCAGCAATACCGGAGGCAGCTGCCTTACCTCTTGGGGAGACTATCGGATCAGGTGCGGTGGGGTCTGATACTTATTCCCCCGTAGAAGTCTCGGTTCTGTTTGAAAAGCTGGGCAGTGAAAAGCAGGAGCTGCCGGCAGCAGACCCGGAAGCTTTGGAGCTGCAAGCGCCGGCGGAACCGGATGAAGGAAGCTTGAGACTGGGTGCCAACATGACCGATGGCCGTCCCGCTGGCCTCTTGACTTCTTATTTCTTGAATAGAACCGATCCGAGACCTTAGGGTGCCAGCAAATCCAGTTCAATGACCAGGCAAGGTGAACAGGGGACCGCGGCCAGCGGTCTTTTTTTTCTTCGGTCGACTCCAGGGTCAGGAAGGAATTTCTGACTGTACATCGTAGAATTTACTTTGCACAGTTATGGTCTTCGGTCGCGAACCGTCTAAAATCATCCACCAGGAACCATCAGTTTTCCTAGATATTTTCCATCACTCTACCGTTTGTTCCAGAAAAACGTAGTTCTTTTGTTCGGGTTTAGGAAGGATTTTAACCCGGGTAGACGAAATAGTAGTAATACAGGTAAAGTGTGCCTATCGAGAGCAGGTGGCATAGAAAGGAGGTGCACCCCCAAAGGAGGACACGACTGCTCGCAGGGATGGGCATCAGCGAGTTCCAATTGCGATCCGCGGTAATCTGTGAGGAAACAAGGTCACTCACCTAGAGAACCCCGGGTCTGAAATGGAACTCCAAGCCGATAAGCCTAGTTGCTAAGGAGTCAAAAAGACTAAAGGGGGTTAAAAACAGCATGAATAAAAAGGTGTTTGCTTTATTAGTAGCGACAATCATGGTAGCTACAATGATCATGCCAGCATTTGCAGCCAATATGCCCTTTGCTGATGTTCCCAAAGATCATTGGGCATACGACAGCGTCGCCGAGCTGGCTGCAGCAGGGCTGGTCATTGGCTATCCGGATGGTACCTTCAAGGGAGACAGAACCTTCACCCGTTACGAGATGGCCATGGTGTTTGCCAGAATACTGGGCCGCTTGGATACTCTCATTGCCGCTGAGGTAGGCGCTGAGGTTAAGGGCATGGAGGACGAGATCTATGCCAAGGTCGCCCAGGCTCTGGTAGACGAGGTGGCCAAGATCAAGGCTGAACTTAACGCAGCCATTCAAGATGAAGTCGCAAAGATCGAGCTGCCTGCGCCGGAAATCGTTGAGCGGGTAGTGGTAGAGCAGCCTATTGAAAAGGTAATGCCATTTGAGCTCACCGATGAGGCTAAGGCTGTGATCGCGAAAGTAGCAGCCGACGCAGTAGCTGAGAACGTAGCCAAGTTGGAGCCGAAAGTTGTAGAGAAGATCATCGAGGCCGAGCCCGAGATCAGCGCAAAAGATCTGGCAGGTCTGCTCAGCGCTGTAGCCAACGCACAGACCAGCGTTGACCTGAATGCTGAGGAGATTGCTGCATTGAAGGCCGAAGTGGCAGCTGCCAGAAAACTCCTGGATGAGCTGGCATTCACGGTAGAAGTCAACGATGCTGTTCTTGATGTAGTTAAGCTCAAGGCAGATATGGCAAACAACAAGGCTGACGCAGCTCAGAAGGCTGCCGACACTGCTACCGAGCAGGCTCTGGCTGCACTGAAGGCCGCTGAGGATGCCGGCGCCGCTGCGGCTGCCAACAAGGCTGCTATCGCGGAGGCCAACCAGGAGATCCGCAATCTGGCTCTGACCATTGCTGCACTGGAAGGCGATGTCAACGCTGTTGCTGCCTTGCTGGAGAGCACAACCGCTGCGGTGGAGAGCGAGATCGCCGCTCTGAGCGAGGAGTTCGGTGCGGAGCTGGAGAGCCTCGGTGTAAGAGTGGCTGATCTGGAGAATATCGTGGCTGACCATGGAGCACGCCTCGATCTACTTGAGTGGGAAGTCCGTCAGCTGGACGAAGCCATTGCTGCTAACGCTGCCGACATAGCTGCTCTGCAGGCTGCTGACGAGGACCTGGCAACTCAGATAACCGCTCTGGAGACCGAACAGACTATTACATCTGCTTTGCTGCGGATCGTGGATCAGGAGCAGCAGGCTACCGCTGCTGAATTCGCCGCCTTCAAGGAAGAGCACGAGAAAGTGAAGCTTTCCGGCTCGACTGAGACGGTGTTCGCGAATGTCGGCGTAGTTGCTGGCGATGGATACAAGAGTGATCCGGAGTCGGATGAAGGAGACACGAGTGATCCGGATGATCCGAAGTGGCATGTCTATAAAGATCCGCGGGATCAAGACGATGATGATGACGACAAGTGGTATACTCCCGAGTCAACCCTGAAGCAGAAGTTTACCCTCGATCTTGAGGCAACTCCTGCTGACGGCGTCAGCGTGAAGGCCAGCCTGGCAAGTACAGCAAACATCCTAGGAGATAAAGACGACGAGAAGTCTACGCTTGACTTGACAGGAATCGCACTAGAACTAGAGACCAATAAAGCTCTGCGCTCCTTGTACGTAGGCGAGCGGGACGAGGAAGATATCGTAAAGCGGTACAACGAGTTCATGATTGACCAGGATCGGGACGGGTTCGATGCTGGCGAGGTTGTTGCGGCTAACGTCGTTGTGGGCAACCTCGACACGGAGATCCAGCTGTTCCGGCCGTGGTACTTGAAAGGTAAGCATGGAACCGGAGTCGAGCCAGATTATGCTGCTCTCGTGAACGCAGAGTACAAGTTGAGCGATGCCTTCATCGTCGACCTGCAATACGGCAGGGTCACTTTCGATGATACTGCTGGTACACCTCCGGTCACACCTCTGGTCTGGGAGGATGACTGGGCATACAGCATCGGTCTGAAGGGCGACCTCAACTTCGCAGACTACTCTGTTGCCTTTGCAAGCGCGAAGAATGAGAAGTCGGCGTACATGATCAGCGTCGGCAAGGCATATGGTCCAGAGCCGGCTGAAGACGAAGAAGATCTCAGGCCGCAGTGGGATGTCACCTACAAGGCAGTAGATGAAGGATATGAATTCTCCCTAGCCGATGATGATGTTGACGCCTACAAGTCCAGCCTATCCTTGAGTGCTGACAATTTCGACCTGCTTGGTCTCAAGGTCGGCGGTGGGTATGTGACCTATGTGACCAAGGAAGGCAATCCAGAAAAGGATCTTACCGCGATGATGTTGAAAGCGACGAAGAGCGATCTCTTCGGAATGCCGTTGACAGTCACCGGTAAATACGCCAACATTGAACACGAAGACATCAAGGATAACAGCAGCTTCTTGTTTGGTGTGGCATACAAGCCGACGTTCGGAAATCTGAAGTTGGGCGCCAGCTATGAGTACACAACCAACGCTATAGGTGACGGGTACGATTTCGATGACGTAGGTGATTGGGTCGCGAAGAAGAATGGTGGAAAGGCAGTAGCTGAATCCACAGTAGCATTGAGCGCTGAGTATCCTGTTGAGATCTGGGATACTACTATCACTGGGTTCATCGGTTACGAGAACAGGACGTCTGAACTCAAAGGCAAGCAAGGTCGGGAGTATCAGGAGCCGCTCATGACCTATCGGGTCAGTGCGGAGAGAGATTTTGGCGCTGCTAACCTGTTAGCCAGCTACCAGCTCCGGACCGGCGGTCCAGAGGACGCAGACGGGAAGTACGCCAAGGAGGATACGATTGCCGAGGTCAAGCTGACCTATCCGGTAATCGATGACGTAGCTGACCTGGTACTCGGCTATCGGTATGTCGATGTCGAGGCGTACGAGAAGGACTACAACTACACTGTGAACGAGCTGAACGCTGGACTCAAGTTTGAGTTCTAGTGTTTAGCCTAAACAGGTAGGAGAGTAATACCCCCGGGATGCATTCTCCCGGGGGTGTTATGTATTTAGGATTAACGAGGATGTGGCGAAATGTATGGATGAAGGACGGAATATCAATGTGATCGCCATAGATCCTGGAACAGATAAGTGCGGGCTTGCTGTGCTAGATGGAGATGGGCAGGTGTGTCTGCAGGAGGTTGTGGCTGCTGAGAGCGCAGTGCAGCGGGTGGCAGAAGTGGCGAAAAGGTATGCCCCTGCTGTGCTGGTGGTTGGCGACCGCACAGGGTCAAGAAGGTTTCTGGAGGTCTTGAGTAGGGAAGGTATTACACAGCTGGTGAAAAAGATCGAGGCAGTAGATGAACATCTCACCAGTGAGGAAGCTCGGAGACGCTATCTTGAAAGGCGCCGGAAGCGTTCCTTGATTTACCGCCTCATTCCTCTGGGTATGCAGGTTCCAGACAGACCTTACGATGATTATGTAGCCGTTATCCTCGCGGAGCGCTACCTGCGGGAACGGGCCAAGAGGGTCCAGTGACATGGGGATAAGGTCTTATGCATTGGTGCGTTTAGGTTGGGTATAAATTGGCAATAAAGGTCTGGGCGAGAACTAAGAGGGTTTTCTGGCAAAAGTAGAGAAGTATGACTGGGTATCATATAGTAATGGGGATGTGTGCTGGAAAGCAGGAATGTACTGTTGGTATCCATCAGGTGTCGTTGTTTTGGGAGGGATCCGATGCGGGCGGCGTTGGATGTGCGGAGACTAGTGGTTCTGTGGCTGGTCGTGGCTGCTGGTTTAGGCCTGGTCAGCTTAAGCGCGCCCGCATATGGTGAAGAGCTGCAGAGTATAGACATCCCTTTGGGGCATTGGAGCTATGAGGCGGTAGAAAGCCTGGCACGGACGCCGCTGGTGCTGGAGTCGGAAGTTCTCTTTGACAGCAAGACATCCATTACGCGGTACGAGATGGCAATGCTGATTGCCAAGATGCTGACTCGCTTGAACGACATGGGCGGCAGCGGTCAGGACCTCAGCGGCAGCATAGTCAGCGGTTCCGAAAGGCAGATCCTACAAGAATTATTTGCAGCAGCCAAGCAGTCGGATATAGGAAAAGGTAAGCTGACTGATGAGCATTTGGAACTTATTGTACGTCTTGTGGAGGGCTTTAACAGCGAACTCAAAGCCCTAGGGGTCATCAAGCCCGGATACAGCCTTGCCGATTACGATCTACTGCTCAAACCATATGAGACCAGGCGGGATTGGTGGTCCCTCCTTGGCCGGGATGAGGATGAAGATCCTTTCATTCTCAGCAGCCGGCGGAGTATAGTCAGCTCCGACAGTACTGTGCTGCGTAGCGGTGACTTGGAGCTCGGCGTCAGCATTAGTACCTTGTTGGGAGAAACCGATGACAGATATGATCCCGTGACCGGTGGGGAAGTCAGGGAAGCCAGGGCTGTTACGTCTCTAGAAGGAAGACTGCAGGTTACCCCTGGGGTGAGGGTGCTGGGCGAATACGCTGCCAATCCTTCGTATTTTGAAGATGCCAGCTCCATGAGGGTCGGAGCTGAAATGAGGCTCGGGGATGTTGAGGTAGGCGCCAGCTACAGAACCGTGAGGCCGCAATTCGATCCCTTGCTCACGGGCAGAACTGAGGGAAAAGAATCGACTGGATACGAGGTATCACTTCAGTACGGAGATGTGATGTTGAGTACCGGCAGGGCAAAGCAAACGCTTGTGGGTGAAAACAGCGAGCCGGAAACTGTCACCTCTATCGGCTTGCAGTACGGCTTCAGTGAGGGCTTGGTGCTCCGTGCCAACTATGAATATGTAGATATCGACCAGCTGGCAGGGGAAAGCGAAGAAGCCAGCAGTACAAGGCGGAGCCGGGTAGATGTAGGAGTTAGTATTCCGAGAGGCAGCGTCAGTTTAGGCTTCATCTATGACCAACAGCCTGGTTCAGGACGGCTGCTTACACGGGGAGCCAGTGCGGACATAGCCCATGAAGCGCCGTGGGATTCTGAGTCAGTGCTGCAGGCAGGGGTAGCCTTGGAGGATTCCGATGACAACCAGAAAACCACCAGCTTCAGTTTGGGATACAACTACCGGAAGGAGGCAGCATTGGTTCTGGGGTATAAAATGATCGATTTCACTGATGCAGAAGATACTGAGAATATCGCTACTGCAGAGCTGTCGATCAAGTTCTAGGATGGAGAAAGCTGATTATCCGTCTTGCTTTGGGAAGGAGCGTCGGTCCGTGAAGAAGATAGTAGCCCTTAATCTAGTGGTTTGCTTGCTGGTAATTCTTGCCGTCCCTGTGTCGGCACAAGCCAACACCCCGCTGGAAAACATCAGACAGCTGGAGATTATGCTGTACGGACAAGCACAGGGCGGAGCGTTGATTGAGCGTCTGGAAAGGTTGGAAAGGGATGTTTTTGGTGAAACCAAGACGGGTCCGATTCTAGTTCGGGTGGACAACCTCAGCAGTTACCTTTCCAGTGGGCTGGGTACAGAGAGCTCCTTGAATCTGAAGCTGAACGCCATCGAATGGATGGTGTATCAGGAAGTAAGCGTGGGGCAGCCTCTGTACGGGCGGTTGGAGCGGCTGGAATCGGCGATGTTTGGCGCGATTCAGTCGGGTTCATTGGCTGCCCGTACCAATGAGCTTTTGATGATGGTGTGGGCAACAGATAAGCTCAATGTGGATGTAGTAACTGTCCCTAAGGAGACCTTGGTCAAGGTTAAGCTGCTTAGTGAACTGGACAGCTCCAAGAATAAGGTGGGGGATCCCGTTAGGTACCGGGTACTGGAAGACGTCATCATCAAAGATCGCCTGGTCATCCCAGCAGGTACAGAAGGTGTCGGTAAGGTGCGGGAGGTCAGCAATGCCAAGCGTCTTGGCCAGGATGGGCGCATAGTCGTAGATTTCGGCACTCTCCCCGCCATCGATGGAACGCCAGTTACCCTAGTTATGGAGGAGAAGGCCACTGAGAAGAACAGGTCTCTCGAGCTGGCAGCCGGCGCCGGAATGGTCGGAGCAATGATCCTCAGCAGTCCCATAGGCCTCGCTGGAGCGTGGTTTGTCAAGGGTAAAGATGTGGTGCTGCCCGTCGGTACAGAGTTTTACGTAGAGGTAATGCGGGATGCCCGGGTATCCGGCCTCTCCTTGATACCGGGAGCCTAAAGCCGTATTCCTGAGCTGGAGAGAATTAGAAAGGTGCAGCTGGCAAGTTAGCGGCTGCACCTTCTGCTTTTTGGGCGACTAAAGAATGCGGGACAGGTACCGCCTGCACCGGGAGACACAGCGGAGGATATACACCGACGGTGTGGAATAGTGTAAGAAATGCATGCTGCCGGCAGCAGTCCGTTTGCTGTCGGGGCCGGTGCCTTGTTGTATGAAGTCCAGAAAGGAGGGGCAGCAAGATGGCAGAAGTTGAGCTTTTGGCCATTACCCCCAATGCAGAAAAGCTGATTGAACTTGCAGGGCGCACCTGTTATTTGTCCCATGATCGAAGTCAACCGGGCAGTGAAGAGAGATTTATCCGCATGCTGCTTCGCCGTGAACATCTGTCTGTGTTGGAGCATGCCTATGCTACTTTTCGGGTCAAGGGAGGTTCTAGGGCTTTTACCCACCAAATGGTGCGCCACCGGCTGGCCTCCTATTCGCAGCAGTCTCAGCGGTATGTTTCCGAGGATAATTTTGAGTATGTGGTACCCCCGACCATTAAGGCTAATCCAGCTGCCTTAGAGCGGTTTCAGGGTCTGATGGAAGAGATCAGAAAGGTTTACGGTGAACTTCAGGAGCTGGGGATCCCCAACGAAGATGCCCGATTCGTCCTGCCCAATGCTGTGAGCAGCGAGATCGTCATATCCGCCAATTTGAGAGAGTGGCGGCACATATTTACCGTGCGGTGCGATCAGGCAGCCCAGTGGGAGATCCGCACCATCTGTATCCAGATGCTGGAGCTGCTTCAAAAGGCAGTACCTACGGTGTTCTGTGATTTTGTCATCGATAAGGACCGAATGGTGGCTAGGAGAGTAAACCTTGAAAATGCTGAGTAGACGCCAAGGGTCGCTGTAGGGATGAAGAGCAGATACTAGTGCCGGAAAGGAAGATGGAGATGGATTTCATGAGCTGTGTTGAGAAGTATAAGGAAGAAATCGTCAGAAGTACCCAGGAGATACTGCGGATCCCCAGCATCGAGGGAGAGCCGCGGCCTGGAATGCCCTTTGGAGAGGGGGTCAATAGGGCCCTCGAGTACGTGCTGGAGCTGAGTGAGAGACTGGGACTTAGGACCAAAAATCTCGACGGGTATGCCGGCTACGCCGAATACGGCTCTGGAGATGAACTGGTGGGGATACTGTGCCACCTGGATGTGGTGCCGGCTGGAGAAGGGTGGACTAAACCCCCCTTTGAAGGAGTTGTAGAAGACGGCAGGATCTACGGGCGGGGCGCCACCGACAATAAAGGACCTACCATCAGCGCCGTTTACGCTTTGAAGACTGTGATGGACGCCGGAATTCCGCTGCAGCGGCGGGTGCGGGTAATTTTCGGAACCAACGAGGAATCCGGCTGGCGGGGAATCCATTACTACTGCCAGCATGAGGAAATGCCTACTATGGCCTTTGTTCCCGATGCTACATACCCGGTGGTCAATGTGGAGAAAGGCATCGTGCACCTGCGGCTCTTGAGCAGAGGTAAGGCAGAGACTGCCAGAGATGAGAGACTGCTCAAGGTACTGGAGCTGCAAGGAGGGCACCGGCCCAACATGGTTCCCAGCCAATGCACCTGCCGGTTGGAGGGCCACCAAAGTACCCTGGAGCGGGCAGCGGAGATTGCCGAGGGACTGTCGGAGGCTCCCTATCCGCGGTTCGAAACATCTATCGCCGGCGGGATACTGACCATATCCGTCACGGGCCTCGCCGGCCATGCATCAACTCCCGATTCGGCAGTCAATGCCGCCGCCTACATGCTGCAAGCCCTCAGCAAGATTATGGAGGCAGGTTACAGCTTTGATTCTGCAGCTGTAACTCAGCTGGCCCGGCTGGTAAGCGCCCACATCGGCCTTGAGACCAACGGGAAGTCCATGGGCATTGGCTTCAGCGATGTGGTGTCAGGTCATCTCACGTTGAACATCGGGGTGCTGAACTACCAGAATGATCAGGCCTATATAGACATAGATATCCGCTACCCAGTAACAAAGAAGCAGGAGGAGATTGTTGAGCCGATCAAAGCGGCGGCGGCTAGGTTCGGTATCACTGCAGAGCCGGGACACAGCCAGCGAAGTCTCCACGTACCGGAGGAGAGTTTTCTGGTTCAGCAGCTCCTTAAGGTCTATGAGAAGTATGCGGGCAAAAAGGGTAAGCCCTTGGCCATAGGCGGGGGTACCTATGCCCGGGCCCTGGACAATGCCGTGGCCTTCGGGCCGGTGTTCCCCGAGGATCAGCGAAATATTCACCGGGAGGATGAATACGCCACCATTGAGGAACTGCTCCGCAACACAGCCATCTTCGCCGATGCTATCTCACTGCTGGCGGGGAAGTGATACCCGCTGGCAAGTAGTCTTTTGGGCGGCTTGCAGTCAATCATCCCCAGGGACAATGGTGGAGTGGGCCGCAGTGCGGATGAGAAAGATAACTAGCCGGAGGGAATCCTCCGGCTTAACTTATACAGCGCTGCGCTGCCGGCACACCCTGTGGTATACTTATCCTTGACCTATACGTAAGCTACAGTAGAACCTAAACGGGAGGGAAGGCACATGGCGGATCCCCGGATCCACCTGGAAAACCTGTTGACCCGCAGAGAGGATCTGCAATCCCTGGCAGAAGCTGTTTGGTCTGCATACCTTGTCACGGAAGCGGCTTACGCATCGGGGAAGAAGCTCCTTCTTTGCGGCAACGGCGGCAGTGCCGCTGATGCTGAGCACATCGCGGGGGAACTGTTGAAAGGTTTCTTGAAGCGGCGGCCGGTGGAGGAAGCCCTTAAGGAGCGTCTGGCAGCAGTGGGAGGTGAAGAGGGGAAGAAAATTGCCCACCTGCTTCAGCAGGGTATGCCGGCTGTTTCCCTGGTCTCCCACACTTCAGTTGGTACAGCGGTGACCAATGATATTTCCGGCGACATGATCTTTGCCCAGCAGGTCAACGCTCTGGGACAGGCAGGTGATGTTCTCTGGGCTCTTTCAACTTCTGGAAATTCCCGGAACGTAGTGGCGGCTGCCATCGTGGCTAAAGCCCGGGATATGAAAGTCGTTGCTTTCACTGGGCAGGGGGGAGGAGTCCTGAAGGATTACGCTGATGTGTTGCTGAATGTGCCGTATACCGAGACCCATTTGGTGCAGGAAGCACATTTACCGGTTTACCATGCGCTGTGCGCCATGCTGGAGGAACGGTTCTTTGCAGTCTAGGTAAGCAAGAGGCAGCGGCAAACAGATCCTTTTGGTGCAGCAGGAATGTAGGGGGAAATGACATGAAGCTGGCATTGCCTAGAGATTATGCAAGAAAAGTATGGCGGGCAGTTGTTGAATTTGATCTTTTGGAAGAGGGAGACCGGGTGCTGGTGGGCTTTTCCGGCGGCAAAGACAGCTCCTTCTTGCTTTACGCACTGAAAGTACTTCAGAACAGCGCTCCTTTCCGCTTCGATCTGGGAGCAGTCCACGTGGATCTGGGATTTGAGCAGCTGTCGGATGTGCCTCACCTTGAGGAGTTTTGCCGGCAGCTGGATGTGCCTTTAACTGTCCAAAAGACTCAGATAGCCGAGATCGCCCTGCGCAGAAGCCGAAACAACCCGTGCGCCAGCTGCGCCTACTTCCGCAGGGCGGTGGTTAATGAGATTGCCGCTGGGCAGGGGTACAACAAGGTGGCTTACGCCCATCACAATGACGATGCGGTGGAGACGTTCCTTATGAGTCAGCTGTACTCCGGGAAAATACAGACATTCCTGCCGAAATCTTATCTGGACAGGACCAACATTACGGTGATCCGCCCCCTGGTGTATCTGCGAGAGGCAGAGATCAGTGAATTTGTCCAGACGCTGCAGTATGCACCGATGCCCAGCCCCTGTCCGTTCCAAGGAAAGACTTACAGGCACAAAGTGAAGGAGCTGATTGAGAGCCTCACTAGGGAGAACCCCTTTGTATATACTAATCTGGCAGCCGCAATGCGGCGGGATGCATTGGGAGATCTTTGGCCGCCGGCCGCAAGCCGGGAGGAGATGAGGCAAAAACATCAGCGGACCATGCGTCCAGCTGCAGGGGATGATCATGTGCACAGCGAATGATTCCCAAAGATTAGGTTTGACTTTCCTTGGCGATAGTGCTAAGATGAAGCAAACCTTTGGGGCGAGCTGTTGATTACTCCGACCGTTCTGCAGGCTGCAGATTGGTCGGAGTTTTGGCACTCAGGCCCCTTGTATACTGTGTGTCGAGCGAGGAGGTCACAACAAGTATGCGGTCCGAAGTTGATGAGAACCGGATTATAATCGGTCGAACGCCTTGCCGGGTTCCTGCCGACCTTTTCAAAAGCGATATATTCCACAGGGTGCTGAAGGGGTTTGTCACTCGGCTGATCCGCCGTGATTCGCCTCACCTGGGGGCTATCAAGCATTTTCGCCGGGAGAATCAAGAAAACGGCAACTGTCCTTATGATATAGAACTCCTAACCAAATTTTTCATGTTCCTTTCCATGCAGTCCCTCGATGAAGTGATAGAGGCTTTGCCGATGCTGGCGCCGGTGGCTGACCAGCGCCTGGAGTTATACGATTTCGTTGAAGAGTTCTATGACTTTTGGCGGGGCCATGAACGCTATCTGATCTATGAAGATGCCTACGGCCCCAGGACCGATGTCTATACCCGGCACCAGCACTTTATTCAGGTCAATGAGACCATGAAGGATCTGGTCCTGGAGGCATATCGAAATATTTGCGCCAACTTAACCGGCAGAGTGCCCATGGTTTACCGTCAGCTGCCGGCAGGTGCTGGGGTGGGGATTCTCACCTCCCGCATAGAGTGGCAGGTGCCAGGTGAAGCGTATGCCGGCCTCAGAGATATCCCCTTCATTCAGCTTTTGGTTATAGTGCCGCCTTTGGTGTATTATCCGAAGCGAAATTACCGTTCCGGAATGTTCAAGCCTGTAGAGTATAATCCTTTGGAGAGGGCTGCCTTCGACCCAGAGGATTGGGTCTGTTACCCGGCTAAGGTGGGCGAGCTCTTGATGTTCATCTATTTCCACAAGCGGTACCTCAGCCTCGGTACCAGCCTTTCCAACCTCTTTGAAATGGCGGAAGCGGAGGAAATCGAAGGCAGAAAACCGGATGCCATTCTGGTCTTTGGAATTGATCCTGAAATACTGGGTTCCGATGACACTATTTACTATGAAGATAAGCCCAATGGGCTGATCCTGGGGGTCATTGCCCGCTCGGAACGGGTGGACTACTTCGGATACCTGAAGAAGATGGCCCTGACTCTCCACAATTTGCTGCAAATCGAAAGGGGCAACTTGCCGATTCACGGTGCCATGGCCAGCATTGTGCTGCGGGACGGGCACTGTGCCAATGTCATTCTCGTCGGGGACAGCGGGGCGGGGAAATCGGAGTCCCTGGAGGCCCTGCGGATATTAGCCGATGAACACCTGCGGGACCTAACGGTGGTCTTCGATGACATGGGGTCGCTGCAGGTGAGAAATGGACAGGTAATTGGAGTAGGCACTGAGATCGGAGCCTTCGTGCGCCTCGATGACCTGCAGCCCGGTTATGCCTATGCCGAGGTAGAACGGAGCATCTTCATGAATCCCCATAAGACCAATGCCAGGATTGTTATCCCCATTACCCCTTACGGGAAAGTGGTACAAGGTTGGCCCGTGGATATGTTCCTGTATGCCAACAACTATGAACGGGTCACCAGGCAGCAGCCGTACCTGCAGTTCTTCACAGACGTAGAGGAAGCACTGGAGGTCTACAGCCAGGGTGCCAGGATGTCCAAAGGGACCACCAGCGAGGAGGGACTTGTCTACACGTATTTCGCTAATCCTTTCGGTGCTCCTCAGAAACGGGAGCAGCACCACAAGCTGGCCCGCAAGTATCTGGAGACTATGATGAGTCAGGGTGTCAAGGTAGGCCAGATACGTACCCAGCTGGGCATCAAAGGGTTTGAAGTAGCAGGACCAGAGCTGGCGGCCAAGGCCTTGCTGGCAGCTATTCAGGGACAGTACGGGGAACAGGGGTGAGGCTTCGCCCTACAGCTCGCTGATGTTCACATTACAGGCTGGCCCTTAGCGCTGTGCTTTAAGCAGCGGGGCATCCGGCAAGTTGACCAGCCAGAATTGAGCAGAAGAGGTCGGTGAGCTGGGGCCGAGCGCTTTCTGAGGACGTTAAAGCCAAAAG
This sequence comes from Bacillota bacterium, assembly GCA_012839845.1. GTDB lineage: Bacteria > Bacillota > Limnochordia > DTU087 > DTU087 > DTU087. The sequence continues at coordinate 14,749 of DUMM01000059.1, read as the reverse complement.
CGAATAAACTCCAAACCGAGGAGAGCCGATGGTTAACCTGCAGCCAAAGGGTGAAGCGGCGGTCTTGCTGTGCCGCCAAAGCTCTTGGCAGGGCCGTCGGCTTTTTCTGATCCTTTGGGTAAATACAGATCACCGCGCAAGTATTTATAAAAAGATAGAAGAAAAAAGAGGAAAGGAATAGTGTATATCGAATGAATATATACGGAAATAGAACAGTCGTGATGGAATACAGACTGTTGGGAATGGGGGGTGAGAGTTTAGAGCAAACATAACGCACCTTATGGAAGTCTCTGTTACTACCTTAGGCTCAAAGGAGGTTTACCAGAGCGATGAAAGGTCGTTGGACAGGTAGACTAGCGCTGTGTTTGGCGATCTGGATAGTCGTCTCCTTAGCTGGAGCAGCCACTGCCAGAGAAAAGGTTACTTTCTGGACCAGCCACTCCGGCACGCCGGACAGACAGGCACTGGAACTGATTGTCCAGAAGTTTAACGAGAGCCAGGATAAATACGAAGTAGAAATGACCATTGTACCCGGCAGCGAAACCGAGGTAGCCAAACTGATGACAGCCGTCGCGGCCGGTACAGGCCCCGATGTTTATCTCCTCGACCGGTTTACCACGGCCCAGAGGGCGGCAGCAGGCGTATTGACCGATCTGACCCCCTTCATAGAGAGGGCCGGCTGGAGACCGCAGGATGAGTTCCTGGAGTTCGCCATTGAGGAATCCACCTGGCAAGGAAGGATCTATTCGCTTCCTTTCGATACAGACACCCGGGGTTTGTATTACAGGAAGGCCGATTTCAGAGAGGTTGGACTCGATCCCGAGGCACCTCCGACCACCATCGATGAGCTGGAAGTCGTCATGGCCAAATTGACCAAGCGGATCAGCGAGCGCCGCTTTGAGAGGCTCGGCATGATCCCCTGGCTGGGCCAAGGCTGGCACTATACCTGGGGTTGGGCCTTCGGCGGCGAGTTCTACGATCCAGTGACCCGCAAGCTGACGGTCAATGAGCCCCGCATCGTGGAATCCTTTGCCTGGCAGCAGAAGATCGCAGAGGAGTACGGGATTGCTGCCATCCAGGGCTTTGCCAGCGCCTTTGGATCTGAAGCTCAAGACCCCTTCATCTCCGGCAAGATCAGTATGATCGTAGATGGAGACTGGAAGATCGCCGGTCTTGCACGGTTCGGTCCGGATGTGGAGTATGGAGTGGCCAATATCCCGGTGAAGGCCGGTGTCGGTCCCACCACCTGGGCGGGCGGATGGTGTATGGCTGTTCCGAGAGGAGCCAAGAATCCCGAGGGCGGATTTGAGTTTGCCCGGTTCGCCACTGGGCCGGTGGGTCAGGAGATCTACACCAGGGATACTTCCCACCTGCCAACTCTGAAGAGCATGCTTGAGCGGAAAGACCTGTTTGCAGATTCGTTCCACGAAATCTTCCTGAACATGCTGCCCTTCGCCCGGTCTCGTCCTGCTCTGCCAGTGGGAGCTCTGCTGTGGGATGAGCTCACCTCTGCCCGGGACTATGTAATCAATGGGGATAAGACGCCGCAGCAGGCCTTGGACGATGTGGTCAACAGGGTGCAGCCTGAACTGGATAAGATGTTCTAAAGTGGAGTTGACTATCAGGTGGGGAGGGTATCCTCCCCACCTGTGATCGCAGGTGTACCTACGGTGTTGGGGGCAGGGCAGAAATGCACACGGTATGATGGGTCAGCAGAGATCGGTAAGGGAGGTCCCGTCAACAGGCGGAAAGAAGCTGGTCCCATCGCCAGGATCGTAAGGGGGAAATGGCTTTGAGACGGACAAAACAAGAACGCCGTAATATTCTCCTCGGCTTGGCTTTTGCATCCCCATGGCTGGTGGGTTTTATACTGTTTACCCTCTACCCCATTTTGGCTTCTTTGTATTACAGCTTTACTGAGTTTACCGGCCTGGATGTTACGGGATTTGTCGGCTGGGGCAATTACGTTCACATGATCACTAAAGACGAGCTGTTTCATAAGTCTTTGTACAACACCATGTACTACCTGGTCTTGGCGGTTCCTCTGGGGTTCTTCGTCGCCATGGGCTTGGCACTGGCTCTCAATCTTAAGGTGAAAGAGATATCTTTCTACAGGACTTGTGTGTACATTCCTAATATAGTACCGGCTTTCGCTTCTTCCTTTATCTGGCTGTGGCTGCTGAATTCGGAATACGGCTTGGTCAACCTGGTCTTGGAGCAAATCGGCATATGGGGGCCTGCTTGGATCAGCGATCCTAAGTGGGCGAAGTTTTCCATCGTGCTCATGGCCCAGTGGGGAGCCGGGGGTTCGGCGATGATTTTCCTCGCCTCTCTGCAGGACGTGCCCAGAAGCCTTTACGAAGTAGCCGATCTCGATGGTGCTACACCGTGGGTGAAGTTCCGCTACATTACACTGCCGATGATTTCACCGGTGATCCTGTTTCACATAATTATGGCGCTTTTTGGCGCCTTCCAGGTCTTTACCCCAGCCTATATCATGACCAACGGAGGCCCGGCCAACTCAACCCTCTTCTATGTGCTGTACCTTTACCGCAATGCCTTCAATTACGGCAAAATGGGCTATGCTTCAGCTATGGCATGGCTGCTGTTTATCCTGGCATTGATTACCACCTTGGTTGTCATGAAGACTTCGGCAAGATTTGTTTACTACCAAGGAGAGGAGCGATAGGCGGTGGCTGGAACGCGATATGGGTCTAAACGTATGCAGGAACTGCGCACTCAGATCCTCGGCCGGGTGGTGCTGATTGCTGTAAGCCTGCTGTTTTTGGCGCCGATTTTCTGGATGGTGACAACATCGCTGAAAGATTCATCACAGGTCATGGCTTATCCTCCGGTGTGGCTGCCGTGGCCGCCCAAGTGGGATAACTACGAGATAGCAGTAAATGCCATTCCCTTTCTGCTGTATCTCAGGAACACGGTTACCATCTGCTTCTTTACCATTATAGGTACGCTGATCTCCAGCACCCTGGTGGCGTACAGTTTGGCCAAGATTCCCTGGCCGGGACGCAACGCACTGCTGATTCTAATTCTCAGCACTATGATGCTGCCTTTCCCGGTCACCATGATTCCTCTCTTTATTACCTTTGCCAAGCTGGGCTGGGTCAACACCTTTAAGCCTCTGATTGTGCCGGCTTTCCTAGGGAACGCGTTTTACATCTTTCTCCTCCGCCAGTTTTTCATGACCATTCCGGCAGAGCTTTCCGATGCTGCCCGCATCGACGGAGCTTCTGAGTTTGGGATCTTCAGCCGCATCATCTTACCCCTCTCTAAGCCTGTATTGGCCGTGGTAGCCCTATTTCAGTTTCTGGGCAGCTGGAACGACTTTCTCGGTCCGCTGATCTACCTGCAATCCAATGAAAAATACACTTTGGCCATTGGTCTGCAGATGTACAGGACTACCAACTGGGTTGAATGGGAGCTGTTAATGGCGGCATCGACGCTGGTTGTCATTCCCATCCTAATTCTGTTCTTCTTCGCCCAGCGCACTTTCATTGAAGGCATTGCGATTACCGGCATTAAAGGATGAGACAGGGAACAGGTCGCAGTTGCGGGTGATTTCCTTAGGAGGTTCTGCTGTCGAGTTTCAGTTGTCGAGGTTCCGTCGGCGGCGGAACCTCTGCGTCTTTGGGGGTCTTTGGTTTCTTGCGGATTATCCCGCGGGCCACAGGAATAAGAAAGTGAAAGCAGAAGATCACATGGGTAGTTCGCTACTATCTTCCGGGCACGGGCAGCTGGGGTGGGGAGGGGCAAATCCGTGAACGTGAAAGCTCTAACTTGGATTGGTTATCTGGGTATGATCCTCAACGGCGTCATCGTGAACATCATGGGACCGGTGATGCCGGTTATTATTCAAGAATATGGCTTAACACTGGCTGCGGCGGGGGTTGTCTTCACCTCCCAGGGTGTGGGACGGCTGGTGTCAGTTTTCTTGACCGGCAGTTGGTCTGATCGGGTAGGCCGCAAACCGGCGGTTCTTCTGGGAGCGCTGCTGACCAGTGCCGGTGCGGCACTCTATGGGGTCAGCAGCTCCTGGCCGGGGCAGATCGCCGGCGCAGCGCTTTTTGGCTCGGGCTTGGGCATGCTGGATGGGATTTCCAATGTCCTTATTTCTGACCTATACGCCGAGAAACGGGGTCTAGCCCTGAGTAGGCTCCATGTGTTTTTCGGAGTGGGGTCGCTGGTCGGTCCTTTGGTGGCGGCGTTCTTCCTCGATGTAGTAGGCTCTTGGCGGCTGCTTTTCATGTTCGCCGCGCTGTTCTCAGCCGGATATTTTGCCGCTGCCGCCCGGCAGGTATATCCTGCACCAGCTGCAGGCCGGGACGTAAGGCGTGAAGAGTTCAAAGCAGGGCACAGGCGGATCATTGCATCCAAGGAGGTTTGGATGCTGGCCGGCATTATGTTCACCTACAACGGCGTAGGCCACACCATCATGGGCTGGGTTAACACCTACTTATCCAACGAGCTTGCGGCCTCACTGTTTTCTGCTTCATTGATCTTAACATTGTACAGTGTAGGCATCACTGCCGGAAGGATGTTTTGGGGAAGCATCTCCGAGCGGATCGGCTACTCTGCCACTTTGCTGGTCTGTTCTCTAGGAGGATTCTTATTCGTTACCATCGGGACATTAGTTGAAAACCTGTGGCGGATAGGGACATCCCTGGCCTTGACCGGGGTATTTTTGGCCGCCATCTTTCCCACAGCGGTGGCGTGCGGCACCAGCCTCTTCCCCCAGCTGATAGGCACAGTCTCCGGGTATCTGATTACCGCTGCCTCCTTGGGAGGCATGCTGGTGCCCTTTGTGGTAGGGGCTTTTTCCGATCTGGTGGGCTTAAGGTTTGGGATGCTGGCTGCACCCCTTATGGGTGCCGTCCAGGTGACCTTAGCCGTGTTCCTCAACAGGCGAAAGCCTAAGCCGCAAACCTTTGAGGGGATAGGAGTATAGAAAAAAACGGGTTGGGGGATATCCCCCAACCTCTAAAACCTGCGGTGCCGGATAAGTCCTGAGAAGGTCAAAACCTCTACGCCCCGCTTTTCAAACTCATCGAGAATGATGTTCATACCGATGGAGTCACTGGCCATATGGCCGGCGATCACTACGTTGAGATGGTGCTTTTTGGCTTCCTCCACTTTTTCATCGCTCATGTGCATCTCTACCACGGTACCGACTCCAGCCTTGACAAACTCCTCGATGTCCGCCTTGGGCCCGCCGGTACCGCCGGTCATCACCACTGCGATCTTGCCGCAGCGGTTTTCCTTCTTGCCTACTAGGATAGTCGGTCCGGTATTCCGCCTGGCGGCTTCTTTATATTCCGGGATCTCCTTCAGGACCTTGATGAGATCCTGCAGAGTCTCCGGGCCGCGAGAGTCAATGTGGGCTTGAACCAACTTCTGTACGTTGTTGTCCGCTGGCGTATGGATGGACATCAGGGGCATATCCAGCAGCCTCGCGGCGTCCGCTACCCGGTAATGGTTGCTGGGCAGTATGCGGCGGCGCACTTCATCGATGCGCTCTCCCAGGATGCCTTCAGCCACGTTAATGGGTACACCCACTGTCTGCATCATGTCCGCTTGCATGTACATAACGTCAGGGAAATGAATGGAGGCAAGCCCCGCCGGATGGTGGGAAACTACAAGCTCAATGGGGTTGCCGTTTCGGCGCAGGTGGTCAGCCAGCATAAGATCGGCAACATCCACATCCACGCCGGCGATCAGCCGGTTGATTTCTAGATCAGGGTCACCGTAGGAGATGCGGGTATCGCCGTAAGGGTTAGTCAGCTTCTCCTGATCGAATTCCTCCTTTTCATCGGCATCGAGCTTCTCAAATTGGTCCCTGACCCTTTGCAGATTTCTCTCAACGGCTGCTCTTCCTCGGGGATCGGCGTCTATCCCCAAATTGACGGCCAGTTGGTACAGGTCACCTAAACGCATGCGGTAAGATCTCCTTTCCTACTTGCATTCCCCTGGTAGACTTCGGTGAGAGGTTATAGAAGGTTTCTACTCGGCAGGGGGAGTTCCTGCTCGGAAAAGATGGCGAAACCCTGTCTCTTTACCGGCAGAAAGTTAGCAGGAAAACCCCCGCAAAAGTGGAAAAGAGTCGAGGGGGATTCTTTTCTATCCTGCCGCGGCATTGTTCGAAGCCGACAAAGGTAACTGGCAATCCTTGGAAGTAAAGTGTTTTCAAGCGCGGCCTTAGGATCTTGCGGTTGGTTTTTGCCGGCAGCGCCGGTCTGTGCCGGCATTGACATAGCATGCCCAAAAGGAGTATCCTTATACGTGGTGTAAGATTTTTTCAATCCCACCTTTGTCAGGACGAGCATTCGCCAGGTATATACCCGTCCACGCAGATTACCAGTAAGGAGTTGATCAACCAATGGCCAAAGTGAAAATGTCGATAGATGGCAATACTGCGGCCGCGTATATCGCGTACGCGTTAAGCGACGTAGCTGCCATCTATCCCATCACACCATCATCCCCGATGGGAGAGGTTGCCGACGAGTGGGCTGCCCAAGGCCGGAAAAACATCTTCGGTCAGACCTTGAAAGTCGTCGAGATGCAGTCCGAGGCCGGTGCTGCCGGTGCGGTGCACGGCGCCCTAGCTGCAGGAGCATTGGCATCCACTTTCACCGCATCGCAGGGTCTCCTGCTGATGATCCCCAACATGTACAAGATCTCCGGAGAGCTCCTGCCCGGTGTATTCCACGTATCTGCCCGGGCTGTTGCTACCCATGCACTGTCAATTTTCGGCGACCATTCCGACGTCATGGCAACCCGCCAGACCGGTTTTGCCCTGCTGGCGTCCGGTTCAGTTCAGGAAGTCATGGACCTGGCACTTGTAGCACACTTGTCTGCCATTAAGTCCAGTGTGCCTTTCCTGCATTTCTTCGACGGATTCAGGACCTCCCATGAAATCCAGAAGATCGAGGCCATCGATTACGAAGATATAGCCAAACTGGTGGACTATGAAGCTGTTGAGAGGTTCCGCCAGCGGGCGCTGCATCCGGAGCGGCCTGTTCAGAGGGGTACTGCGCAGAACCCGGATATCTTTTTCCAGGGAAGAGAAGCAGCCAACCCGTATTACCTGGCTGTACCAGGGATTGTCCTCGATGTGATGAAGCAGGTAACAGAACTTACCGGCCGCAGTTACAGTCTGTTCGACTATTACGGACATCCAGAAGCTGACCGGGTAATTGTGGCCATGGGTTCGTCCTGTGAAACCATTGAAGAGACCATTGACTACCTCATGGCCCGGGGCGAGAAGGTAGGTCTGATCAAAGTCAGGCTGTACCGTCCCTTCTCAGTAGAGCACTTCTTGGCTGCAGTGCCCAAGACAGCGGAGAGGATCGCTGTTCTGGACCGCACCAAGGAACCTGGGTCCCAGGGCGAGCCTCTGTATCAGGATGTTTGCACTGCTTTCTACGGCCGGGATCGCAAGCCTCTGATCGTTGGCGGCCGCTACGGTCTTGGTTCGAAGGACTTCACTCCGGCAATGGTCAAAGCTGTCTATGACAACCTTGCCCTGGATAATCCCAAGAATCACTTCACTGTGGGCATTACCGATGATGTGACCCATACCTCTTTGGAGGTCAAAGATACTGTGGACGCGGCACCGGAAGGGCTGATTCGGTGCAAGTTCTACGGCTTCGGCTCCGACGGTACCGTGGGCGCCAACAAGAACAGCATTAAGATCATCGGCGACAATACAGATCTGTACGTTCAGGGGTATTTCGAATACGACTCCAAGAAATCCGGCGGAGTTACCATATCCCATCTGCGGTTTGGTAAGACGCCCATTAAGTCGACTTACCTCATTGACAGCGCAGATTTCATCGCCTGCCACAACCCGTCGTATGTCGGCCGGTATGATCTCTTGGCGGGTATCAAGGAGGGCGGAGTCTTCCTGCTCAACTCGCCCTGGACTGTAGAGGAGATGGAGACCAAGCTGCCCGCCTCCATGAAGCGGACCATCGCTCAGAAGAAGCTGCGCTTCTACAATATCGATGCCGTAAAGATCGCTCATGAACTGGGTCTGGGACCCCGCATCAACACGGTTCTGCAGGCGGCTTTCTTCAAGATCGCCAATGTGATTCCTTACGAAGAGGCCGAGAAGTATATTAAGGAAGCTATCCGGAACACCTACGGGCGCAGGGGCGAGAAAGTGGTTCAGATGAACTTCGCCGCTGTCGACCGCGGCGCTCAGGAGCTGGTTGAGATCAAGTATCCAGCCGAGTGGGCCGATGCGGTAGATGAGGCGGCTGCTGTGGCCGAGGAGGCGGTTCCCGACTTTGTCAGGGACGTCGTCCATCCCGTCAATGCCCTCAAGGGCAATGAGCTGCCGGTCAGCCTCTTCCAGCCCGACGGAACATTCCCGGTGGGAACCACCAAGTACGAGAAACGGGGAGTGGCCGTTGAGGTTCCGATCTGGAAACCGGAGAACTGCATCCAGTGCAACCAGTGCTCCTTCGTCTGTCCCCACGCGGCAATTCGGCCGTATGTAGCTGAAGAGAAGGACCTGGAAGGCGCTCCTGAGACCTTCGTGACCAAGAAGGCTGTTGGCAAAGGTCTGGCTCACCTGCAGTACAGAATTCAGGTTTCGCCCTTGGATTGCCAGGGATGCGGAGTCTGCGTTCAGACCTGCCCGGCCAAAGAAAAAGCCCTGGAGATGAAGCCTCTAGCAGAAGTTGCTGAGGTGGAGGTGGCAAACTACAACTTTGCCGATTCCCTGCCTTACGTCGAGGTGGACTTCAGCCCAGAGACCGTCAAGGGCAGCCAGTTCCGCAAGCCGCTCATTGAGTTCTCCGGCGCCTGCGCAGGCTGCGGCGAGACGCCCTATATCAAGGTAGTTACTCAGCTGTTCGGCGACCGGATGATCATCGCCAACGCCACCGGCTGTTCGTCCATCTGGGGCGGCAGTGCACCGGTATGTCCGTACACCACCAACCATGAAGGTCGGGGTCCAGCTTGGGCCAACTCCCTCTTTGAGGACAATGCCGAATACGGCTTTGGCATGGCCCTGGCAGTGAAGCAGAAGCGGGCAAAACTAGCCGATGCGGCTCGGGCTCTGCTGGATGCACCTGTTTCTCCTGAGCTGAAGACAGCCCTGAAGGGCTGGCTGGATAATATGGATGATGCCGGACTCTCCCGAACCTATGGCGACCAGATCCAGGCTCTGCTGCCGGATGAGCTGGCCAAGGCCGATGGAGAGGTGAAGGCTTGGCTGACAGATATCCAGACCTTCGCAGATTACCTCACCAAGAAATCCATCTGGATTGTGGGCGGAGATGGCTGGGCTTATGACATCGGTTACGGCGGCCTGGATCACGTACTGGCTTCCGGTGAGGATGTCAACGTCCTGGTCTTCGATACCGAGGTATACTCCAACACCGGCGGTCAGTCTTCCAAGGCGACGCCTACCGCTGCAGTAGCTAAGTTCGCAGCCGCAGGTAAGAGATTCCGCAAGAAGGATCTGGGCTTGATGGCCATGACCTACGGTTATGTGTACGTAGCCACCGTGGGTATGGGTGCTAATATGAACCAGCTGATGAAGGCTCTAATCGAAGCCGAGCGGTACAAGGGACCGTCCCTGATCATCGCTTACTCGCCCTGCATTAACCACGGCATCAACATGACCTACAGTCAGGAGCAGATCAAGCAGGCAGTAGAGTGCGGCTACTGGCCGCTGTACCGGTACAATCCCGACCTTGCGAAGGAAGGCAAGAACCCATTCATCCTGGATTCCAAGGAGCCCAACGGCAAGTTCCGGGAGTTCCTCATGACCCAGGTCCGGTATGCCAGCCTGCAGCGGCAGTTCCCCGAGCTGGCAGACGAGCTGTACGCTCAGGCAGAGGCAGAAGCCATGTCCAGATACGCTCTGTACAAGAAGCTGGCTGAGATGGACTTGAGCCAGTAACGATTAACGGTTGTATAGGAAATGGGGCTGATCGGCTTCCAGAGATTGGCGGTCAGCCCTTGTTCTAGATGATAGGACGAAGCGGTCAGCAGTCAAGGACAAAAAGAGCTGGCGGGACAAAGTCCCGCCAGCTCTTTTTGATTGGGCGTTTTTTGAGGGCGCAGGCGCTGGATCAAGAATTCAGCCTGTTGACTGCTTGAGAGCATTTTCAACTTACAAGCACTCTCCACTCCTGATCTCATTGGCAGCCTTCCAGCTTTCCTCCCGGATAAGGTCCAGAATTTCAGCCTTCAGCCGCATGAATTCCCGCGTCGTCTTCACGGAGAATTCCCTGGGCCTTGGAATGGGGATGGGAATTTCTGCTTTGAGCTGCCCAGGGCGAGCCGTCATGACATACACCCGGTCGCCCATGAAGATGGCCTCATCTATGTCATGGGTCACGAACAAAATTGTCTTGTGGGACTTCTCCCAAACTTGGAGCAGCAGCTCCTGCATGACGGTACGGGTTTGTGCATCCAGGGCGCCGAAGGGTTCATCCATCAGAAGCACTTCTGGATCATTGGCCAATGCTCTGGCAATGGCAACCCTCTGCTTCATGCCCCCAGACAGACTATTGGGATACATAGAGCCAAACCCGTCGAGGCCGATGAGCTGCAGATACTGCTGGACTATCTCCTGCCGCTGGGTTTTGGGCATCCCCTTCAGCTTCAGCCCAAAGGCGATGTTCTCCTCCACCGTAAGCCAGGGGAACAGGGTGTAGGCCTGGAAAACCATGCCCCGATCTGCCCCCGGTCCAGAGATGCGCCGGTTGTTGAGCATCACATAACCGGAGGAGGGTTCAGTGAGTCCGGCAATTATCTTGAGGAGGGTGGATTTGCCGCAGCCGGACGGTCCTAGAATGGTGACAAACTCTCCTTCCCGGACATCGAAATGGGTATCTTCCAAAGCAGTAACCCGCTGACCCTTTTGTTCAAATACCTTGGAAACATGATGAATCCGCAGCTTCGCCCCCTGCGCAGCAGGCTGGCGGTCGTGTTCAGGTAGATCCTTTAAAGGCAGTGCCGTCATCACTGTGTCCCCCTCTCTAGCCAGGGAAACATCCGGTGATAGAGGGCTTTGAACAGGGTATCGGTGATTAACCCCAACAGCCCGATCACCAAGATGCCCACAATAATCCCTGCTGTCCGCAGAAACCGCTGTGCTTCCATGATCATGTAGCCGAGACCGGAGCTGGCACCTACCAGCTCCGCAACTACCAGGTAAGTCCAGGCCCAGCCTAGGGTAATCCTCAAAGTGTCTACAATGCCGGGCAGGGCTGCCGGCAGAACCACCTTGAGAAAAGCAGCCCTTTGAGTAGCCCCTAGTGTATACGAAGTGTCGATCAACTCTTGGGAGATATTCTTGGCCACATCCCGGATCATCAGAACCTGCTGGAAAAAGGTACCGATGAAAATCACTGCGATTTTTTCAAGGTCACCGATACCGATCCAGAGGATCAAGAGGGGGATGAAAGCCGAGGCCGGCATGTACCGGACAAAGCCGACCAGAGGCTCAATCAATCCTTCAGCCAGTTTGAACGACCCCATCAACAGCCCCAACGGTACACCCATCAAGGAGGCCAGGAGGAATCCGGCGGAAACTCGGTAAACACTGGCCAGAATATCTCCCACCAGGTTCAGCTCAGTCAGCATGCGGTAGAACTGAACAGCTACCTCCGACGGTGACGGCAGAAACAGGGCGGGAACCACACCGCCATATGTCAGGATGCACCAGACTGCCATCAAGACCGCGAAGGACAGACACCCGAGACCGATATATAACCCAGATGGGATGTTACCTTTGAGGACAAGATACTGCCTTAGCCGCATCAATAACACCTCATTAGTCCTGGGCATCCCAGAGAAATTCAGGAGCCACCAGGTCCTCGACATTGACTTTAGCTGGAATGATCTTTAGGTCGTAGTAGAAATTGACTGCATTCTGGAGCACATCGTACAGCGGGCCGGCTTTGCCCTCCGTGCCGAAGAACGCCAGGTTGTCCTGGTAATCCATGAGCTTCAGTCCCTCCAAAGTGGCTACAAACTCATCCAGGGTGATGCCCATGCCGCTGGCCATAATCTGATTGCTTTCCTCTGGATGGGCGTGCCAGTACTCCATGGCATCCTTCATGGCTTTGACAAAAGCCTGGACAGCCTCGGGGTTCTTGGCTACGTAGTCGCCGTGGAAGGCTATGGAGTCGCCAATTACGCCCGGAAAATCTGTGGTGTCCACCAGCACATGGCCTCCGCTCTTGCTTCCCTGGCTCAGCCAGGGCTCCCAGGTAACTGCAGCGTCTACCCGGCCGGCAACGAAGGCTGCTCCGGCATCACCGGCAGTCATGTTAACAGCAGTTATGTCCTTTTCCGTCATCCCAACGCTCTTCAAAGCTGTGAGGAGCAGGAAGTGGCTGGTGGAACCCCGCAGGAAGGCAACCTGCTTGCCCTTTAGATCCTGGATGGTCTGTATTTCAGGCTTGGCTAGGATCCCATCTCCTCCGCAGGAGTCGTCAAAGGCCCAGACAATTTTCAGGGGAATCCCTGCTGCTGCCACCTGCACTTGCACGTCATGGGCGGTAGCCAAGGCATCTACTCGCTTAGCAGCGAAGGCCTGCTGTCTTGGCCCGAGGTCTTGAGTCACCGACAGCTCCACGTCCAAACCGTACTTAGCAAAGAACCCTTTTTCCTTTGCCAGAAACAGGGGAGCATAGCCGGTCCAGGTCGGCAGGGAGATAATCATGGAGTATTGCGCTGCCCATACAGGACCTACTAAGGATACAAGGCTGACAACAACTACAAGGACCGCCGTTAACAACATGCTGAGCTTTTTCATGACAAATCCCCTCCGTAATGGCTTGCATTGATCTTGTGAATGATTATACACCATCACCACATAATCATGCAATACCCTCGGAGGGGATTTTTGTATATTTATTGATCATTCCTTTCGGGGAGTCAGCAGCGACGGAGTACTTCTCCCAGACGGGTGAGATCCTCTTTGCGGCCCACGGTGATCCTGAGGTGTCGATAAAGCCCATAGCCTGCACCGCTGCGGACAATAATTCCCGCCTCTGCCAGCTGGCGAAAGACAGCCGCCGCATCTTGCTTGACATCTGCTAGGACGAAGTTGGTCTGGGAGGGGATATACGACATGCCTGCAGACTCCAGCAGCGTATAGAGATACTCTCGGTTGGCGGTATTGAGTTCCCGCATGGTATCTGTGTAAGCCTTATCTTGCCAGCTGGCCAGAGCCCCGGCTTGTCCAATCCGATTGACATTAAACGGCAGCCTGGCTCGCTGCAAGGCTTCAATCAGCGGCACGTGGCTGATACCGAAACCAACCCGGGCCGCCGCCAGGCCGTGAATCTTGGAAAACGTCCGGATTATGAGGAGATTTTCCCGGTGAGCTAGGGAACGAAGTCCCAGGGCACAGCTAGGATCAGTGACATAATCGATGTACGCCTCATCTATGGCCAGAACAATGTTTTCCGGCAGCCGCCGGCTGAGGTAATCCAGCTCCTCTTGGGAGATAAAGCTCCCTGTGGGGTTGTTGGGATTGCATAAGAAAACGATTTTCGTGCAGGAAGATACAGCCTGCAGGATGGTTTCAACATCAATGCGGAAGTCGGTTAAGGCCACCGGCACAGGTCTTGCCCCCATGGCAAGGCTTGATGCCCGGTACTGGCCGAAGGTGGGAGTCGGGATGATGACTTCATCACCAGGTTCCAAGAAGGCGAAGGCAGTCAGGAAGATCAGCTCATCGGCGCCGTTTGTCAAAATGACCTGCTCCGGCTCAACCTCAAGGTCAGCGGCAATAGCCCTCCGCAAATCGTCTCCTTTGGAGTCCTGATACAAATGCAGCTGTGTCAGCTCCCGCTGCATGGCCTCAACGGCACGGGGAGAAGGCCCATAGGGGTTTTCATTGAAGGAAAGCTTGATCACCCGATCCTGCCCCAGCTCTGCTTTCATTTTCTCAAGGGGAAGATCTGCCAGCTCCGGCTCAAAGGGCTGCAGGTGAGCTACAGCTGGTCTTGCCAGCCCTAAAGCTGCGGTTTGCCTTGCAGAAAATGTGTTGATCCTATCCATCCTCGCTGCTCCTTTCATCTTCGGCCGTGGGCTTAGGGCAGTCAGCCGAGACATCGGCCTTTTTGCGTTTGTTCAGTGAAAGGAAAAGGCACAGCTAAATGTTCCCAGCACTTGGGGCATCCGGAGATGCCCGTCAATTATCCAATCTTCAGCAGGAGCCTCGCTATGGTGAAATAGCCGAAAATCCCCACCGCGTCTACCAACGTGGTAATAACGGGCCCCGATACTATTGCCGGATCGATTCTGAGCTTGTAGAGCAGCATGGGCAGCAAGGCAGCGATGGTGGACGCCCATGCGACGATGAAAAATGCGCTGAGGGCGACTACCTGGCTCAGGCTGCCCGTTATTCCCATGAGCTTCGTCCGCAAAAAGGCAACAGCACCGATCACAGTACCCAAGAGAATGCCTGTCACCATTTCTTTTCTCAACGCTCTCCACGTATCCTTCACGGTAAGCTCTCCCAGGGCCAGAGCCCTCACTAGAGTGGCAACGGTCTGGGAACCGGCATTACCCCCTGCATCGATGAGGAGAGGGATGAAAAAGGACAGAGCTATCACTTGACTGAGAACCTCGGAATACCTTTGCATTATGGAGCCTGTAATACCCTGAGCCAGGAAAAGCAGAAGCAGCCACCAGATCCGTTTCCGGAAGATGGTTCCCACAGGGGTCTTGAGATAGGCTTCAGGCAGCGGCTCGCTGC